>NZ_JBDTJZ010000026.1:0-22597 GCF_039935595.1 Mucilaginibacter sp. | reverse complement strand
GCTCGCAAATAAGAGATATTATAATTGCATTAAAATTTTTGGATTTACTATCATCCATCATGCAATTAAGTCGAAACAGGTTGAAATTTTGATTCATCAAATTGGGTTTCCGCAATATAAATAATTAATTATATTATAAAAACCTGAATTAAAAGACCTTATCAAATATTAAAAGTACATTGAATTACTTATTTAATACTTTAAGCTATAAAATCAAACAAGCCCTACATTTCTGTAGGGCTTGTTTATAGATATTGAGCATATTATTAAACTATCTCAAAAGACGACAAACTCACAAACTCCTGTATACGCGCCGCAATTTCTTGTTTGGTTAAATTCTTTAATTTTTCGGTGCCAAATTTCTCTACACAGAATGATGCCAATGCCGAGCCATAGATCAGCGCGTTTTTCATATTGTTAAAGTTTACGGTACCTACTTTTGCCAGGTAACCAATAAATCCACCGGCAAAGGTATCACCGGCACCTGTTGGGTCAAATACTTCGGCTAAGGGCAGCGCAGGGGCCGAGAATATCTTATCCTCGCTAAACAACAATGCGCCATGCTCGCCTTTTTTAATGATCAGATATTTAGGGCCCATGGTTAATATTTTACGGGCAGCCTTAACCAAACTGTATTCGCCCGATAACTGGCGCGCCTCGGCATCGTTAATAGTTAATACATCCACCAGTTTAATAGTTTCCAGCAGGTCGTCCATGGCAATGTCCATCCAAAAGTTCATGGTGTCCATAACAATAAGCTTAGGGCGGTTGGTTAGGCGTTTAATAACGGTTTGCTGCACCTGCGGGGTAAGGTTACCCAGCATCAGGTAGTCGCAATCCTGGTAGCTGGCGGGAATGATAGGGTCAAAGTCAGCTAATACGTTTAATTCTGTTATTAAAGTATCGCGGCTGTTCATATCGTTATGGTACTTACCGCTCCAAAAAAAAGATTTCTCGCCCTTTTTAATTTGCAGACCCTCGGTATTTATACCATGTTTTTCAAAGTCTTTGATCTCGCTTTCAGGGAAATCATCGCCTACAACAGCTACAATTTTAACCTTGTCATAAAAATACGTAGCCGCTAAACCGGCATAGGTGGCGGCACCACCCACAATTTTGTCGGTTTTACCAAAGGGGGTTTCAATAGCGTCAAACGCCACAGTACCAATAACTAATAAACTCATGTAAAATATTTTATAAATTTTTTATTGCAAATATTGTGAAATATGCGCAATAATCATACTTTTGCACACTCCAAACCGGAAATAGATTCCTGAGTAGCTCAGCCGGTTAGAGCATCTGACTGTTAATCAGAGGGTCGCTGGTTCGAGCCCAGCCTCAGGAGCAAAAAGCCTCACAGCAATGTGAGGCTTTTTTTACGATTTGTTTTTTAGAAAAATCATCCCATTATTGTATCTTGCCTATAAGTTAAACATTCGTTACCTAAAACACACAGTTATGGAATTCGTTAAAAGCATTGATCCCACCTCATCTAACCCATTGGTTAGTTCTCTCCTGGAAAAATTCGAAAAATATAAAAATGTTGATCCTGGCGAGATAAAAAGCAGTTCGGCTAATACATCGTTAATGGCATTTAACGGATATTACACCCTGAACAGTACCACCGGGGCTTTTTTTGCTATTGATGCAAATATTTTGGCTATAGGTACCTATTCCATTCCTTTTATAGACCTTTTAATATCATTAGACGGAAAAAACTCTTCCCAGATACTATTTACCGGAAGTTTTGAAAATAATCAGCTGGTACAAAGCGGGGGCGGGTATAATATTAGTTTAACGTTTACCCGTACAGATAATGGTACCGGCACTACGGCAACTTGCGCTGGCAGTATCACCATCCCCGGACAAACAACTGCAACCCCAGTACAGGGTGCAACCTATAACAATCCTATAACTCCGGCTGTGTTTAGCGGCCAGTATTATTTATCGCTACCTGCCGGCGGCAGCGCGCCTGCAAACGAACCGGTATTGCTGCAGATAGAAGCCAACGGTGCAATTTTGTATAACGATACCCCGGGCGATGGTTTAAAACCCATTGCGGGTTATTTGTATAACGTGAATATGTATTTTTTTGTAGCGTTAACCGCGACCAAAGAAGTGGTATTTTTTATCATGGGTTCTGCTGCCGAAGGGGGACTTGCGTGCAATAATATCCCTTTGCACGGCGCGCAAAGATCATTGCAAACCATACCTAAGCCGGTTGCATCAAAACTCATATCGGCTAACCCTAACAGCGAGCAACTTGCCGCGTTTAGCGGTTACTATCAGCTACCTTCTATCCATAGCGGTGCCTTCGTGTCTATACAGGGGCAATATGTTACCAATGCAAATATTAAGGCTTATAATGTAAAAATAGGCATATCAGTAGATGGTGTTAATGCTAACGGCTATTATTTTGAGGCGGCTAATATGTCATTCACCAATAATACCTTAACGATGACCTTACCCGGCGAAACCATAACCATAGTATTTAAAAGGGAATATGACGCTAATTTAAACTCGTTGGTAACCATTACCGCGAGTTTTAAAAACTACAACAATGTAACCGGGTATACGCTGTTTAACCCGGTACCGCTATCGGTGTTTGGTGGTGCTGTCATGACCACAAAAAATCCTCCAACCACCTTAGCTATTATGAGTGATACAGCAGTAAAATTAAATGGGGTAATATTGGATAATTTTATATACGTACCCATCATGTATATTTTAGCCAGTCCGGCACCGGCACCGGGCGTAATACCTACAGAAATGATGTCATTTGGCACCAATGGTACATCAGGTAATACCTGTATTCTTACCAACAGTGCCGGGATGTCCGTGGTTGCTGCGATACCCAGTTCGTAATTAATAATAATCTAAATTTTGTCTTAACAGGGTCCGCTGCTAGGGACCCTGCTAAGACAAAATTGGTGGACGTGTAATGAGCAACCTCATAACGTCTTTGCCTTCACTTGTTCTCCGTCCTCCCAAACCAACAATAACTTGTTCTCGGGCAACCCTATAGTTTTTAAATAACTGCCTTTACCTACATCGGTCACTTTATTGGTACCTACATAGGTTATCTTAAGGTTACCGTTGTCGGAAAATGAAACCACGTTTTGGCCACCTATCAAACTGATACTGCAATCACGTCCTGTGGCTAATTCTACCTCATTGCTGCCCGGCTTAGCATAATAAACAGTGCCCTGTCTTTTCCAAATAGTGGAGATGGAGTGGTCGGTATTAAATATTAAACCGCCGCCGTCCATAGGGCAGGCGTTCAGTTTCCACGTACCGGCTCCTAACTTTTGTGCAGCACTAAAAGTAATTCCATTGTTTTCTGATCTGATCAGGTATAGGTCTCTAGAACCCATCAACCAGTTGCGGAACATGATGGCTACCCGGCTTCCGTCCACCGCGATGCTTGGCCGGCAACATTCACATACGTGGCCGTCAGGCGACTGATAAGCCAACTTGTTGAGGCTCCATTTATTTGATTTTGGTGTAAAGGAGGAGAAATAAATATTATTTTTTTTACCCATACGGGTGTCCAGCCATACTGCATAGAAGTGATCTTGCTTATCCGAAGCGATATTCATTAATCCTTCGGGTGCTGACGAACGCTGGTCGTTTAAAAAGCCCATTGCCTTCCAGCCTTGCCTTGTTCGATGGTTTAATATGAAATAATGAATTTCTCCCTTTTTATCTATAGCGGTTACCAGGCTATAAGTTACCGAACTGGCCAGTTGCGGCCCCCTGGCCATGCCCAGGTGCATATCAGGCACAATGCCTACTAAAATTGGCTTTGAAAAGGTTTTACCGGCATCGGTAGAGGTGGAGCAGAAGATGCTGTCTGCCCGACCATACACCAACCTGACCACACCGGATGCATCCTTGGCGACCTGCGGCTGGTGGCCCTGAAAAGAAGCTTGGGCAGTTGCTTTATTAAAACTGATAAAGCATAATAAAAGTAAAGCAAACATGTTTCGCATAGGGTCTGATCCTGGTTAATAACAAAGTAAAATTATGTAAAAAACAAACGGAATGCTATAAAATTGCCTGCGGGGGGTGCCGATTAATTTTGTATCGTTAATGCAACATGATGGAAACAACAAAATTACGGACATTTTGTCTTAGCAGGGTCTCTCGCAGCGAACCCTGCGTTTTTGCAAGTGGTAGGGTCAAATAATCGCAGGGTCCCTTTCAGGAGACCCCGCGGGGATTAAAAATCCAAGAATTTTTTTAAGGTGTAAATTCAGGTAGCCATTGTTATTTTGTTTCAAAATAATCAGGCGGAAAAACTTCCTGATCATACTTGATGGCGATTGATTTAAGTTTTTCCGCATCTTCGGGTGTCATTTCTGGTACCGGTAAAAACTCGCCATAAGCAACAGGTTTACCAATCTCTTTAAAAAATTCTTCCAACCCGGCAGCAACTACAATACATAAAATGTGGGCATTGGATTTGCTTTCATTTTTAAAAGCATGAATTGCTCCGCCTTTTGGAATACTGACAAAGGCGCCCTTTTTTGCAATATAAGTTTGCTTTTCAGTTCGCACTACTATTTCCCCATCTATCACGTAAAATGATTCATGAAAGGCGGCGTGGGCGTGCGGACCTGGCCCGCCTCCGGGAGGAATCAGCATATCTATAACTGCAAATTCGCCATCGGTCTCTATACCGGTAATAAGTAGTCTGTAGTTATCTCCTACAACTGCTAAATCAGTTCCCTCTAACGGGTTTACTGTAATGATCTTGGTTGGTCTCATATATAATTTACATTTGTTGAACAGAATTGTTTAAAGGGAATTAATTGAAAAGAACAGGATAGTCAGTGTACCCTTTAGCATCCGGGGTATATAACGTTGTAAAATCAGGGGCATTCAATTCTGCACCTTTTTCAATACGTTGTTCAAGATCTGGGTTTGCGAGGAAACCACGTCCAAAAGCAATCAGGTCCGCGTCGCCATTATTCAGTTCAGCTTCCGCTTTTTCTGCCGTAAACGTATTACAGTATATCAGTGTACCTTCAAACTCGGTACGAATGGCTGTCAGCGTCCCGGCAGGTATCTGCGGGTTAAGGCTAATATGGATATAGGCAATACCGATCCGGTTAAATTCCCTGCTTAAATGGATATAGGTTTCCTGGGTGGTATCTGCATCATAAGCCTGGAGGTCGCCCAGCGTAGAATTTGGCGAGATCCGGATGCCAACCTTTTCTTTGCCTATGACAGCGGCTACACTTTTTGCAATTTCAATTGCAAAACTGGCCCTGTTCTCTATACTTCCGCCATAGCTATCTGTGCGGTCGTTCACATTCGGGTTCAAAAACTGCTCAATCAGGTAGCCATTGGCGGCATGTAATTCTACACCATCAAAACCGGCAGCAATCGCATTTTTTGCAGCGGCAACATATTGATTGATGACATCCTTTATACCTTGTGTTGATAAGGCTACCGGAACAGGGTAATCCTGCATCCCGGCTGTATCCGTATGCATTTGTCCGGCCGCGGGGATAGCCGAAACGCCAACAACCTGCACACCTTCCGGAAGGTTAGCCTGGTGGCCTATGCGACCGGTATGCATAAGCTGCAAAAATATTTTGGTGTTGTTTTGATGTACGGCACTGGTTGTTAATTTCCAGCCCTCTACCTGTTCGGGTGAGAATATGCCGGGGATACGGGCATAACCGAGCCCTTCGGGAGCCGGGGCCGTACCTTCGGTTATAATTAAACCTGCCCCGCGGCGTTGGCTATAATATTCTGCCATTAATGCATTAGGAATATTACCAATAGCGCGGCTACGGGTCATTGGGGCCATCACTAAATGGTTTTTTAAATTTAGAGCGGTGCTGTTGTATGGAATCAGTAGCTTTTTCATATCGTTTGTTTTTTTATTTCTTAAATGATATGTCAAAGGTCCGCATGATGGGCAATTTAAAATAGCGTACCCCGCCCAAAAAATAGTCCTATCCGCCCGACGCGTATTTTTTAGGTTTTTGCTGGTGGTGACGTTCAAACAACCTTGTAAAATGGCTCAGGTTACTAAAGCCCAACTGATAACCGGCCTCGCTTACCGAATAATTTTTATGTCGTAGCAGGTAAGCAGCCTCTTCCATACGGGCTGTTTGATAATAATGGTATATACTATCGCCAAAAACCTGTCTGAACAAATCTTTCATTTTGGTTTCGCTGATGCCGCCCAGTTTGGCCAGTGCGGGCAGGCTGGGCGGCTCACTAAGATTACTGAGTATAGCTTCGCGAATCAAAAAAAGCTTTTCTGCATCTGCCTTATTAACCGGGTTATGTTTTAACGATTGCCGGTTATGCAGTTGATTAAACACATCATATAGCAGGGTTTCTGCTTTTAAACGATAGTAAAAATCTGCAAAGCCATTTTCTGACTGCGATTCGGAGATCTGTTTAAGCGTTGTTTGTGTTTCGGGCGCCATACTTTCAAAAAGGAGAATGGATTCTTTTGGCGTTACGATCGCATCGATCAGCGCGTCTTTTTCACTGAGTGCTAAAAGCGTTTCAAGACGGGTAGTACTTATCCCGATTACGGTATAATAAATTTCGGTACCAGCCGGAAAGGCAATTATAGAATCGAAATTATTGGTCGCGATCTGTATCGCCATGTCGTTGTAACGACTAAAATTTCGTTGTTCCTCGTCAGCCGTTACCAAACTTAAAGGCTCTTCGTTATTATATAATATCACGCTGATAAAACTTGCCGGTTCTTTTGCACCTACGCGTTTTAATATCAGTTCCTGGCTAAGTCGATAACGATGAATATGCAGGCGAAAATCTTCATAAATATCTACCCGCCTAACAAAGCCCTCGCCGAGCGAAGCTGGTATTTGTACCTCATTATTAATTACAGGGACATTCAGGGCCTCCGCAAAAGTGCTTAAAAAATTAAACTGGGGTTGCGTAACAAACTCTATTAGCATTATTGAATGTAGCTACTAAATTTAACAGATGGTATTAAAATGAATAAAAAATCCCACGCTGGCGCGAGTTTATAACTTTTTTCTTAGCAGTTTTTCGCAGCGGACCCTGCGTTTTTTGAAAGTGTATATCAAATAATCACCGGATCCTTACATGAGAACCGGCGGGGACAGTAATATTAACGACTTTTATGTTTTAAGCCAACAATAGCTTGTAGGTCAGCCGGGTAAGCGAACAATAATCTGCTATCTTTGTTGCACAATTTATGGATTTAAAAACCTTTAGCAATTTGCCATTTTATATAAAGCTGGCCTGCGTGCTTTTTAGCCTTTTTGCTATCGGGTACCTGGTTATTATTGGCAAAGAAATTCTGTCGCCATTAATATTTTCGTGCCTGTTCTCCATTTTATTATTACCTGTCTCGCAGTTCTTTGAATTTAAATTGAAATTACCGCGAAGCGCGGCAGCAATGCTATCTGTGATTTTGCTGCTTTTGTTTGTTGGCACAATAATTTACGTTATTGGCACCCAAATTGCCGATTTGGCCAAGGAATGGCCGGATTTCCAGGCCCAGATAAAAAGATCTCTTTGGGAATTTCGCGGATGGGTGCAGGATAATTTTCATGTGGCACGGGCCAAACAATTGCGGGTTGTAAATACCGCCACCAGCAAAGTTTTATCGCCGGATACCGCTGCGGTGGGGGCAACGGTCTTGTCTGTATCAGCTATGCTTTTATTTCTGGTATTTACGTTCATTTATTCGTTTCTGTTCCTCCTTTACCGCAGCTTGATCATGAAATTCCTGGAATCGGTTTTTTTGAAAGAAAATACCGCTACAGTGCATGAGATTGTTGAACAGGTACAATACATGATTCGTAAATATATTATTGGCCTGCTCATTGAAATGGCGATTGTTGCTGTGGTGGTTAGCGTAGCTTTTTCATTAATGGGTGTTAAATACGCCATTTTGCTGGGGCTGATCACCGGATTGTTTAACGTGGTACCTTATATCGGCATCTTTACCGCTTTGGTAATAAGTTCCATAGTTAGCCTGGGCACTTCGGCCGATAGCAGCCAGGTTATTTGGGTTATGGGCACTCTGGTCGTCACTCATTTAGTGGATAGCAATGTTTTATTGCCATTAGTGGTTGGCTCTAAGGTACGTATCAATGCATTAATGACCATTTTAGGGGTAGTTATTGGCGAGATGCTTTGGGGGATACCCGGAATGTTCTTATCCATCCCGGTTATTGCTGTATTGAAAATTATTTTTGACCGGGTGGAAAGCCTGCATGCCTGGGGTATTATTATGGGCGACGAAGAGCGGAAACAAAATAAACTGGCTACCCGGTTTATGGTTAGAAACAAAAAGGTAAAAGTGGATAAACATGATGATATTGCAGATTAAGTTGTGTCATTAAATGTTTGAGCCATTTTGTCTTAGCTGGGTCTTTTGCGAGAGAATCTGCGGGGACTAAAAAATCGGTCACTCAGCCACTTCATTTTTAGCATGTGGGTTATAATCTCCTAAATCAAAATTGACAAATTGCTTGCTGTTAACCTCAAAAACGTAAAATGTCCAATCTTTAAAAGCTAAGTTGAAGTTTAAGGATGAAAGTTTTACACCTGAATTTTTTGAAAGCTGGTCGATTACTTCGGCCTCGTGTTC
This sequence comes from Mucilaginibacter sp., assembly GCF_039935595.1. Classification (GTDB taxonomy): domain Bacteria; phylum Bacteroidota; class Bacteroidia; order Sphingobacteriales; family Sphingobacteriaceae; genus Mucilaginibacter. The sequence continues at coordinate 13,977 of NZ_JBDTJZ010000026.1, read as the reverse complement.
AATAACATAACAATGTATTCTAAATAACTCACGGTAAAATTCGTTCATATGCAGTCCTGCCAAAATGCTAAAACCACTTACCGTTGAACTAAGTCCGGGAAAATAGGCGTGGTTATCTACTTGTGTAAAAAACGTATAACCTTTTTTTCGTAGCGTTGTGATACCTTCTTCGTCCAGTTTGGGATAAACATCCATTTCCTGATCATTAATCAAGAATTGTTTATTCAAATCAGGCCAGTTATCCCGTATTATTCTTAATAAATCACGTTGGGCGAAAACAAAATTTTCATTGTGGTGCCGGATATCAATAAAGTAAACTGTGTTGGCAGTTACGTGAACAAACAGCAGCCATTCTGAACGTGTATTAAAATAATCGGTCGCTTTCATTTTGCTTTCATTTAAATGTAAATGATGGATTTGCCAGTCATTCAATAGAGAGTCGTGCCTTTCAGAAAGAAAAGCTCGCTTACTCAAAAAAGGATTAATGTCTTCGCCTGATATAAATTTCTTTTCGATGCTGGTGAAAACGGAGTCAAGATTTAAAGACTTAGCTTTAAGTCGCAGCCCGTTACTGATGTATACAGGACGTGGAGTACTTTTAATTATTTTATGTTTTAGGTTAAAGTAACTTCGTAAAATATCCTGGGTGGTATTCCCCTTGGGCTTTATATCATATTGCTTTAAAATTTTTAAGATAAGATTCTTAGCGTCAATCAACAAAGGGAAATCCATACGCAAAATAGTAGATTATAGGTGATCAAATTAAAAATGCTTCATATTGCAAAACTCGATCTCACCGCTTTTGGGTTCCGCATTGTCAGCATAAATTGTCCAGCTTACTTTATTGCCGACATCAGTCGAGTATTCGTTTATTGGTATTGATTTTAGCATAACTCGCATGCCTGGTAATAAAGGTTCATGTCTGACCGGGCCATATTGTTTGGGTTTAGCAATTGGTCCGACGAAGTAGCGTTCTGCATTCGGTTCTACCAAATCCCTTACGGTATTATCAGCTTTCATTTCCTCTGTACTGTTGTAACGTTTATCGTAAACGTTGCCCCTAACACATCTTTTAGGGAGTTTAAAAACGACGTTAATATACTTGGCATAAATTTTACTGACGTTCTCAGCGTAAATATTCATCCAATAAAAATAAGGCTCTTTATCGTCTAAAGCAGGCTTACCGTCTGCTCCCTTTCGTAAATTACTCTGCTTTGCAATATCAAAATCAATAACGATGTCAGTGTTCTTTTGCCGTCCCATTATGTCGCGGATTTCATGGTCGAATAATGGTTCAACAGTAAAGTTATGCCGACGATAATATTTCTTATCGTCGGCCTGATGTGCGGTTTCTCCTTTAGGTATTTCCAGTATATACACCACCTGATCCCTCGCAATTGTAATAACGTTGATTTTTAGACCGTGTATACGGGGCCTTATTTTAGCGTTAAGTATCTGCTCAAGCCATTCTTTGGTAATGACTTTTCGATCTACCGTGTCAATTTTACCAGGTAGGTGTTTATTTGTTTGATCTTCAGCAATCCCGTAAATCAATATACCGCCATTGGAGTTAGCCAAAGAAGAAACATCTTTTGTTATCTCCATTACTTTTTTATCATCTCGTTGCAAAGCAGCAGCGGACTTGTATTCCAGTTCCGGATTTTCTTCTATTCCATTAGCGATCAGCTGTTGGATATAATCAAGGTCAAACATAATTGTGCGTATTTTTAAGGATATATAAAGTTACCGAATAGAACACAATGCAGCACACTTTGTATTTCAAATATATCCCTCTGCTCCCACAAGTTTATAACTCGTGGATAGATTTTATTAAGCTTTCAGCTTAATAACCACCGGCACAATCCTTTAATTCTACCAACTCTTTTATTTTTGGCTTGTCGGAAAAAAACGTAACTAATATTTAGATAAATTAACCTAAGATAAAAATTTATGGTTAACACCTAAAAAAGTTAAAATGTTTATTATCAGTTATTTAAATCAAATTTTGTTGAAAATGTGTTAAGTTGTGTTAAACCATTTTGCTGTTTTTTTTGCTTGCATATTTTCATTAAACGATATTATAGGCGCGCTGCCACGTGGTACAGCTGCGCTTTTTTTATAAATGGATTATTAATCTATCTTTGGGCTCGAAAATTACAATAGCATTTTTATGGCAAAAGCATCCGAAGTTAAAGTAGGCAACATATTACGTTTTAACGGCGAACTGGTAACCGTTACCGAGGTTTTACACCGTACACCGGGTAAGGGCGGCGCTTTCTATTTAGATAAGTTCCGTAATATTAAAACCGGTAAAATTGTGGAGGCCCGTTTAGCTACTGACGAGCAGGTGGAGATTTGCCGTGTAGAAACAAACGACTACCAATACCTATACGAAGAAGGCGATAACCTGGTAGTGATGAATAACACTACTTACGACCAGTTTAGCGTACCCAAAACTTTGTTTGGCCAGTCGGTAAGGTTTTTAAAAGAGAACATGGATGTTATCATCTCTTTTGAAAGCGAGGAACCCATTATGGCGCAGGCCCCAAACTTTGTAGAACTTGAAATTACCTATGCCGAGCCGGCTGTTAAAGGCGATACCTCGTCGGGTGCGCTTAAAACTGCTACAACCGAGATTGGTGTGGAGTTAAAAGTGCCCTTGTTTATCAATCAGGGTGATAAAGTAAAAGTAGATACCCGCACCGGCGAATACGTGGAGCGTGTGAAATAATGATAGAAATAGCCCGCAGCAATGCGGGTTTTTTTATGCGCCAATTTTTAACCACCCAGTAATACTCATGCGTGGTAAATGGGTTATCAAAACCTCATGCTCCAGTTGGTTGCTTTTAAAAAAAACACTTTTACCCGCGTTGGGCGAAATATCGCAAGACCCATCACCCTGATAAATGCGCAACGCGCCGCCACAAACCTCGGCATTTAAATACATAATCATGGAGAAGGCCCGGGTGCCGTTTTGTTTAAAATTATCCAGGTGCCGTTTGTAAAAACTGCCTTTTTCGTACAGCGTATAATGAAACTCGTAACCGGTAATACCGGCATAGCAGCTTTGGTTAAGGTGAATAACGAAGCTGTCCATCAAATCAAAAAAGGCGTTTTCATAAATATTATTGTGCAGCCTGTCCAGCCAGTAAATTTTATCGCTTCTTATTAATTTATCGTGGTTTACCAGTTTATTATTACCCGTACCCGCGTGCAGCAATAAATCGCCTGCATAAAGCACGTTAATATTATCTACCAAATGTGCCGATAATGCTGTACTCAAAAAATTACTTACCGTACCCACGTTGGTGGCCAGGTAACTATCAATGAGTTCGTCGAATATGAGGTTCAATTTGAGGTGGTGTACGTTGTTTGAACATCAACGCCATTGGCCAATGTTTGATATACAACGCAATACCTTTCAGTAAGTTTTTTTAGGGCCGCTATTTGCTCTTCGCCCGCATCGGTATGTAACTCAAATTCCAGACGAATAGTTTTAAAACCAACGGGAGCTTCTTTACTAACACCTAACGTGCCTCTAAAATCAAGGTCGCCTTCTGCCCTCACCGTTCCACTTTTTATATTTACCTCAATAGCCGTTGCCACTGCCTGTAAGGTAACGCCGGCACAAGCCACTAATGCTTCCAGCAGCATATCGCCCGAGCAGGCAAGCATACCTGTGCCGCCGGTGGCAGGATGCAAGCCTGCTTCTACTATGGCTTTGCCGGTTTCCACTTTACAGGAAATACCTTCGCCAATCTTACCTTCTGCTTTTAATGTGATAATTGCCGACTCCGGCTGCTCGCGGTATTTATCTTTGAGCGGTGCCTGCAGGTTTCTAAGTTCTGTTACATCCATAATTAATTACAAGTTTAATAAAAATCTGATAACATCCTGAACCGTCAGTTTATGAAATGAACCGGAGTTTAAATTTCCGGTATTTTATATAACTTTATGCTAACCAATTCAAGCTAACATTAATGAAACTACCTCAGCTATTCCTGGCTCTTGTTTTTACAGGACTGTCATTTACCGCGATGGCCCAAAAACTGGCCGACCCTATTTTGTTATGGCCCGACGGCGCACCCGGTGCTACCGGGGTAAGTGATGAAGATAAACCGGCAGTAACGCCTTTTATTCCCGAAGCATCAAAGCGTAACGGTGCCGCTATATTAGTGGTGCCGGGCGGCGGGTTCACCATCCGCGCGGTTGACCATGAAGGCGTACTGGTTGCCCAATGGCTAAAAGCGCATGGCATTACCGCGTTTTTGCTGCGCTACAGGTTAAGTCCGCTATATAACCGCAGCAATTGGGTGGAAGATGGCAAACGGGCCATGCAATACATACGGGCAAATGCCGCAGATTATCATATCTCTGCTGATCGTGTAGGAGCGGTTGGTTTTTCTGCCGGCTCAACGCTGATTGCTGATATGGCCTTAAACAGCGGCGCTGTACAGGCAGATGCAGCAGACCCGCTGAGCCGACTATCGCCAAAACCAAATTTTATAATTCTGTCTTACGGTTCTACACGTATCCCGGCCAATGCCGACTCGGCTTTAGCCACTATGCCGCCAACATTTATGTACGGTACGGTAGAAGACAGGGGCAGCCAAACCGGTATGCTGGATATGTATACGCGGCTATACCGTGCTAACGTGCCTGTAGAAGCGCACTTTTTTAGAAACGGCATCCACGGCACCGGATTTGGCCTGGGCGACCCCATATTAGGCCAGTGGACAACCTTGCTGCATAACTGGCTGGCTGCAGGTGGCTTTTTGACCCCTAAACCGCAGTTCCCTTTAGCGGGTGTGGTAAAATTAGATGGCACCCCCCTGCTGGATGGTATGGTGATATTAACACCGGTTGACAATAAAAATGCGCCCCCGGTTACTGTTTTTATCCGCAATACAGGTACCGGAGAATTAGGAAGATTTTTAATGCCCAAAAACCAGGGACCTATAGCAGGCAAATATAAAGTGGAAGTTAGGCAGGACGCTACCCGCTGGACCAGTAACTCGCGCGAGCCTTTTATGATTGAGATGATGGCAAAGCAAAACAGGCGCACACTTACCGATGCGGATAGAAAAGCTTGGGACGAATACCTGCGCAAACGCGATCTGTCGCCAAGTATTTATAACCAGCGTGTTTTTGCCCGCAAGCATCCAAAGGATAAAAGCGATTATGTGGTTGACATTAAAGAGGGCAAGGAATTGCTGATAGACGTGTTTAGTAAGTAAGTATTAACGAGGGGTCATGCCGAATTTATTTCGGCATCCCATTACGTTCCGGACAGTCGTTTTAGTACTTCACCGGCTTATAATCCTTCCAAAGCCATTCCAATGCTTCGGGTAGTGTTTGCCTTTTGGTAGCACCATCCACATGCTTGGCGTTTCGGGCAAATACAAACTGGTACTTATATTTTTTATCGGCAAGTGCTTTGGCCATGTTCTCGTTGGCTACTACCCAGTCGTGCATATCATCGCGCATTACGTTGGGGTTGTACAGGTCCTGGTCGCCAACTTCCATCCATATCCGTAACGGTTTTGCCTTGCTGTTGGGGATAATGCTTTTATGAAACTCCCAGGCACCGCCCGGTATTTTAGGGTTGTACGGCCATTGCTGATTAATATACGTGCCCGAATAGGTAAGCACACGGTGATACCATTCCGGATGGTACCAGGCCATAATGAGTGCGCACGAGCCGCCCGAACTGCCACCCATGGCAGCGCGACCGTTAGGGTCCCTGGTTAGTTTTACGTTGTACTGTTTCTCAACTATCGGCAATATTTCGGTTTCAACAAACTCGGCGTAGGTGCCGTTCATGGTATCGTATTCCAGACCGCGCTCGCTGCCCTGGGCATCCCCACTGCCGTTGCCTAACGAAATGGCTATCATGGGCGGCACTTTGCCTTCGGCGATCAGATTGTCAAGCACCGTGAAAAGTAAATTGTCCGGGCCGTCGGCTCCGACTATAAATGGCGCGGCGGTACCCGCTACATATTGTTTAGGCACATATACCGCTACCTGGCGTGTGTAAGGAGCAGGATGGCTGGTAGTAACAATTAAACTGGCAGGGTTTGCCGGGTCGGGCGTACCAAAGGTGTTCCTATCCTTGGCTATGCCGGGATATATCTTGCTGTCTTTCGAATCTATAGTAAAACGGTACACCATTCCCTGCGGCACATTATCATGTACAACCGATTCGGGCGCAGGCGTATGGGTAGGACCTATAATAAAATTGCCGTAAGCATCTGCCGAGGGTATGGTACCATCAGGCAGTTCGGTGGCAGTTACATAACCGGGCGTATGCGGGTCTCGGATTGGTATTTGGGCCATAGCAGGTGTTGCATCCCATATCATGCCTGATAACATAACCAATGCTACGGCACGGTTAATTGTGTTAATTAATTTCATTATAGTGGTTTATGGATCGGTTATAATTAAATTAAAATTAGTGTTTTTGGGAGAGATTGCAAATCAACCCTAACTTATTTTTAATTCCGCAAAGCGGGTAAAACATTGCTCCCCATAAAAATTTGGATTTTTAACTATTTATCGTAATATTGCATTAATAAGATGGGGTTAACTAAGACGGCTAATTTTACAGATAGGCAGAACCAACTGGCACAAATGCTTAAAGCTTTGGCGCATCCGGCGAGAATAGCAATTCTTGACCATTTGTTAAAAGCTAACGAGTGTATAACCGGCGATTTGGTAGAAGTTACGGGTTTAGCACAAGCAACCACTTCGCAGCATTTGAGAGAACTAAAAGATGCCGGTTTATTAAAAGGTACAATTGAAGGTACGTCTATGAATTATTGTATTGATCAGGTAAAATGGAAAGAAAACGCGGCAATATTAAAAGCGTTCTTTCTTGATGTGAAATTTGACGAAAACTGCTGCTGATTTTTTTTGTTTTTATTAATCGTTATATTGCAATATATAGGTAGATAAATTATAAACCAACACATAAAACCATGATACAGCACAATATTTTATTCGTTTGCATCCACAATTCGGCCCGCAGCCAAATGGCCGAGGCCTTTCTAAATCACTATAACGGTAAATCACTAATTGCTGAAAGCGCCGGACTTGAACCGGGAAAACTGAACCCGAATGTTGTAAAAGTAATGCAGGAGGTGGGCATTGACATTAGCCATAAAGGCACACAGGAAGTTTTCGACTTATTTAAGAAAGGGCGTTTGTTCCAGGCAGTCATCACGGTTTGTGATGAAGCCAGTGCAGAGGGTTGCCCAATCTTTCCCGGCGTAGTTCGAAGAATGGGATGGTCATTCTCCGATCCCTCAAGTTTTAAAGGTACAGAGCAAGAAGTACTGGAAAACACGCGCAAAGTAAGGGATGAGATCAAAGAAAAGGTACTTGCCTTTATTGAAGATGCGAAGCACCTGGAGTATTGGACTAAACAAAAGAGCAACGCTTAATCCTTAAAAGGATCCGGAGGTAGTTTGCCAAATGATACTTAAAAGTGAGGTTTACTGATAACCCTTAGCCTGCAATTGAAATAATTCTGCATAGTGGCCACCTTTTAATATCAATTCCTGGTGTGTACCCGCCTCGAGTATAGTGCCCTTATCCAATACCAGTATACGGTCGGCCAAACGTGCTGTTGAAAAGCGATGGGAGATAAGTACTGCCGATTTTCCCCGGGTTAACTCGGCAAACCGTTGGAAAACTTCGTATTCGGCACGTGCATCCAAAGCGGCTGTTGGTTCATCTAATATTAAAACCTGAGCATCTTTCATATAGGCGCGTGCAAGCGCTACTTTTTGCCATTCGCCACCGGAGAGTTCGATCCCCTCATTAAACCGCCGCCCCAGCCATTGATCATATTTGTTGGGTAGTTTAGCGGCAAGCGAATCGGCCAGGCTCTCTTCCGCTGCTTTTTGGATGAGTGTCTTATTGTTAATTTGGCTGATATTTCCTACCGCTATGTTTTGCGAAAAGGTCATTTGATATTTCAGGTAATCCTGGAAGATAATACCCATGTTCAGTCGCAGCTCCTCAATAGCATATTCTTTAAGGTTTATACCATCCAGTAAAATGCGCCCTTCGGTTGGGTCATATAACCGCGCCAGCAATTTAACCAACGTGGTTTTTCCGGCGCCGTTTTCGCCGACCAATGCCAGTTTTTCGCCGGGGTGCAGGGTGAAGCTTAAATGTCTGTTGGCCCAACTTTCAGAATTATGGTAACGGAAGCCTACATTTTCAAATGTAAAGCCCTGTTTAATTGGGTTAGGGAACGGCAAAGGATTTTGTGCGACACTTATTTTAGGTTTGATCTCAAAAAACTCCAGAAAGTCATTCAGGTATATGGTGCCCTGCGATACCGTAGTAAAACGGCCAAGCATATTCTCCATGAGGTTGCTAAGCTGCTGAAATGAGCCGGCAAGGAAAGTGAGCGTACCTACTGATGTTTTGCCGATAATGGTTTGGTAGATTATAACCCCATAAGCCACATAATAGCCAATAGTGCCCAAAACCGAAAAAAAGGTACCCCAGGCAGACCGTTTAATGGCCAGTTTGCTGTTATCAGCATAAAATTTATCCGAAAGTGTTTTGAACCGGTTGATGATAAAGTCGGACAGGCCAAAAATCTTTACTTCTTTTGCGGTTTCGTCGCTGGCACCCAGGTAACGCACATAATCCAATTCGCGCCTTTCGGGTGTTTGGCTGCGGCTGAGGGCATAGTTTTTACTGTTGAAGTAGGATTCGCCTAAAAACGAGGGAATAATAGCAATAACCAGCACCAATATGAGCCAGGGGTTAAAAGCGATAAGCCCGGTAAGCAAAAAAGCCATAGATATAAAATCCTGCACCTGGCTCATCACTTGCGACAATAAAATACTGCGGCCCACCGTTTGCTGTCGCGCCCGTTCCAGCTTGTCATAAAATACCGAGTCTTCAAACTGGTCAAGATCAAGCGTTGTGGCATGGCGCATAATGCGCATAGACGTATAATTAGAAAAAAGATCGCCAAGGAGGCTGTCCGTTAACGTGATCATGCGGCTCAATCCATCGGTAAGCACCGCCACGCCAAACTCAATGATCACCAATTTCCATAGGGTATCCTGGCTGCCGCCGTGGCGGTTCAATAATACTACCTGGTCAATAATCAGTTTGCCGATATACAGCAGGGTTACAGGCATAGCCGAACGGGCTATACGCAGCGCGAAACTTAACGTTGTTTTACCGGGGCTGCTTTGCCATACCAGGCGAAAAAGTTCGGGCAGATTTTTTAAAGATGATAGCCGTTGTTTAAAAGTCAGATCAGATTTGAGTACCGTTTTAGCCATATGCCTTTGCCGAGCTTTTGTTAATTAACAAAGCTATAAGAAATAGCATCCCCGAAATGACACCGCCAAGTAAAAAATTCCTGTTGGGAAAATGACTGCCTGTAAACCCGGCTATAGGGTAGGCTATAGCCCACCATAAATGTGAGAAGGCAAAGTGTGAGCCGTAAACCTTCCCTTGTTCATTATCCGCTATGTTTTCGCCAATCAATGTTTCTGACGGCATTTCGGCCAGGCTTTGCCCCAAACCAGCGAATAACCACAAGATGAGCATTACCGGGTAACCAACAAAGTTGGTGAACGAAATGGCAACGCAGAGAATTAATGCGCCTGCGATAAGCGAGATACGGCGTGTTTTGGTTTTATCCAAACTTCCGGCTACAAAAGCAGCAATACTTGCACCAATACCAAAAGTAGCCATGGCCCAGCCATAATATTTATCAGTTAAGTGCAGTGTGGTTTTGACGTAGCCAACTGTATTTACCAGTATCTGTGCTCCGGCAATGGCCGAAACAAACTCAATAAACAAAGCAAACCGTATAAGCGGGTTTTTGAAAAGCAGTTTTACTCCTTTCAACGCGTCATGCCAGGCAGTGAATGTTTTTTGGCTTTGCATAACGTTGTGTTGCATTTTGGCAGCCGGCAATGTCAGGATCAATATAGCAGCTATAATAAACGAACCCGCATCTAAAAAGAAGATCTCACGTATACCGAACCATACCGCCAAAATTCCGGCTAATCCGGGCCCTAAAATGCCTAAGATCTGAAAAGTGGCAGTTGATAAACCAACGGCTTGCCGGTAATGACTATGGCTGGTAACTAACGGGATGACGGAGCGATAGGTTGGCGTAAAGAAAGCGTTGAAAACATTTAATAGAAAAACCAAAGCATAGATCTGCCATTCGGCATGTACAAAAGGAAAACAAGCCACAATTGCCATCCTGAAAAAGTGAGTGGTATAAAGAATAGTTTTACGGCTCACGCGATCGGCAAGTACACCGGCAAAGGGTGAAAATATGATAAATGCGATCACGCGGAGGGTTAAAGCAGTAGCGAGTATTACAGCCGATCGTTCTTTTCCGAATTGATAAGACAATAGTGCAAGCCCTACCCAGGTAAAAGCGTCGCCCAGCAAACTGATCGATTCTGCAAAATACAACCCCGCGAAAACCCGGTTTTTTAGCGCTTTAAACGGTTCAATTAAAACAGATAGCTTACGTTTTATTATCATCAAACATTATTTTTTTAATAAGCTAAAGCTACTTTTTTTATAATTGTTTGATTGCTAGCTAACGGGTTAAACTGGCGCATATAAACTTATACTACGTAAAGCGGGTTTTGCCACATTAATCAACATAAGGTATGCTAAACCTGATGGTGCAGCCCTTGCCTGTGTCGCTATGTACACTAATGGTGCCGCCCTGTAGGTTTATAAGTTGTTTGCAAAGGTATAGGCCCAAACCCGTACCCGCCTTGGTTTGACTGCCGCCGGCTTGGTAATAGCGGGTAAACAGGGTTGCCTGCTGCTCTTTAGGGATGCCGATACCGGTATCTGTAATACTAACCTCCAGTACTGTGCCCTGCGTTTGAGCGGGCAATACAGCTGATACCGTTACACCCCCTGCATCTGTATACTTGATGGCATTGCTCAACAGGTTAACCATGATCTGCTTGAGTTTAAAGGTATCGCCGTTAACCGTGGCGTCTTCATCCCCGGTAAATTCATATACCAGTGAAATGCCCTTTTTTTCGGCCATAAATAGCATACTGTCTACCGCTTCGCGCAATACCCCGAAAGGCTTAAAGGTTGCCTTTAAAAGCACCCCGCTATGGTTATGTTCAAGTGCGCTAACGTCAAGTATATTGTTAACCGTTTCCATCAACATGGTTGACGACAGGTTGATGGCCAATACTTTTTTCTCCTGGTCGGGCGATAAGACGGTTTTATTTAACATATAAATGGCGCCCACAATTGCCGTTAGCGGGTTACGTATCTCATGGCTCATAATTGCCAGTATCTCTGATTTTTGCCCGGCCAGGTCTACGGCCCGCTGATTCTCTGTCAGGTAATTTTGCTCGGCTTGCCCGGCTTTACGGATATAAATAATAAGCAGCACTATAAAAACCAGTATCAGTATAATAGCCACGCTGATAAAATGGTCCATATCAGCTGTGGTTGACTGGTATTGCTCCAATACCTCGTTTCGGGCTTTTTCCCAGGCCGCCTGGTTAATGTCCTTTAGCTGTTGTAAAAGCTGGTGGAGCTGCGCCAGCAGGTTGAGGTTGGCCGTGATGAGTTGTTGGTTAGACAGCAGCAAATAGGCATTTTGCCGGTTAAGCTGTTGCAGCAATTGAGCCGGTGTAAGCCTTTTTTTTGCCGAATCGCGGATACGCTTTTCGTGTATGGTTAGTACTTTAACCTGGTTTTTATTGACGATGGCGTTTTTTAAACGTTTCAACAGCCCGGCATTGGTTGCTTCCTGCCTGATACTAACTGTAGTGTCGGCCCTTGCAGCCCGCAAACGCGCTTTGTTTTCGGCAGGAATGATTGTAGCGGGTGTTGTAGCTCTTAGCAGCGAATCGAAATGCAGTTTCAGGTCAAATACTCGTTGGGAAATAGCCAGCTTTTGGGTAAATGACCGGGCAATTTGCTGCCTACTGCCCGGAAAATAGCGGGCGCTATCGCTCTGGTATTTCACCAAAAGCGTGTTGATCTTCGTAAAAACGTTGTTCAGCTTAAGCTTATAGTCATTAAGGTTATCCGCGTTTCCGTTAAGATTAGCTTTTTGAAAATCATTTTCAGCGCTGTTTAGATCCAGCAGTATATTGCTGATCTCCGGCTCTGGCGAAGGCTCTTTAAGCCGGGTGCTCAGCCTATCCAGCTTCTGCCCGATAGAATACTTTAACACGATCGAACCAACTGCTATAATAAAAGTAAACAGCAGGAACAGTATAAATAGGTTACGTAAATTTTTGGCCGTTGGGCCACGCCTTATTGATCTTCCACTCATTCTTCTCTCTTTTTGCAGTTAATGCTACCTAAGCACTGGTTTAATAGCGGCAAAGATAACGTATTAAAAACCGGTTATCTGGTAATTGAATTTTACGTGGGCCACGTGGTTGTATTTTTTCTCGGGATTATTCACCCTCAACGAGTCATCGCCCTTTACGTTTGATAGCACCCACTTATTGCCAAACTGCGGCGACTTGAAAGTAGCGGAGAATTGTTTTTAGTATATATAATTAAAGCATAAAGTTTATATATTTGCGCAGTAATTTTTTTACAACTGATATGAAAAAGACCTTAGGATTAATCATTACATTAATTGGTATACTAATAGTAGGCGGAGCATTTGTTTTAACGCCCGACCATGCGTTAAATGCTGCTGACTCAGTAAATGGGATCCAAGCTTCGGCAGCGTTGGCTTATAGCGGTTTTATAACTTTCGGTGTCGGTGTTGTACTTTATATTTCAAGCCTTCCGCTGGCCGGCGAGAAACGCCAGCAAAGCAGTCAATCTTAATTTAAAAAAAAACAATAACAAAAGGCCCGATGATTTTTCATCGGGCCTTTTGTGTTGGCTGTAGTATTACAACAGGCACATTGTCTACTTCACCGTTTTATTAATAGCCTTTACTTTTTTAAATATATCATCTACATCATAATCAGATAATATGATGTTGTAGTCCTTCCAAAACTTTTCGTCGCCATTGCTTTTATAGGCGTTGATATTATCATTGCGTCCAATTTTGGAGCTGAATGATTCCGTCTCGGTGGTATCTACAGCGGTTATCTGGTAATTGAATTTTACGTGGGCCACGTAGTCGTATTTCTTTTCAGGATTATTCACCCTCAGCGAGTCATCCCCCTCTACATTTGATAATACCCATTTATTGCCAAACTGCTGGTAGTTTACTTTGGTATGGTCATACAGCAGGTCAATACCTGTATTACCCAGCCGCATTAACGAGCGTTTGGCAAACGTAGTAGCCCCAATAGTGCTTGTTGCCGAAGGGCTCAACCCAAAGTCAAAATAGATAAAGGCGTAAGTTTTGGTATCAATATATATAGTGCCGCGGTAAGTATTACCCTCAACACCCGGCTTCTCGCTAAATGTTATTTCGTAGGCCTTATTACCGTTTACATCAACAAGACCCGTTGCGTAAAACTGGTGGTTAAGCAGGCCCTCGTCATTTAAAAACCCCGAGGCCATTATATGGTTAATCACATCAGTTTCAAAAATGGAGTTAGGTTTTTGGCCAAATTCAAGCGTGTTAAAATCGCGTTCGTTTTTTTCGCTGCGCGCCTTCACCAGCCTGAAAAGGTCGGCATGCTTGTCGGTATACCCAAAATTGTAAACGTCAAATACCGCTTCTGATAGCTGCAATGGATTTTGGTCATTATAAGTATACATGCGGTAAAAACCGCGCAGTATATGGGGGCGGTTAATATAATTTTCGGGGATGCGGGCCATAGCCTTTTTAAGGATCTTATCCGCATCATAATAAGTTACGGTAACCTCGGCTAAGGTGGTGTTGCTTTTTTCGAGGGCGACGTTCAGATCCTCGTCGCGTTTAATATCGCTTATAGCTAAAGTTTTGGCGGTATACCCTATGCATGATATTCTTAAGCTATCGGTAAGGTTGGCCTGGGGTATTATTAATAC
>NZ_JBDTJZ010000025.1:0-3282 GCF_039935595.1 Mucilaginibacter sp. | reverse complement strand
ATAAGGAGTTGAAAATCGTTTAGTAACTTACGCTTATGCGTATCACCCTTATAGGTTCCGGTAATGTAGCTACACACCTGGCAGCGGCGTTTAAAAACGCCGGGCATAGTATTGTGCAAATTTACAGCCGAAGTTTGCAAAACGCCTCATTACTGGCGTATCATGTAAAGGCTGATCCTATTGATGACCTTAAACATATCAATCCCGAAACCGACCTGTTTGTTATTGCCATAAAAGATGATGCTATTGGCCCGGTTGCCGAAAAACTGGCAGTACATAAAAAGTTAATGGTCCATACTTCCGGTGCTGCTGATTTATATACCTTGCTGGCTTTTTCTGATCATGTGGGTGTGTTTTATCCGCTTCAAACCTTCAGCAAAAACAAAGAGGTTGATTTTCGCAATGTGCCTTTATGTATTGAGGGAAACGATAATACCATAACCGGTCAATTGCAACAATTGGCTCAAACCATCAGCAATAAAGTTTACCTTATTGATAGTGCCAAACGTAAAACACTGCACCTTGCCGCCGTTTTTGCCTGTAACTTCCCAAACTACCTTTATGCTATCGGGCAGCAGATTATAGCTAAAGATGATTTAGATTTTGACATGTTACGTCCGTTAATATTGGAAACTGCCGAAAAAGTACAGCATAATTTACCTTCCAATGTGCAAACTGGCCCCGCCATACGCAATGATAAGCAAACCATGGATGCACATATTAAATTGCTGCAGAGCGACCCTCATCTACAGGAATTATATACGCTGTTAAGTCAGGGTATTATCAAATTGGAAACTCCGCGACGCGGGGATAAGTAATTTTGTTACTTTTGCCCAAATGAATATTTTTAAAGTAAAGATAAACTTTGAAGAAAAGGGGCACGATAGTATAGAACTGCCCATTGCCGAAGGGGAATCTGTATTAGATGTGTGCCTGGAGAATGGTATCGAATTGCAGCATAACTGCGGCGGTGTTTGCGGATGCAGTACCTGCCATATATATGTAAACAAGGGGATGGATAACATTCAGGAAATATCTGATAAGGAAGAAGATTTTATTGATCGTGCAGTTAATCCGCGCATTACATCGCGCCTGGGTTGCCAATGTGTAATAATTGATGGTGATATTGAAGTTACCATACCCGATCAATCACAGTTTTTAGGACATTAATATATAAAAATGACAGACGATAAATTTGCTTTGCCTATCCATTGGAATGACTATGAAGACATTGCGATGTCGCTTTACGAAAAGTTTGGGCCTGATTACGGCGAATCAAAAATATACCGTGTGCGTTTTACCGACCTTTTAGAGTGGGTGTTAACGTTGCCTAATTTTGCCGGCACACGTGCAGAAGCTAACGAAGGCCACCTGGAACAAATACAATCTGCCTGGGTGTATGAATGGCGTGATAACCAGTAGTGAGTGGGCAGTAGTGAGTTGGCAGTAAGCAGGATCATATAATCAGTGTAATCATATATTATCGGTGTAATTAAAAATCATGGAATCATTTTTAAGCAAGCTTCAGGACATTACCACTTTTGTTTTTGATGTTGATGGTGTGTTAACAGATGGTTCTGTATTTGTGTCCGAAAACGGTGAGCAAAGTCGCGCGTTTAATATAAAGGATGGTTATGCGTTGCAGTTGGCCGTAAAGTGCGGTTATAATGTTTGTGCCATATCCGGAAGTCGTTCAAAAAGTGCTATACACCGTTTAAATAGCCTGGGTATAAAGGATGTTTACATGGGTGTGCATACTAAAATCACTAAATTTAAAGTATACCTTGAAGAAAAAAGTATCCGCACCGGGCATGTTTTGTACATGGGTGACGATATCCCCGACCTTGCTGTAATGAAACTTGCTGGCTTACCTGTTTGTCCTGCCGATGCTGTAGAAGAAATAAAAGCGTTAAGTGCCTATGTTTCTCCGTTTGACGGCGGTAGGGGCTGCGCGCGTGATGTAATTGAAAAAGTATTGAAGGTACAGGGTAAGTGGATGAGCGATGAGGCTTATAGCTGGTAATTAAGGCGAAAGCTGAAAGGTAAAAGCAGAAAGCTGAATATCCCATGAACAATATTCCAAAAATTATTCTCGCATCTAAATCTCCACGCAGGCAGGAATTGCTGACGCTGATGGATCTTGATTTTCGCATTGTATTAAAAGAAGTTGACGAAAGTTATCCCGATGATTTAGCACCTGAGGAAATTGCTCTTTATATAGCTCAAAAAAAAGCCACCGCTTTTGATGAAACTGTTACTGATGAAATTGTGCTTACCGCCGATACCATTGTAAGTATTGAGGGCCATATATTAGGTAAACCTGAAACAGAAGAACATGCTGTTGAAATGTTGCAAATACTATCAGGTAAAACACATCAGGTTATAACCGGTGTTTGTTTATTGTATAAGCATCAGTACCATAGTTTTTATGAGGTATCAGAGGTAACTTTTCGTCAAATAAGTGAGACCGAAATAAGGCACTATATAAGTAAATATAAGCCAATGGATAAGGCGGGTTCGTACGGTATTCAGGAATGGGTAGGGGTAACAGGCATAAAAAAAATAAATGGCTCATATACCAACGTTGTTGGCTTACCAACAGAACGTTTGTATAGCGAATTGATAAAACTTATAGCTACACTTTAGCACTTAATACCAAACGCCACGCCCATCGGGTGGCCAAATTAAAGCCTTTCCAGCTATCTACAAACTCAATAACATCATCAAGGCATTTTTCCGCGAATTTTGTTTTTAAATTTTTGATGGCCTCCGTGTAGGCATCGTTTGAGTTTGGCAAGCCAATGCGCTCATAAATTTCACGTTTTACATACATGGTACGCACAAACAGTATATTAAATAATATTACATAGCTATATAATGTACGTTTAACTGGCCCGGCTTTAGCCGAATACGTTTTTAGCAGACTTTTAGTAAACAGTATATGGCGCCCTTCCTCTATATTATGCAAATCGAACATTTTTTTTAGCACCGGGTAAATATTGGCCGACCGGCGGGCGTAGTTGCCATACACATCTGTAACCAACTCAATCGATACGCTCCCCATAAACAGGTAATCAGCAGGGAGATACTTATTGCTGAACTTGCCAAAAAACTTATGCAAGCCGCTTTGTTTAATAGGTTTGCCGCCCAATTGGTTAATTACCCTTGCAAACATTTCCTGGTGACGAAATTCTTCTATAAGCTCTCTAATTAAAAACTGATGTTCAAGGCTTTCTTGCTGTAAATTGATAAGATGTCGGGTCATGAATACGCAAAACAAGC
>NZ_JBDTJZ010000024.1:0-5336 GCF_039935595.1 Mucilaginibacter sp. | reverse complement strand
TGGTACATTTTCCACTCGCTACGCCACAGCTGGCGCCCGTTTACAGCCGGCGACGAAGAATTAAGTAAGAAAATGGTTGACTTCTGGACCAATTTTGCTAAGTCAGGCAACCCTAATGGTAAACTGGAAAGTACCTGGAAACCTTATACCGCTCAAAACCCGCAATTTTTGTTGTTGGATGCAGATAAGGACAAGGCAGTATTTAGCATGACTGCGACTCCACAGTATAAGGGCAGCGGCCTAAATAGAAGATAAAAATATGCCGCTAACACGGTAGAAACAGTCTCTTTTAAGACTTAGTCTCTTAATAGAAATGCCGCATTTATAATTGAATGCGGCATTTCTATTTATTAAGTTATGTTTAGCATTGCCATTTTGCAGTTACCATATTTTTTAAGATATTAGTTTACCATTTTTAAACCAAACCATCATGTTAAAACGTCGCCCTGTACTATTAGTATTTAATATATTTTTCTTTTGTCATTCACCGGTTTTGCCTACCTGAACCTGAATGATATTGACCCTTACATTTGGGTGCCTTTATACCTTGCGCCTACTTTTTGCTGCGCGGCTATTGCTTTTAAAAGCAAGTTTTATCCTAAGTTTTATTTGTTGATCATTATTGGGTGTACGCTGTACGCCAGTTATTACTTTTTTTGTGCCGATGGCGTGCTGGACTGGATAACCAAATACCACGAGGCCAATATTGTGGGCCAAATGCATGCCGATAAACCCTATATTGAACAAACCCGCGAGTTTGGTGGCTTGATGATCGTTGTTTTTGTGATGTTGATAGATTACTTCGCGGCTAAAAAACAGCGGGCATACAGTAAGTTTTAATGATGCTATAATGGTTAAGGCTTTGCAGTTATCGTTTTTTTTAACTTATTTAGATTGAAAAAAAGTAAGGTCAAAAACTACCCCTATGTTACTGATCGTATTAAACGTTATATTTTTTTTGTCGTTCCTGGTATTTGCCTACCTTAATCTGGACGATATTGATGCCTGGCTTTGGGTGCCGATATACATGAGCGCCGCTATTTGCTGCGGCCTGGTAGTGGTTAATTTATATTACCCTACCGCCTACCTCGTACTAATAGGTTTTTATATGATATACGCGGTGTTTTTATTTTTTAATAAGGATGGTGTGTGGGACTGGATAGTAAAATATAAAACACCCAGCCTGGTGCAAGGCATGAAAGCCGATAAGCCCTATATAGAGCAAGCGCGCGAGTTTGGCGGCTTGCTGATCATTTCGGCGGCCCTGCTGATCAATTATTTTATGGTTCGCTAAGCTCCGGTTTACAAGATCAAAAAACTTGCCAGTAAATTAACATCAGGATCAACAACCAGCGATGTCGGGTTTTGAACCGTAATTTGAATGGTTGTAATTTTTTTGCTGATAGGTATGGTATGCAGTTTCCCGTCAATCCTATATTCCAGATCAACATTGTACAGGTTGTTTTGCTGTTGATCAATACGCAGAGTTAATGTCTTTTTAGCGCTATCATATTGATGTGAAATGGCCAATTGCGGGTGCCCGGCAGTAAATAGCCATTGCTTAAAAAACACATCCAAATTTTGCCCCGACGCTTGTGCCATTACATTTTTAAAATCATTGGTATTGGCATTGCTGCCATTGTATTTGGCAAAGTAGGCGCGTATGCCTTTCCAAAAAACATCGTCGCCCAATTTACGGCGCAGCATGTGCAGCACCCAGCCGCCTTTTTCGTAGCTGTTGGCGTTTAGCAGCTGCATATAATCGGCTTTAACCAGGGTATCAACTACCGGTGTAAGTCGCCCCTTTTCAAACCCAATAACTTTTTCCCGCTGCGCGGATAAGCGCTTCTTCAAGCTATCGGCTCCATACTTGTTTTCCAGGTAATAGTTGGCCATAAAGGTGGCAAAGCCCTCGCTTAACCAAAGGTGCGCAAAGCTTTTTTCGCTCACGGCGTCGCCAAACCATTGGTGGGCAATTTCGTGCGCCATTAACTCCTCAATACCCTGGCTGCCTACCGAGTTTTCGGCATAAAAAATAGCGCCGGCATTTTCCATACCGCCAAATATGGTTTTTGATTGTACGTTGGCCAGCTTCTTATAGGCGTACGGGCCAATTTTATTGATGAAAAAAGGCAATATTTTAGCCGCAACAGCATAGCTTTTAAAACCCTCGACTTTGTTTTCGGGGAATACATAGGTATATACCGGAATGTTATTTATATCGCCGGACTGATCAATAGCAAAGTCAGCAGCGCCAATTACCATTACCTTGGTGGGTAGCAGGGCGATTTCATGCCAATGGGTAAGTTTTTGATCTTTAGGCAACGTTTCTTCTTCTGTTTTTATCCCGTTGCCTATCACTTGGTAATGAGCAGGGGCGGTAACTATAAAATCAACCGCGGCTTTATCGGCGGGATTATCTACGCAGGGCAGCCAGTTATGTGCGCGGTTGGGCCAGTTGTCGCCAAAAAAGGTGCGATGCCCAAACTTATTGGTGGATATGATCAAGCCATCAGCCGGTACGCCCGAGTAAGTAATGGTGTAACTATGTTCGCTATTGGTTTTCGCTGCCGCTGATAAGGTTAGCGTTTCGTCGCTTTGCGAAAAAGAAATGTTTTTGCCGTTTTCTATAACCGAAGAAACCAGCATACCTTTGCCCGTGCTATTCTTCTTTATGAGGTCGATTGGAAAGGAATTAATGTCTTTTAAAAACTTAACAGCAATGGTGGTTTGGCCGCTGATGCTATTATTAGCATCGTTAAGTTGGATAGCAAAAGTGTAGTGCTGCACGTCAATTGCCGTGTTAGGTGATTGGGCTTTTGCGGAAGCAACCAGTAAAAATACAAAGGAGTATAAAAGGGTGTTTCGCATAAATAAAATTTTTTGTCATTTCGAGCGATAGCGAGAAATCTATGAAGCTGACTATAGCATGTGTATAGATTTCTCGCTATCGCTCGAAATGACAATTGGAAATTATATTACATCTTCGGCATGCGCCTCATCATATTGGCCATGGCAGCAGGGTTGCTCATTTGCTTCATTACCTTACGCATATCTTCAAACTGCTTAATTAAGCGGTTAACTTCCTGCAAATCGGTACCTGACCCCTTAGCAATACGGGTGCGGCGGCTTTGGTTAATGCTGTCGGGGTTCTCCTTTTCATGTGGCGTCATGGATTGGATAATGGCCTCTATGGCTTTAAAGGCATCATCGCTCACTTCAACATCCTTCATCATTTTACCTACGCCCGGTATCATACCCATCAGATCCTTCATGTTACCCATTTTTTTGATCTGCTGTATCTGGCCGTAAAAATCATTAAAGTCGAACTTGTTTTTGCGGATCTTCTTTTGCAGCTCGGCGGCTTCTTTTTCGTCAAACTGCTGTTGCGCGCGCTCCACTAACGATACCACATCGCCCATACCCAAAATACGCGAGGCCATCCTGTCCGGGTGGAAAACATCCAGCGCTTCCATCTTCTCGCCGGTACCAATAAACTTAATAGGCTTATTTACTACCGATTTAATAGAAAGCGCGGCACCGCCACGGGTATCGCCATCCAGTTTGGTTAATACTACGCCGGTAAAATTCAAACGGTCATTAAATACTTTGGCGGTATTTACGGCATCCTGGCCGGTCATGGCATCCACTACAAATAAAATTTCGTGTGGTTTGGTGGCGGCTTTTACCTTTTCTATCTCCACCATCATGGCCTCATCAATAGATAAGCGACCAGCAGTATCAATAATTACTACATTATTACCGTTTTGCTTGGCGTGGGCAATACCCTCCAACGCTATAGCCACCGCGTCTTTTGATTCGCGGTTGGTGTAAACAGGTACGCCTATCTGGTCGCCCAAAACCTGCAACTGGTCAATAGCTGCGGGGCGGTAAATATCATCGGCCACCAATAATGGCTTTTTGTTTTTCTGCGTTTTAAGGAAGTTGGCCAGCTTGCCGGTAAAAGTGGTTTTACCCGCACCGTTCAAACCCGCAATTAAAATGATGGTAGGCGAGGTTGACAGATCAACATCAACGGTGCTGCCACCCATTAGCTGGGTAAGCTCATCGTTCATGATCTTGGTAAGCAACTGCCCCGGCGAAATGCTGGTTAACACATTTGCACCTATGGCTTTTTGCTTTACATCATCAGTAAAGGCTTTGGCGGTTTTATAGTTAACGTCGGCATCCAAAAGGGCTTTACGTATTTCCTTCATGGTCTCGGCCACGTTTATCTCTGTAATGCTGCCTTGTCCTTTTAGAACCTTGAATGCCCTGTCGAGCTTATCCGAAAGATTTTCAAACATATCTTTTACGCTTCAAATTTTTAAGACCACAAAGTTATGATTTTGCCCGATTGATAGAAGCCTTAATTTGAAGAAGAAAGCGGTTGTAATGAATACGCTTTTGGGTTGCGTAAATAACGCCTTAAATTAGCCCTTATAGAAGATATGAACTCAAATTCGTTAGCCTTTATCACAAAGTAATAGCCCGGGCGGTACTTCTGCATAAAGTCGGTAAGCTGCTTATCTTTTAAGCCGGTAACCTTTTCGGCCAGTTGGCGGTTAAACCTGAAATCAATTACATCCTGCCTGTAATCGCTGGCAATCATTGCGCGCAACTTGGTGGCATCTTTACCTTCCCGGCTAAAAATATTATACAAGGCATCAATACCCAGCCCCGGCATCCCTCCTGATGGCGATGTTATCAGATCGCGATTAGCCAATGACCCATAGGCCCTGCTGTTTTCGCTTTTGGCTTTAACCAGCCGCTTCTGCGGCGTAAGTGCCGAGTCGCGTATGTCTACCTGGGGCAATTGTATGCTTACACGGCGCATATATATGGCCAGGGGTACATAATTTTGTACCACAATGGTATCGGTGTAATAATCAGGCTTCCTAAACACCAGTGCATCGCCGGGTTCGGCATCAATGGTGTAAACGCCGTTTAAGTTATTATATACCGATTTTCCGTTGGTTAGGTTAACTACGTTTACTTTGGCAATGCGATCTTTACTGCCATCATCAAACACAATACCCGCCACTGATTTTTCCTGGCAAAATCCGCGCAGCGCTAATACGGAAAGAAGAAATAACAACCCCGTTTTTCTCATCACGCTAAAATTAAACCATTGCCTGCGCCCTGTCATCCTGTTTAACACAATTTAACTTATTTGGCTATAATGATTTGCTGCCCCAACTTAATAGTATTATCGGCCATGTTGTTCAACGCTTTAAGTTCATCAATAGTCAAACCAAAACGTTTGGATATATTATATAGTGTATCGCCCTGTTTAATGGTGTACAATTTATTGGGTGAGGTGCTTTGAACAAGCG
>NZ_JBDTJZ010000023.1:0-9773 GCF_039935595.1 Mucilaginibacter sp. | reverse complement strand
ATCGCGCTACAAAATTGAAATAAAAGTAGTTTCGCGTATTGAGGAGGTGTTTGAACTATTATTCGGATAGCTATAAAAAGAGTAAAAGCCTGTGTGGTTATACCACCAGGCTTTTCTCTTTAATTCTTTTTTTTTACTGAAGCGTAATTTTACGTATAGTATTATTACCAAAATCTGTTACATATATGTTGCCTGCGGCATCAACGGTAACACCCTGCGGATTGTTAAAGCGTGCCGTGGTACCTGCGCCGTCAACATTACCTGCGTTATTTAAGCTGCCCGCAATGGTATATAAACCATTGTTGGGCGTAATTTCAATAACGCGTCCTTTCTGATCGGAAACAAATAAATTGCCGTTGCTATCAAAAGCTAAACCGGTAGGCTGGCCTATCAGGTCAGCTTGTACCGGGCTACCGGCCAATGTAGTTACTGTGCCGTCAGCTAAAGAAATTACACGTATAGCATAATTGTTATAATCGGCTACGTATAACTTCGTTCCTGCCGTATTTACAGTTATGGCAACGGGGTAGTTAAATTTAGCATTACCACCTATTGCATCCAGATAACCTACCCATCCCGCACCGGAATACCCCACAAGTGAACTAACCACGCCTGCAGATGTAATTTTACGTATCATATTATTGCCTCTGTCAACCACATATACATTTCCGGCACCGTCAACGGCTACTCCCTGCGGTCCGTTAAACTTAGCTACGTTAGCTGCACCGTCAAGGTTTCCGGCTATACCCGTACCTGCAAATGTGCTTACTACTCCAGCCGGTGTTATTTTGCGGATAACATTATTGCCCATATCGGCTACATAAGCATTGCCTACAGCATCAAAAGCCATTCCCTTAGGTCCGTAAAATGTTGCCGACGAAAGCGGCCCATCTGCATAACCCAGGGTACCGTTGGTTAAACTGCCCACTACACCGGCAGTGGTCATGGTACGTATTGAATTATTAAAGGTATCGCCAATGTATATATTGCCCGCAACCGGGTTAAATGCTATACTTGTAGGGCCATCAAACATGGCGCTTAAACCTGCGCCATTTGCAAACCCATTGGTAGTGCTGCCCGCAATGGTAGCTACTGTAGCTGTTTGCACCGCGTTGCTGCGGGTTTTAAATGTAATAACATTTCCATAACCTGTACTATTGCCATTAATAGCATAGGCCCTAACATAGTAAGTGGTATTAGCGGTAAGGCCGGTAAGGCTGCTCGACCAAACTTTGGTAGTAGCCGCGTCAACTGTTTTTGAGTCGCCGGTTGTTGGTGTTTGGTTGGTTGAGCTATAGCAAACGCCAAAAGCGGTAACTGTAGTACTTGTATAAGTTACGGCACCACCACTTTTTGCAGTAGTTTGGTTAACATCAGTTGCCATATTTAAGGTTACTACCAACGGCGGATCGGTAATTGTAGCATTACTGTTGCTTTTTTTACACCCGCTAATAGCAATAATAAGGGTTAACAATGTTGTTAAAAAAAATATGCCTGATAAATGTCTTTTCATGCTTGTATCATGTTTTTGCATCCGTGTATTTACAGCAATGCGGCTGCAAAGATAATGTTATTTGCCGTGTTGAATTAAACTAATATTAGGGCAATTGGTATATGCCAATAAATTTTTTAAATATATGAGTTCGAAACAAATTTACAGCTAAAATAATGGGTAAGGCAGGCAGTTTTAACAATTATTAACATAATGGTGGGCTAAAACCCAATGCCCATATTATTGTTGTATCAAATATAAACGCCATACATGAGGACCATCCCGTTTTTTGCAGTCATATTAATAACTATCAATGCCTTTGCCCAAAAGCATACGCCTTTGTATATTAATAAAAAAGGCGAAAAGTAAAACCTTTCGCCTTTATGCTTAAACCTTTCAGCTTACTTACTCAAGTACATTGATTTTTCTTTATACAGGTGCCTGAAATATGGATCTTCCAGATTAGGGATAAAGCGGATAGCCTCGCCTGTTGATTTCATTTCTGGCCCCAATTGTTTTTCAACTTCAGGGAACTTGTCAAATGAAAAAACAGGCTCTTTTATAGCATAGCCTTTTAGCTTGCGTACAATATTAAAGTCCTTTAATTTATTAACACCCAGCATAATTTTGGCCGCAATGTTTATATAAGGCACGTCATAAGCTTTAGCTATAAAAGGCACCGTACGTGATGCACGCGGGTTGGCTTCAATTACATAAACGTCTTCGTTTTTAATGGCGAACTGTATGTTTAATAAACCGCGCACATTTAATGCTTTGGCTATTTTAACCGAATATTCTTCCATTTTGCTGATCACATTATCTGACAAGTCAAATGGTGGTAACACCGCAAATGAATCGCCTGAGTGTATACCGGCAGGCTCAATATGCTCCATCAGGCCAATAATATGCACATCATCGCCATCGCTTATCGAGTCTGATTCGGCTTCGGATGCACGGTCAAGAAAATGATCGATCAGCACCCTGTTGCCCGGAAGGTTTTTTAGTAACCCTACAACCGCTTTTTCCAGGTCCTCATCATTAATAACAATGCTCATACCCTGGCCGCCTAATACATAACTTGGGCGCACCAACACCGGGTAACCAACATGGTGGGCAACCTCCAGTGCCTCTTCGGCGCTTTCGGCAACACCATATTTAGGGTATGGTATACCAAGTTCCTTTAGCAGGTCAGAAAAACGGCCCCTATCTTCGGCAACATCCATATCATTAAATGATGTACCGATGATCCTTATGCCGTGCTCGTGCATCTTCTCGGCCATTTTAAGGGCTGTTTGGCCACCTAGCTGTACAATTACACCGTAAGGTTTTTCCAGTTCTATTATCTCGCGCACATGTTCCCAAAACACCGGTTCAAAGTACAGCTTATCAGCCATGTTGAAATCGGTTGATACCGTTTCGGGGTTACAGTTAACCATTATTGCTTCAAAGCCGGCTTCTTTAGCCGCTAATAAGCCATGTACACAGCTATAATCAAACTCAATACCCTGACCAATACGGTTAGGGCCCGAGCCTAATACAATTATTTTCTTTTTGTCAGACGATATAGATTCGTTCTCACCATCGTAAGTTGAGTAGTAATAAGGCGTTTTAGCCGGGAACTCGGCGGCGCAGGTATCAACCATTTTGTAAACACGGTTAATGCCCAATGCTTTGCGGCGTTGGTATACATCCTCCTCGGTTACGTTGGTTAATATATAAGCTATCTGCGCATCCGAAAATCCTTTTTGTTTTAAGGTGTAAAAGAAATCTTCAGGAATATTGGTAAGGTTATACCGGCGCAGTTCAATCTCCAGGTTAACAATATCCTGTATCTGGTTCAGGAACCAACGATCTATCTTGGTGGCTTTTCTTACTGATTCTATCGGCACACCCAAACTCAAAGCATCGTAAATATGGAACAACCTATCCCAGCTTGGATGCTCCAGGCTGTACATAATTTCTTCCAGGTTGCGGTTTTGTTTGCCATCGGCACCTAAACCCGCGCGGCCAATCTCTAAACTTTGACAGGCTTTTTGCAACGCCTCAATAAAGCTGCGCCCTATGCCCATAACTTCGCCTACTGATTTCATTTGCAGACCCAGCTCGCGGTTGGCGCCTTTAAACTTATCAAAGTTCCAGCGTGGTATTTTTACGATCACATAATCCAGCGTTGGCTCAAAATAAGCTGAGGTGGTTTTGGTGATCTGGTTCTCTATCTCATCTAAATTATAACCTATGGCTAATTTAGCGGCAATTTTAGCAATTGGGTAACCGGTAGCTTTTGATGCCAGTGCCGATGAGCGCGAAACGCGCGGATTTATCTCAATAGCGATGATGCTATCATCAGCCGGATTTACCGAGAATTGTACGTTACACCCCCCCGCGAAATTACCTATGGCGCGCATCATTTTAATGGCCTGGTTACGCATTTCCTGATAGCAGCGGTCGCTAAGCGTCATGGCCGGGGCCACGGTTATCGAGTCGCCGGTATGGATGCCCATCGGGTCAAAATTCTCTATCGAACAAATAATAATAACGTTGTCATTACTATCCCTTAATAGCTCTAACTCATATTCTTTCCAACCCAGTACAGCCTGCTCCACCAATACTTCGTGTGTTGGCGATGCCTGTAAACCGCGGCTAAGGGCTAAATCAAAATCTTCTTTTTTATGTACAAAACCCGCACCCTTACCACCCAGGGTATAACTTGGGCGTATTACCAGCGGGAAACCTATCTCCTGCGCCGCTTCCTTACCTTCTAAAAACGAATTGGCAATTTTTGAAGTGGCAACACCTACGCCAATATCAACCATCAACTGGCGAAAGGCCTCGCGGTTCTCGGTTTTCTCTATAGCTGCAATATCAACACCAACAATTTTTACGCCGTATTTTTTCCATATACCCTGCTCATCAGCCTCAATACAAAGGTTTAGCGCGGTTTGGCCGCCCATAGTGGGTAATACAGCGTCAATTTTTTGCTCGGTTAGTATTTTTTCGATGCTTTCGCAGGTTAATGGCAATAAGTAAACATGATCAGCAATAACCTTATCCGTCATGATTGTTGCCGGGTTACTGTTAATAATGGTTACTGAAATGCCTTCGTCTTTTAATGAAAGCGCGGCTTGCGAACCGGCATAATCAAACTCGCAGGCCTGGCCAATAATAATAGGGCCTGAGCCGATGATTAGAATGGATTTAATGGAGGTGTCTTTGGGCATAGTTTTTTTGGATATGGTTCATGGTTCATTGTTCATGGTTTTTAATTGTTTCTTACCAATACCATGAACTATCAACCATCAGCTATGAACTATAATCTATGCGCTGAAAGCGGAAAATCCCGACCTCAGCGTCGGGATGCAAAGATAGAAAAATAGTACTATTTGAGGCTTAAATTTTCACTTTAATACAAACTTTAATATTCCATATATTTTTACGTAGCTTTATGTGATTACAAACTACTATAACAGCAACTATTTGAGGTATGGCAAGCAGACCACTCTTTATTTCCATTGTATTATTATGGATATTATCAGGTTGCGGCATGATGCAATCCATTGTTAAATCAACCCTGCCTTATACTACCACATTAACCATACCGGCATCTTCGGGAGTTGGGGTTGCACAATCGGCCACTAACATAGCTACCAGTTTTGACCAAAATTTTTCAATAACCGGCAACAACGGGCAGCACATCAGCGAGGTTAGCGTAATATCTGCCAAACTGGAAGCATCTGACCCGGCAGATTATAATATAGGCAATTTGAGGATGGTAAAAATATATGTATCAAAAAACGACGGGAAAGACGAAGTGTTGGTAGCATCAAATACAAATATTGCGGCAACAGCCGGCAATTATTTAATGCTTAAGGTTGATAATACCCGCTTTTTAGATCAGCTGGTGCGCCAACCGGATATACGCATACGTATGGCTTACCAGCTAAGGCAAAAACCCGATGCTGATGTAAACGTGCATTTAGTGATGAATATTAATGCTTACCCGGCGGGGAGGTAGTTAACGCGAGTAACCCAGCGAAAACTTACTGGTATTGTGTATTTAGTCCTCACAGGTTGTGGCCATTGTTTTTCAGGAAGTGCACATTTTGCTTTTGCGCAAAGCAAGTAGCTGTGGTAAACAGTAAAAAAATGTGATTATAGGTTTCATTGTCGACAATAATCAAATTAATTAATAACAGGTATTACAGAATGACCCAAATTAGTATCTGCGTTTTGCAGGCCAAAGTTAATAGGTATAGTAAATGCCTTAAATGGCACATTGCGACCAAATTTTTTAGCTGGAGACCAATTGGGGCTATGTCGCAGAACTCTTACTGTTTCTTCAGCCATTGATGGAGTAGGAGATCTCAGTACTCGTATGTTTTCAACTTTTCCATTTATATCAATGTCAAAAGACACGATGACTTTTCCTTGTTTATTTCCATCTTTATCATTGATGGGATAATTTATGTGTTCAGATAAGTATTTTGTGAATTTTTCAATCCCACCCAAAAACTCAGCTGGCGTAACACGACCATTTTTATAAGCAACTTTAATCCCGGTTGTCGATGTCCCTATTCCTTGAATAAAAAGTCCTGCTTTGTATGTTTCAATAAAGCTAATTGTATCTTCCCTCCCTTTCCATTCACCATCCTTTTTTCCATCCTTTACCGGACCTTCTTCAATAATTTCTTTAAAATTTGAATCATAGCCCTTATAATAACCGATGCCATCTGTTAGAATCGCGGTCCCTAAGGAATCAAGAGAGGTAAAAAATAAATATTGCTTTTCTAAATCAGGAAAATGCTCTAAAGAGCCGGTTATTGTTGCTGTTAATTCTTCTGTATATTTTTTTACAGTATACAATTTACCATTTGGAAAATAATCATATTGATCACCTACTAGTTCGCCATATTTGTATTTGTTTATTGCGCGTCGCTTTCCATTTTCAAAAAACGATATTACAGTTCCTTCGAATCTAACAGGGTACGTGGATGATGATAACCCTACTAACTTACGCTTCCCACTTATATAATACTCCGTAATGTTGTATAGTGTTGTTCCCGAATCTGGCTCGGCTACAACACGCACAAAATCAGCTGAATCTTTCGTTTGAACCAGCGATCCGTCATTTTTAACAAAATAAATATTTTGCTTTTGCGCAAAGGTGGTAATCGCAGCTAATAAGAAAAGAAATGAAATTAAATGTTTCATTCAGTTTAAAATATTAAACCAAATTACTTAATTAATTTATTATTTACATCCGGGAAAACCGAAAGGGGTTCGTAATTACGGGCTTCGTCCATCTCCATGTACGCGTATGACATTACTATAATAATATCGCCCACCTGCACCAGCCTGGCGGCCGCGCCGTTAAGGCATACGGTGCCGGTGCCGCGTGCGCCTTTTATAACATAGGTTTCAAAGCGCTCGCCGTTATTGTTGTTTACAACCTGCACCTTCTCGTTGGCAATTATATTTGCCGCATCCATTAAATCCTCATCAATAGTAATGCTGCCTACATAGTTCAGCTCGGCCTGGGTTACCCTGGCTCTATGAATTTTGGATTTTAATACCTCAATAATCATGGTGCAAAGTTACGCTTTTAGTTAATTAGTGATTAGTTAATTGGTGATTAGTTGACAATTGGATGAGTATATACTTACCCCGATATCATAACATTATCTATTAAACGGGTTTGGCCCACCTTAGCCGCTACCAATGCCACTATTTTTTTTGATTGTTTATCGGCAGGCAGCAGGGTATCACCATCGGCTATCTCAAAATAATCCAGTTGCGTACCGGGCTGGTTATTAATAGCTGCTTCCGCCTGTTGTTTCAATATGGCAATATTATTAATATCAAAATCACTTTTAATGCGGTTAAGGGTTTTTGATAAAACAAGCGCGTTTTGCCTGTCGGCGGGGGTTAAGTGTATATTTCTCGAGCTCATGGCCAACCCGTCGGCTTCGCGCTGTATAGGGCACATTATTAGCTTAACCGGCATATCCATTAAGGCAACCATCCTGCTTATTACTAAAAATTGCTGGTAATCTTTTTGCCCAAAAAATGCAACATCGGGGTTTATTAATGTAAAAAATTTATAAACCACCTGGGTAACCCCCTGGTAATGGCCGGGCCTGTATTTTCCTTCCAGCAAATCCTCCAGTGTACCAATGTTTAAATGCCAATGCTCATTGTTGTCATAAATTTCATTTACAGCGGGCTCAAACAGCACATCGCAGCCTATGGCCTCCAGTTTTCTAATATCCTCCTGTATGGGGCGAGGGTATTTTTCCAGGTCGGCGGGGTCAGTAAACTGAGTAGGGTTTACAAAAATACTGCACACCACAACATCGCATTGCTGCTGTGCCTGCTGTATTAACGACAGGTGGCCGGCGTGTAACGCCCCCATGGTAGGTACCAGCCCTATAGTTTTACCATTTGCCCGTGCTAATGATAAATATTGCTGTATTTGGGTTTTAGTAGTAAATTTTTCCAATTGAGGATGTTTACAAAAAGAGGGCGAAGTTGCACAATAGATTAAAAATAACCAAAACTACTTGCATAAATCGTTGCCAGTTCATATAATAATGCTTATATTTGCAAACCCAATTTTTTGGGGTTCTTATACATACATAACTTTTAATATTGATTTGGAGATGAGTAAATCTAAGCTTTTGTTTATAACTCATGAAATGTCACCTTTCCTTGATCTAACTAAAATTTCTGAAATCACACGCCAGCTTCCGCAGGCTATGCAGGAAAAAGGTTACGAAATTCGTATCCTTATGCCGCGTTTTGGAAATATTAACGAGCGCAGGAACCGCCTTCATGAAGTAATACGTTTGTCGGGAATGAATATCATTATTAATGATAATGATAATCCGCTGATCATCAAAGTTGCATCTATTCCCGCGGCGCGTATGCAGGTTTATTTTTTGGATAACGAAGAGTATTTTCAACGCAAGTACGTTTTTGAAGACAAAGACGGGAAATTTTATGCCGACAATGACGAGCGTATGATCTTCTTTTGCAAAGGAGCGTTGGAAACGGTTAAAAAATTAGGCTGGGCACCGGATATAATTCACTGCCATGGCTGGATGAGCGCTTTAGTACCGGCTTATTTAAAAACCACGTACAAAGATGACCCGACCTTTAAAAACTCGAAGGTTGTTTATTCTATTTACGAAGACGACTCAAAAGGTACAATGAACGCCGACTTTGCCCGCAAGGCAGTAATGGGCGATATGACCGACAAGCACACTGAGGTTTACAAACCAGGCACAAACTCGGCTTTGTATGAAGGTGCCATTCAATACAGCGACGCTATTGTTATAGCCAGCGAGAATATTGATGAAGATGTGTTAAATAATGTTAAAAACAGCAATAAATCGGTTTTAGAATTTAATTCTACCGCTGATTTCGAAAATTATTACAATTTTTACGACGAAATTGTCAATGAAGAATTGGCACACGTTGTATAAACTTTGAGAGATCATTCACATATGAAATTTTTTAGATTAGACTTATTAACGTTGTTGATAAGTCTTTTTATTTTAGGCAGTTGTAAAAATCAGGACAGTATTGGCTTGGGTATAAATACAGGTAACCAGCTAAATGGCAGCCTGATAGATACATCTACCATTATTGTTAATACCATACCCGAAGATAGTGTGGTAACTTCGTCAGCAACCAAAATGGCACTGGGCTATTTTAAGGACCCTGTTTTTGGTACAACAGAATCAAATATAGCTACCGACCTTAATTTACCCAACAGCGTAGCCTATACCCTGCCAACCGGCACCGTAACTATTGACTCGGCTTTGCTGACACTTAAGTATACGCATGGTTTTTATGGCGACTCGATAGCATCACGCTATAAGGTTAATGTGTACCAGCTAAATGAGCGTGCTTTAAATGTAAGTTATTATAATACCAAGCGCTGGAATTATAACAGTTCAAATTTATTAGGATCCAAGTCATTTTTAGCCAGGATGAATGACAGTATTAATATCAGCGCCAATGTTTCCGGGGCAAGAGATAGTATGGTAAAGGTAAAACCACAGATCAGGATACCCATTAATTTAAATTTTATAAACTCTATTTTATTTAATGCAAGTAGTGCGCAATTATCATCAAACCTTATATTTAAAAATAATGTAAAAGGTTTGTACATTACATTAGATAAATCGGGGACTACGGGAGCCGGGGGCACATTTATGTTTTCGCCGGATTCATTAGGCCAAATAGATGTATTTTACCGTGTTACCAACGGAACTACGGT
>NZ_JBDTJZ010000022.1:0-3233 GCF_039935595.1 Mucilaginibacter sp. | reverse complement strand
GGCATGGATGTTTATATTGAAACCACCCAAAGCCGCATGGGTACATTTAACAACCATACCCGTAAAACTTTACTGTGGGTGTTTGAGCAATTCCACACCTGGGATTTTTTGGCCGCTATAGGCGGCGATTATTTTAGACTGGTAGTGCTATTTATATTGGTAAGTATAATGTTGCTGGCTTTGACGACGGGGTTAACGGTTTACGGCCTGTACTGGAAAAGTTTTAAAACCGTGCGGCAAAAGCGCAAAGAGAACGGTGCGGATGATAAACGTTTTATCCATCGGTATCACCGGCAAATTGGGTTGATCGTCTCGTTTATCATGTTGCTATTTGTTACGAGCGCGGCTTTCCATCTATATGTAAAACTGTATAATACCAACCCGGAGAAGAAGCCTTATGAGCAACTCATAAAACGCGATCAATTGGGCGTATCTAACCTGCAATTACCTGTTGCCGATAGCCTTATCCATAAAATATCATTAGCTGATTTTAGCGGGCATGTTTACTATCAAATCACCAATAACAAAAAGCAGGTATTATACTTCGACGCTGCTAACGGGCGCGAGCTACCCAACGGCGACCAGCAATATGCGGCTTATTTAAGCGGTTATTATGGCGAGGGCGGTCTGCCGGTTTCTATAAACTGGATAACCGAGTTTGATAACGATTATGGCTTTATTAATAAACGGCTGCCTGTGCAAAAAGTAAGCTACGCCAACGGCGAAACCCGGTATATTGAAACCACCACAGCCAAACTGGCTACAAAGGTTGCTCCCCTTGATCGTGCCGAGGGTTTATCATTCATCTTCCTGCATAAGTTTTTCTGGATGACCTGGGCGGGTAAAGATATCAGGGATATAGTAAGTATGCTATGTGCTTTAGGTGTATTGGTAGTTGCCTTGTTAGGATTTGTGTCGTTTATTAAGAATAAGTAAAAATGAGAAACATTATAATAGCTTTTATGGCGTGCACGCTGAGTTTGGGTTCATGCCATAGTAATGTCTCAAAATCTCCCGCAAAAAAATACAAATACTATTGCACCATGCACCCGGATATTGGGGCAGATAAACCGGGTATCTGCCCAAAATGCGGGATGGAGTTGGTGGAAAGGGATACAACGGCAAAGTAAATTAAACGCGCTTCGTTGACTCACCCGGTCTTTGGCTTCGCTCGACCACCCTCTCTGCTGCAAGCAGCAAAGAGGGTTTTTATCTTACGAAAAGCCAACCCCTCTCTAGAATAGAGAGGGTGACGAGTCCCGATAGCTATCGGGACGATGTCGGGTGAGTCCAAATCACGGCAAGCACTCCAATTTTTACTTTGCCCTTACTTTGATGACAAACCCTTGCGCTACCTTTGCGCTATGAAAATAGAAATATGGAGCGATGTGATGTGCCCGTTTTGCTATATAGGCAAACGCAGGTTTGAACATGCGCTTGAACAATTTGAACATAAAGACGAAGTACAGGTAGAATGGAAAAGCTTTCAGCTTAACCCCGACCTGGTTACCGATACTACCATAAGCAATGCCCAATACCTGGCCGATAAAAAAGGCTTTTCGCTTGACCATGCCCAACACCTACAAAATAGTGTTAGCCAAATGGCTGCCGAAGTTGGCTTAACTTATAACCTGGATAAAGCAGTTGTTGCCAATAGTTTTGATGCGCACCGCTTTGCACACCTTGCCAAACAAAAAGGTTTGGGTGATGAAGCCGAAGAAGCCCTGTTTAAAGCTTATTTTACCGATACCAAAAATATAGCCGATCACGAAGTTTTGGCGCAGTTAGGCAGCTCCATTGGTTTAGACGCGCAAGAGGTACACCATACTATATCAGGCAATAAATTCGCCATTGATGTAAATAAAGATGTTGCCGAAGCCTCACAGTTAGGTATTAACGCCGTTCCGTTTTTTGTAATGGACAGAAAGTACGGTGTATCAGGCGCGCAAGCCGTTCCGGTATTTTTACAAACGCTTGAAAAAGCTTATGACGACTGGAAAACAACCCAACAACCTGCACTTGATGTGGTAAATGGAGAAAGTTGTGAAGTTGGTGGCGATTGCTAAATAATAATTGCCAACGCGTCATTGCGAGGAGTAAAACGACGTGGCAATCTCTACACGACAGGTTGCCGCCTATCATGTAGAGATTGCTTCGTTCCTTGCAATGACGCTAGTTTTCGTCCCTCCCCCAAATCCCCCTCATCAGGATTTAAAATACACTCAAAATTTTCTTACCCGTTATTAAATATAAACTTTAAGCGGCTTTTGGGTACAAAAATGTATAACTACAAAAGCCCGGTGGTTTGCGTACAGGGTTAATTTAAAGTCATTTTAAAACAACGTTTACAAGTTTTTGCATATATTCAACTGCATTATATAGTATAAATAATACATTTGTCGCTGTAAAAAATGGACACCACCAACAGTACATCAACACCACAAACTGCCAGCCGACCAGGGTTAAAAAAACGCCTTTCGGACTTTTTTGCCACACTTTATAAAATACACCTCTTTATAATCCGTTTTTTTAAAGAAGCATTTGTACCTCCTTTTGAGTTTAAAGAACTAATGATTCAATGCTATCAGGTTGGTGTGCGTTCGTTCACCTTAATATCATTAACCGGGTTTATTGTTGGGGTTATTTTTACCAAGCAATCGCGCCCATCGTTATCAGAGTTCGGGGCAACGTCATGGCTGCCCTCGCTGGTTTCCATAGCTATTATGCGGGCATTAGCCCCGTTGGTAACCGCGCTAATTGCAGCAGGTAAGGTAGGCTCAAGCATCGGTGCCGAGTTAGGCTCCATGCGGGTAACCGAGCAAATAGACGCTATGGAAGTATCGGGCACCAAACCTTTTAAATTTTTGGTAGTTACCCGTGTATTGGCTACAACCATTGCAATTCCAATCTTAGCAACCTACACCGGTTTTATAGCCATATTGGGTGGATATTTAAATGTAGCTACTAACGAGGGTACCAGTTATACCACCTTTATGCAACAGGTTTTTGAACCGCTTACTTTTGTCGACTTTGTATCCTCGCTAATAAAATCAATAGTATTTGGGTTTACCATTGGCATAGTAGGCTGCTATCAGGGTTATAATGCTGATAAGGGTACCGAGGGCGTTGGCAAAGCTGCAAACGGCGCGGTAGTAACGGCCATGTTTTTAGTGTTTGTTGAAGAAGTTTTAATAGTGCAGATAGCAGGTTGGTTCAGGTAATGATATGAAAAA
>NZ_JBDTJZ010000021.1:0-42634 GCF_039935595.1 Mucilaginibacter sp. | reverse complement strand
TTTTAATTGCCGATATTGAATTACATATTGGCATTGAGCCACCTGTTGCACCCAGCAACCGCCATACTGCGTTTGAAGTAACCAATTTAGCCGAATGCCGCAAACACCTTATGGCAAATGGCATCAGCATTCATGAAGAACCGAATATCTCCGGTCGCCAGCGGTTTAGTTTTGTTGATCCGTTTAGTAACCGGATGGAGTTGCTGCAGTATATATAACTATAGTGCCAGCTCAATAGCCGGATCCCAAAAAACAGATTTAAAATCCTGTACATGATCGTCTTTAACCGTTATGCCTTCGGCCTCTAAAAGCTCCTGCATTAAATTACCACCAAAATGGAATTTGGCGGTTAATAATCCCTGCCTGTTTACTACCCTATGAGCCGGTACCGGCGGTTGCGCCGCCGTTGATGCCTGCATAGCATAACCTACCATACGCGACGAGCCTTTGGTTCCCAAATAACTGGCGATAGCGCCGTAGTTAGTTACCCTGCCGGGCGGTATTTGCCGCACTACATCATACACATTATCATAAAAAGTATAATCGGGCATTGTGTTATTGAAATGAAAATTTAAGGTAGTTAATGTTTTTATTATCCTTCAAATATTTTTTTTCGTAGTAGGTTTTGATGGATAGTACCTCGTCTGCAAATTCAGAATGGTACAGGTCGGCGGTATTAATATGTAATTTAAGCTTTAACTCGGCTATTTTTTCAGCGGTATAAACGTACAGGCCATCATTATCCGTTTTTAAATTTACGGCACCGTCCAGTTTTAATGTGGGCTGATACATGTTTAAAAACCGGAGCGAGGTAAGGCGCTTCTTTTCACGGCTTAATTGTGGTTGCGGGTCGGGGAAGGTTATCCAAATCTCATCCACTTCGCCGGGAGCAAAATAGTCAATCAGGCTCTCTATCTGCATACGCAAAAAGGCAACGTTGTTTACACCCTCTTCTAAAGCGGTTTTAGCGCCGCGCCAAATACGGTTGCCCTTATAGTCAATACCTATAAAATTTTTACCCGGAAACATTTGCGCCAGGCTAACCGTGTACTCGCCTTTACCGCAGGCCAGTTCTAAAACAACGGGGTTGTTGTTTTTAAAAAAACCGTTACTCCATTGCCCTTTATAAACCTTGCCGGCATCTAATTGTAAAACATTGCTAAATGTTTCTATCTCGGCAAAGCGTCTTATTTTATCTTTTCCCATAATAAAGGCGCAAAAATAGTTATTTGATTATTACCCCCAACTATAATTGATACCGGTTGGTAGCGTTAAGCCAGTCAATTATGGTTTTAACACATTCATCGGGCAATGTCGCATCCGTATGTAAATGAATATCCGGCGAAGCAGGTGCTTCATAAGGACTATCTATCCCTGTAAAATCTTTAATTTTTCCGGCGAGGGCCTGTTTGTATAATCCTTTTGGATCACGCTTTTTACATACCTCCAGGCTCGAGTCAATGAAAACCTCTATAAAACTATCTTCGCCAATAATATTGCGGGCACCGTTGCGGTCATTTTTAAAAGGCGATATAAATGAGGCTATCACAATAATGCCGGCATCGTTAAAAAGTTTACTTATTTGCGCCACCCTGCGGATGTTTTCGGTACGGTCATTTTTAGAGAATGACAGGTCGCTGTTAACACCAAGCCGGGTATTATCCCCATCTAAAATATAGGTGCGGTAACCTTTGGCAAAAAGTTGCGCTTCCAGTTCGGCCGCTATGGTTGATTTTCCCGATGATGATAACCCGGTAAACCATAATGTAAAAGCACGGTTATTATTAAGCCCTTCCCGTTGGGCACGGGTTACCTTAGTTGTTTGTACAAATAGGTTTTGGCTTATCTCATTTTTTAACATTTGCTGTACCTGCTTAGAAAGTTAAACAATTTATGATCACGCCTAAAATATTGAAATAAATATTAATATTTGTAACCCGATTAATTTGTAGCCCAATTAATTTGTGATGAGTACAACAGTAAAATTAGCCGAAACATCTTTAATACAGCGAAACGAAAATAAATTTTTAGCCAGCGCCTTGGGCGAAGAAATTGTAATGATGAACACCGATAACGGTGATTATATTGGCGTAAACAGCGTAGGAAGCGATATATGGAACTTGCTTGCCGAGCCAATGCGTATTGATGAGTTACTTGCTAAAATAGATGAGATTTATGATGTAGATGCCGCGCAGCTAAAAACTGAATTAGACGAGTTTGTACAGCGTATGCTTAAACTGGATATGATTACCGTTACTAACAATTAGCAATGAATTTTTTGCGTAAAATTAAAACAGCCTTTAATATGCCAGCGGCAAACAGGATGCTGTTTTTTGAAGCATTGGTTACCTCGGCCTATGTGCGTTTTACATTAAGTTTTTTGCCTTTTAAAAAAGTGATGAGCTGGCTGGGCAAAACCAATGTACGGCCCGAAGTTGAATTGACCCCCGACCAAATAGCACAAATAAAAAAAACCTACCATATCCTAAAGCTATGTGATAAATACGCGCTTTGGAAAACCGAGTGCTATACCCTGGCCCTTACCGGCAAAATATTACTGCGCCGCCGCAATATACCCAGCACTTTATATATTGGGTTTAAAAAAAATGAAGGCAAATATGAGGGCCATGCCTGGTTAAAAACCCCCAATGATAATGTGATAACAGGCAATATGGATCTTACGCAGTTTCAGGTTAATGCTTTTTTTTCGTGATTTTTAAAAACAATAAATATCCGTGAATTGGCATTAAAAGTATCTGCGCGTCTCTTATTTACCCACTTAAAAAAAATATTTAATTGTCGGCCATATCCGGTATGGGGTAGTTATATTTTTCCATCACCTTGCGGTGATTGTCTACTATGGATTTGATCTGTTCAGGGGTTAATTCCTCTTTCCATCCACCTGATTTGCCTTTACGGAAAAAAGAATCGGTTTTGCGATTTTTCTCCATAAAGCCTTTTTCTTTTTCCTGCTCCTTTAGCCTTTCAAAACGGCTTTCAAAAAGGGCCTTTTCAATTTGCCCGGGGGTTTTATCCAGGCCCATAAAGTCTACGGCTTTGCTAAAGGTGTTCAGCTGGTCGTGCAGCATATCCTCATAGCGTAAAACCATTACCGGGAAAGGCACATCAGGGCTGGTCCAGCTTTCGGCATGGCCACTCCAGCTTAGCATTAATTGTGCAAACTGGTTATTTACATTTAGCTCACCTATGGGCCGTTTTTGTTTGGCCAAAGTGCCCTTAGGTTTATTCATGGTTTGTATGGCCTCGTCAATAGTGCCTGCGTTATGGTTGGCAAATGACCCGGCTACATCAAGCGGGTTGCGTATAAAATACAGGGCGCATAGTGTAGGTTGGGCAGGTACAATAGGTACACCCGCACTATTTAAGGTATAAGCATCGTGTATTTTTACAAATAACCGCTCTTTAGCGTATTGCGATACTACCTGAGTAAATACATCGGGCAATAACTGTTTTATCTCATCATCATATAAATAGGATGAATCCATATCTGTAGCATCATCAAAAATATTTCTTGACGAAAATATCCCGTCGGTACGCATCTGGTTAATGTTCAGGTCGCCATCGCCCAATAAAGCAGTTAAAAACGCCCTGAACCAGGTATTGCCGCTTTTAGGATAAGAAGCAAGCCATACAATTTTTGAGGTTATATTTTCTCCGGAATTATCCATTAAGCTGTAGGGTTGATTCTATCAGTTCAACAACTTCATTAACGGTATTTAAATGCTGAGGCCTGCTAATGCGGCACACAGGTACTGCGGCAGTTAATTTACTAACGATGGCGAAGTGAAAATCGCGCTTTTTCATGGCATTCATTTGCACATGTCGGTAGGTATTGCGCTGTAGCGCGTTAAATGATTCTATAGATGCCATTTCCTTAAATTCGACTTTTTGCTCCAGGCTGGCAGAATCAAGCATAAATACTCGTTTAATTG
The DNA here is from genome assembly GCF_039935595.1 of Mucilaginibacter sp. Lineage (GTDB taxonomy): Bacteria > Bacteroidota > Bacteroidia > Sphingobacteriales > Sphingobacteriaceae > Mucilaginibacter. Next base: position 38,681 of record NZ_JBDTJZ010000021.1, on the reverse strand, counting down.
GACGGGGGGCTATCTCATATCCATCATGATAAAAACGGGCATATTTAGCCAGGTGCGGTCTTATACGTTGCTCCTCAGTTGCCATTGCTATCCCTGTTTTATTAAAGCTGTCTACCCACAACTTCATCATGGGGTATGAAGGCACGGCCATAATTATATCGGGGTTATCAACAGCGGGTTGTAATACGCAAACATCGTCCGAGAAAACTTTATATCCTTTTGTCTGTAAGGCGGTTACAATGGTTGATTTGCCAACACCCGACGGGCCGCAAAATAAAACAACCCCATCCTCATGATAAACAGCAGAAGCGTGGAGCGGTATCAAATTGCGCTGGTGCAGCGCAGCGGCCATAGCGTTGCTTAGTAAAAACAAACGGATGCTTTTTTCGTCAACTTCCGGGTTCGGGTCAATACGTATTTCGTTGCCATTTGCTACATAATAGGTTGCTACATTAAGCACCTTTTGCAGGTACTCAGTAGGGCTCATAGAAACCCGTACTTTGTTTACCACATCCTCTCCGTTTAATTGTTCAGGAGCCGAGCCGAGAGTAATGGTCAGATCCGGCTTTTCAAACTCGGCCGGCATAAATTCGGGGAATTTTATCTCAGACAGAATATACAGGCCGAAGCCCCAATATTTAAACATTATTACTTTTATTTGAGTCGAAATTAAAAAAAATCAAACATATACTTTGTGCCTAAATAAAATGCTAATTGCGTTGGCTATATTGGTCCTTAAAATGGTTGTCGTATTAATTTTACGCTGTACGCCTTGACATTCCTATAATATTGTGAAACAAAAAATTGCATTGTTTAGTACAGACCTTTTACGCGCCACTTTTTTGCTGTGGAAAGTTGATAAAAAAATAACGGTTATTAATATGGAACTGCAATGCGTGCAGGCGCTGTTGCCTATTGTTTCTTTATATTATATGAAGTTATTTCTTGAAACATTGGACCCAGGGCATAGGCCAATTGTGTTTGAAACTATAATTCCGTTGATCATAATTTTTTAGGTTTTATTGCCCTGGAAAACAGCCTGAATGGCCTTGTTATAATTAATACGAGTATGTTATTTGAGGTGCTGCTTTGCCGGTTAATATCTTCAAAAGTGGGTAAAAAAGCGTAGCGTATAATTTTACCTATAAACTTTACTTTGTTCAGGGTGTTATCCTGCAGTTGTAAAGAACGACGTATAAATTCAGGCTCGTTAATATACAGCCGCGGCAACTGAAGCGGAAATGCGAGTGGGATAGGTAAATAAGCAGCGGCATCCAATATTTCCCCCCCGTCATCCATCTTTATTCCAAGTAAATTTTCAGTAAGAGCCAACCCTATTTGTAACCGCTTTTTAAAGCCGTAGCTCTTTGCGGTTTCGAATAGTATATGCTGGTCTATTAATGCGCCTTCTTGGTTTATCAGGCAGGCAATATCAACCATGTATTTGAACTTTATGCTCATGTCTTTCACAAAATGGTTGGATATTACGGCTATCATATCATAAGTAGGAGATAATTTATTTACGGCTACCCCACCTATTGAATAAGTTTTTAAATGAGGGAGAAAAAAGTCGTGAGCGGGGTAATCGCCTGAAAATTTTTCCATTAATCGCCAATGCACCTCTATACTAAAAGCATCAGTTTTACCGGGAGTGCGGTACACAATATCTTTAAAGTGCCGCATATAGTATTTTAAATAGGGCTTAGGTACGGCGGTTTTGGCTGTATAATTATTGTTAATAAAATAGTTTTCAATTTCATCAACATCATTCTGCGCAACTAAAAAGTCAAGATCGGCGCTCTCTCTGAGAGCTATATCACCATAATAGTTATGGGCAAAAGCCGGACCTTTGTATGGAATTATCACCATTCCCCGCTCCTTAAAAACCCCAGCCAATTTTGAGGCGGCAATGGCCATTGTTAAGTTTTGCCGCCTTGTTTTATTATAGCTGTTTTGCAACCGCGCCTCAAACTGTGGGGAGGTAACAATAGTGTGCTTTTTAATAATAAAGTAAACAAAGGGCCGCAGGCCTTGTGCACGGATAATTTTATATAAAAGGGGCCAATTAATGGTGGTTTCGGTTATAAAAGTTGTAACCTCATTTATTGTTGCGGTATTAAAGTATAGCCTTGCCAACAAAACCAACGTTACCTGCTCGGCAGTATAGGTTTTTTTAAGTTGCCTAATGGTCAGCATGAAAGATGAGTGTTAATGCCGTTAACGTTTTGTCCCTGCCTGAAAAATTCAGTATTATTGAGTGCTTAAATGTATGAACAAAACAGGGAAGCCCAAAATAAATATATGAACGGTACTGATAACATATTGGTAACCGTACTTATACCTACCCGCAACCGCCCTCGCCTTTTAAAACGGACCTTAGCTTCGGTTGTAAAAAATGTTATTAAAAACCTGGAAGTGGTGGTAGTTGATAACAATCCGGATAAGGCATTTAGTAATGCAGCCGAAAAAACTGTAAAGGATTTTAAAAATACATATCCCGATATAAACTGGCAATACATGCACAGCACAAAAGAGTTTGCATCGGGCGCGCGTAATGACGGGCTTAAAATAGCTAAGGGCCAATTTGTTTGTTTGCTTGATGATGATGACGAACTATTAGATAACAGTATAGCAATACGCTTGCAACACCTGTTGAACGATGCCAACCTGGCACTGTTGTATTGCGGTAACCAAGCCAAAATATACCCTTACCCGTTTAAAATGTACCGCTATTATAAATATGATAAAGTACGGCATAAGCGCGGGTTAATGATGATGTCATGTTCATCCATTATCATCAACAAAAAAATATTTATAGATAACGATTTGTGGTTTAATGAGCAATTGCGCAGGATGGAAGACTATGACCTTTGTCGACGGTTAATTGAACTGGATTTGAAAGTAAAATCAATACCCGATGCATTAGTGCAAATAAATATGCACCCGGATACCCGATTATCTTCAAATACACTGGGTAATACCGATTTTAAGCAAATTTTACTAAGCAAATGGGGAAATGAAATAGAAGAGTACCTGAATAGTTATGGCGAAGGGCTATTTATATGGCGCAAATGTTTTGGCATTGAAACCCATAGCTACGCTGATATTGTTAAAGTGCTATCCGGCTACATGAATAAGAGGCCTTCTTTTTCGTTTAAACTAAAATATTTAATAGTATCTATAAATTCAGTATTATTTTTAGGACTTTATCATGTTTTAATAATTATTTCACAATTTTATAAAAATAACGTATTGCCGCAGAAATATAACTAACTTCCTAATTGTTAATTTGTATTTTGCAATATAATTTGCGCTTCCCCTGCGTTTTTAAACTATTATTTTCATTTTTTCATTAGTCAATAACCTGTTAAGTGCATTATCATCCATCAAATTCTACATTAAAACACTTGCTTGATAAAAGCTTTAAAGATAATGAGCATAATACGGCGTTGATCTATAACGGCGAATCTATCAGTTACAAGGATTTAAATTTACGCGCTAATAAACTGGCGCGGTTACTTATTTCAAAAGGTATTGAGCCCGAAGGGCTGGTACCCGTTTGTTTGGATAATAGCGCCAACCTCATTGTCGCTTTATTGGCTGTTTTAAAGGCGGGTGGTGCCTATGTGCCCATTGATCCTGAATTTCCTAAAGATCGTATAAGTTATATATTAAATGATTGTAAGGCAAAGGCTATAATAACATCTGGCGCACATATAAAAAAAATAGCGAGTGGGCCTTCAACGGACATCATTGACCTTGATACACACTTGCAGGTAATTGATTGGTTACCGGGCGAAGATATTGATGTTGCAATTGGTGTTCAAAACCTGGCCTATGTAATTTACACATCAGGTACAACCGGTGTGCCTAATGGGGTTATGATTGAACACCAAAGCGTTGTAAATAATTTGCTATGGTCCAAAGAGTATTTAAAAACCACACCGCACGACGTTGTATTGCAAAAAACCACCTTTTGCTTTGACGTGTCAGTATGGGAAATTTTCTGGGCATTAATTAGCGGTGCATCATTAGTAGTACTTAATAAAGATGAAGTTAGGGATATTCAAAAATTAAAGGATATCATAGATAGAGAGAAGGTAACTATAACCCATTTTGTACCTACCATGCTTGAGCTTTTTTTATTGGCAGTTAACCCTGGCGAGTGCAGCAGTTTAAGGCAGGTTATAAGTAGTGGTGAAGCCCTTACACCTTTTCAGGCTAATTTATTTAAAGTTAAACTACCCGGAGCAGAGCTGCATAACTTGTATGGCCCAACAGAAGCCACCATACATGCTACTTACTGGCGTGCCCCTTTAGAGGGTGGCGAAATAAAGAAAATATTAATAGGTAAACCGGTTGATAATACAGATATATATATATTAGACGAAAAACATCAGCAGCAGCCCCGGGACAGGATAGGCGAAATATATATAGGGGGCCTTGGTGTAGCAAGAGGGTACCTTAACCGTCCATTGTTAACAACACAAAGATTTATAGAAAACATCTTTGATACAGAAAATAACAGCAGGCTATTCAAAACCGGCGATTTTGGCCGTTACCTGCAAAACGGGAGTATTGAATACCTTGGCCGTATTGACGACCAGGTTAAGGTAAATGGTTACCGCATTGAGTTAGGATCGGTAGAAACAACTATTAAAAACAGTGGGGTAGTTGATCATGCGGTTATTTTAACCAGGAAAAACGAACGTGGCTTTATGCAAATAGTAGCTTATGTAACGCTTAAACCCGATTATAGTGTACAAAACGTATGGGATTATCTGGTAACCAAACTACCCGGATACATGTTGCCAACAAGTATTAGGCAGATTGAAAATATCCCTTTTACGTTTAATGGTAAGGTTGATATTGACTCGTTGGTATATAAACTTGCAAACGAGACTGTTAATCAACCCGTAGCTCCCAAAACCGCTCTTGAAGAGGTTGTATTGGGCATTTGGCGAACAGTGTTTCAAAAGGATGAAATAAGCATATATGATAACTTTTTTGATTTGGGCGGCAATTCAATTATGGCGGTTAAAATGTTATCCATGCTAAAAAAGGAAACCGATAAGCATGTTTCGTTTTTGTTGTTAAATCAATACCCTACTATCCAATCGTTGGCAAAATTGCTGGCAAACCCCAGCACGCTGGAAATACCCAACATTTTGATACCTATTAAACCCGATGGTACAAAAACCCCTATTTACATGATAAATGGTGGTGGCCTTGTTGCCGATGGTTTTTTTAATTTAAGTGATGAACTTGATGAGGATCAGCCGGTATTCGGTTTTCAGTCAAACGGATTTGATAGTGATGGAAATCCATTTAAAACCATTGAGGATATTGCAGCATTCTACATTAAAAGTTTATTAGCCGAAAACGAATATGGCCCATATTGTCTGGCAGGGTACTCCTTAGGAGGTATAATTGCTTTTGAAATGGCGAAACAATTAACAAGCATGGGCAAAGAAATTAAATTGCTGGCTATAATTGATGGGCTATCGCGCGATCCGGAATTGATTAAAACCAGGTATAATTTAATAACCGGTTTAAGAATGATAGGTTTAAACTTATACCTGCTTAAATACGGCCCAATGCGTGCATTGAACTATACAAATGGCGTTTTTAAAGCTATAGCAAAAACAATTGGCAATCGGTTTAGCAAAAAAGCACCGGCAATAACCCAGATGTCTGTAGATGAAGAAAATTTTGATGTATTTAGCTTACATATATCAGCCTATCAAAAATATCAGTTAACCCCGTATGTTGGCAATATTGTTGTTTTCAGGGCAAGCGAGATCACTTTTTATATGGATGATTTTAAATACCTGGGATGGAAGCGTTTTGCAAAAAAAGCAAAAAGCATAACCATTAAGGGGCACCATTTTTCAATATTTGATAATTCAAACATACGGGATTTTGGTAAAAAGCTTCAGGCCGTTTTAGATTCGGGTTTTTAATACCTGCGGTTCGGGGGGCATTTTCTCTTTTTACGCTCACACGTTGTGATTTGCAGGCACGTATAAATTAACATTTTTCTGCATACAAATGTATTAATGCCTATATTTACTGTTTATTATATTATTTATAATCAGCGTTGTACGGTTAATAAATAATAATAATATATGTACATATAGTGTTTTATACTATATATTTAATATTTGATAAGCGTGAGCTCTAAACCTGCATTAAAATTTTTATGTTTTTTATTTGTTTTAATGCTTGGTGTGCAGCGCGGTTTTTGCCAAAATATATTTGAAAGGGCAATAAAAATGAGAATGGATTCGCTTGCCAACGAACCTGAAAAATTTGACAGGCAAGAATTGTTACCAAATGATGCTATGCAAAATTTAATGACACCTTCTGGTTGGGGCGGCTATGGCTCATACATTTTTGGCGGCGTAGGTGGTTCGTACCCTTCTGTTTACACCCATAAGGCTGATTTGATAAGCTCTGTTGGGTTTTGTGTTGGCAATTCTGCAAAGTTTGTAAATGTGGCAGCAAGTCTAAATATTACTAAGGTGCGCAGTTTAAGTGACCTGTCGGCAAATTTTACTATTAGTCATAAGATATTTAGAGCAAGCAGCATATCAGCCGGTGCGTTACAGGTATTAGCTCCTTCGCAGGTATCAGATGCACCTGCGCCTACTTTCTTTTTCGCATTCAGTCATTCTGTACAAGGCATCCGTTCAAAAACTCCCGGCAGTTCAAGGCTTACTTATACCATAGGTATAGGTAGCGGCAGGTTTTATTTAAAAAGCCCTTATGATGTACTTAATGGCCGGGGAAAATATGGAACAGCGGTATTTGGGGATGTATCGTACGAATTAATAAAACATGTTAATATAAATGCCGAGTGGACAGGCATGAACCTGGGTTGCTCATTGGGAATAAGGCCTTTTAGTGGCTCTGCGCTTTCTATTGGTGCCGGCGTTTCAGACTTAACCAGATATACATCAGATAAACCATCAATGATGTTTTCAATGGGCTTCCCGCTTTCTTTAAACAGACGAATCAATAAATTATGATCATGAAAAAATTAGCCATCATAATAACAATAAGTACGCTTGCAATAGTTGCAACCCGTGCTAATGCGCAAACCGGGTTAAATAATAATTCCGACTGGCACGTACCGCCACCTGCAGTTCCAACAGTACCGCAGGTTACTACAACTACAGCCGCGGTAACTGCCATTACTGCCGTGACGGCTATGCCGGCAACACCGGCCACTGTACCTACTGCAACCATTGCAGCTACAGTAACACCCGCAAGCATTTTACCAAGTGTTCCTGATATTCCGGTAACTCCGCCTGCACCTACTGCTGCGGCTGTTGCTGTTGCGGCCCCTGCGGTTGTAGCCCCTGCAACGGTAACTACCCAGGGTACAACCGCTGTTACCCTATCTATAACACCGTCTATCCCCGCTTTGCCGCCGGTATCGCCGCTTCCACCTGTTCCCGAGTTAAAACTTTCTATCAATTAATCGGGCAATTATATAATAGTATGGATGCGTTAATAAACCGGGTTACAAAAAAAACACAGCTTTTGCTTACTGTGTTTTTTGTTTTTTGCAGTTGCATTAGCAATGCGCAAACCGTACAGCGCATCTTTACTTTTGAAAAAGGCGACAATTACCAAAAACGTACCTTTTTAAATTCAACTTTTATTATTCAACGCGGAGCTAAAGCGTTAACTGTAACCTCATCTTCATCGGTTTATAAAACTTATAAAGTAACTGATGTATCTGATAAGGCTTATACATTTAAGGTTAGTATTCCTAAAATGGATGTAGTTATAACTGCAGCCGGCGCTAGCATGCATTTTGATTCGGAAAAGGATATCGATACTACTTCAAAAATAGAGACGGCCTTAAAGTATATGGTTGGTAAGCATAGTGATGTATTGGTTGACAGAACAGGTATTATCCTGTCAGACGATGATTTTTCGGATAAACTGGCAAATGATACCTTATTGTCCTTTGCAGGGATACAGCCCGAGTCGTTTATAAAGGGGAGCCAATTTAATGTTATACCAAACTTTGTGGTAAAAAGGGGTATTAAAAAAGGCTACAAATGGAAAGATACAGCCACATTTAGCCGGCAAAAAATGACTACAAGGTTTTGGATAGACCAGGTAACCCCAACCAATACCATTATAAAATTTAAAAGTTTTGTTACCGGCGATCTGGTTAACAGTAATTCTACAGGAACCTATATTGTAGATAATAAATCGGGGATATTGGTACAAAGGCTTATACAAAGTATTTCTACAGGATATCAAATATTAAATGGTGTGGTGTATTCTACCACGAGGCGTATATCATTGTCAGAGGATTGTGCCAAAAAGGATGAAAAGACGTCGCTACCTCCTGACGATTCTTTTATGGTTGTAACTAAATAGAATTTTTTGTCGGGATGGCAGGATTCGAACCCACGATCTTCCCGATTTTACATCGGGACGCGATACCTGGCTACGCTACGTCCCGAGGAAATTTAGTGCCAGATTGCAAATATAATTTTTGCGCCAATAATTTACAAAGACCAATTTTTTCGTGTAACAAAACTTAAATTGTTGTAAGTTTATTACCTGCAACAATTGCCACCAATAGGTTATTGTTAGCAATATAAAGGACGACAATGCAACCACCCAATATAAAAGAGCGTATAATTTTAGGTATTGATCCGGGTACGGCAGTTATGGGATATGGACTGATAAAGGAAATAGGTACCAAAGCCGAACTGATAAGCCTGGGTGTGGTAAAAATGGATAAAATTGACGACCACATGCTTAAACTGCAGCGCATTTTTGAAAAAACGCTGGCCCTTATTGATAATTACAAACCTGATTGCCTGGCTATTGAAGCCCCTTTTTATGGTAAAAACATACAGGTAATGCTTAAACTGGGCCGTGCGCAGGGTGTGGCCATGGCGGCAGCACTGGCGCGCAATGTAGAGGTTACAGAATATTCGCCGCGCAAAATAAAGCAGGCTATAACCGGTAATGGTAATGCTACTAAAGAGCAGGTAGCCGCCATGTTGCAAAGCCTGCTCAACTTTAAAGAAACGCCTGACTTTTTAGATGCGACCGACGGGCTGGCCGTAGCTGTTTGTCATGCCTTTCAACGGTTTCCGGCCGGCAAAAGCGGCACTAAAAAATCCTATTCCGGCTGGGATACTTTTGTAAAGGATAACGCAAAGCGGATAGTTTAGTAGATAGGCAGAGGCCTTCGCCCTAAAGCTTAGTTAACCCCGCTCCTCCCAAATCATCGCTAAATGCAAAATGGTCTCTACCGCTTTTTGCATGTCCTGTACCGATACCCATTCCTGCTTGCCGTGAAAGGCATGCTCGCCGGCAAAAATGTTGGGGCAGGGCAATCCCATAAATGATAAACGCGATCCATCCGTACCGCCGCGTATGCTGCATAGCCTGGCCTCAAGTCCCGCCCGGCGAATGGCTTCCATACCATATTCAACAATTTTGGGGTGGTGGTCCAGTACCTGCTTCATGTTGCGGTATTGGGGTTTTACCTGTAGTTGGTAGCTTGAACCTGGATAATCCTTTAATATTTCATCCGCTATCTTCCTGATAGTATCGGCATGTTGTACAAGCTTAGTATCTTCAAAATCGCGGATAATAAAATCAATACTGGCTTGCTCCACATGCCAGTCCATATCAACCGGATGCACAAAGCCCTGCATATTATCCGTACCCTCGGGCGATAGTTCAACCGGTAATTGCGCAATTATTTTACCCGCAATTTTAAGGGCACTTTCCATTTTACCTTTGGCAAAACCAGGGTGACTGCTTATACCATTAATGATAAGCTTTGCCCCATCTGCGGAGAAGGTTTCATTCTCCATATTGCCCGCGCTTTCGCCATCCATGGTATAACCCGCGTATGCACCTAGTTTTTTAATATCCACTTTATCTACTCCGCGGCCAATCTCTTCATCAGGGGTAAACAATATGCGGATATCCCCATGTTTAATTTCGGGATGATTAATGAGTTGGTAACAGGCGTCCATAATTTCGGCTACCCCTGCTTTATTATCGGCACCCAGTAAAGTGCTGCCACTGGCGGTAATGATATCATTACCAATTTGATTTTTAAGATCAGCATGTTCGCTCATTTTTAATATTTGCGACGCGTCATCAGGTAGTACCAGGTCCTCTCCCTGATAATTCTTATGCACTATGGGCTTTACCCCCTCGCCGCTGCAATCGGGCGAGGTATCCATGTGCGAACAAAAGCAGATAACGGGCACATCGGGCTTGTGGGTATTGGCAGGTATAGTGGCGTATACATAACCAAATTCGTCTATATGCGCATCGGCTACGCCAATAGCTAATAATTCATGTACCAATAGCCTGCCCAGATTTTTTTGTTTTTGGGTTGAGGGATAGGTATTTGAGTTAGGATCTGACTGGGTATCGATACTAACATAACGTAAAAAACGTTCTTTAACCGTAAAATTGATGGGCGAAGTAAATTTCATAAGCCTTATATTTGCAGAAGCCATAATTACTGATTTTTTCAGACAGTTTATCATAATTACTACAATTTGAATATAGAAGAGTTGCGCGATTATGCCCTTTTAAAATCAGGAGCTACCGAAGGGTTCCCCTTTGGCGAGGACACGTTGGTTTTTAAAGTTGGCGGCAAAATATTTTTGCTGGCGGGCTTAACACCCGGCACCGCCTTTAATGTAAAATGCGACCCGGAACTGGCCATTGACCTCCGCGAACGTTACACCGAAGTACAACCCGGCTACCACATGAACAAAAAAATGTGGAACACCGTACAAATGGATGGCTCATTAACCCGCAAACAGCTTTGCGATATGATTGACCATTCGTATAATTTAGTTTTTAAAAGCCTGCCTAAAACAATACAGGCACAAATACCTGCCAATTAACCTGATGGAACAATACTTATTACTTACGCCCGTAGCTTCAATTATTTTTGTGCTTACCATTATTACCACGCTTATTACCTTTAGTAATGAGGATCTGTACGGCAAAATGATGCTACACCCCTATAGCGTATCAAAAGGTAAATATTTATATACCTTAATAACCAGCGGACTGATACATAAAGACTGGATGCACCTTTTTTTTAATATGTTTTCCTTTTATTTTTTTGCTTTTCAGCTGGAAGCGACCATTGGGCACTGGCAATTTGGGCTGCTGTATTTTTTAAGCATGGTATTAAGCGATCTTCCTTCGGTTTATAAACATAAGGAGGATTTTTGGTATCATAGCCTGGGTGCGTCGGGTGCTATAAGTGCGGTAATATTTAGCTTTATCCTGTTTTCGCCAATGAGCAAAATGATGATCATGCCCATACCTATACCCATCCCGGCTATTTTATTTGGCGTATTATACTTGCTTTACTGTACCTATGCATCCAAATACTCGCAGGATGCCATTAACCATGATGCCCACTTATTTGGCGCGTTAAGCGGTTTGCTTATTACTATTATAATGTACCCTTCGGTAGTACACTTTTTTATCGGGCAAATTACCGGGGCAATTTAATAGTACGGCCATCAATAACCACTCCTTCGGCATCAAACAAAAAGCTCATGGGGTGTTCAGGGTCCTTAATGATCTCTAATAGCAGAAAGCCCCAGTTTTTCCAGAAAGTTTCCAGCACCTGGCCGTAGGTTTTATTCACCCAGTCGTCAAACAGTGGTTTGTTGCTCATGCCGCGCAGGGGCATGGCTTCAATATATACCTCTTCGCCAACCGGCATAATAGTATACTCGGGCAGGCGGTTAAACAGGTAGGCCGAATAAAATACGCGCCCGCTAAACTCTTCAAACTGTATAGGGTGCAGGGTATGGTCTTTTATTTTTTCAAATATCTCTTTATGGTATTGTTTGTTGGCGCCGTTATCCTGCAGACAAATTACCAACCCAAAATCGCGTATGCGCAGGGCAAAGGTTAGCGTGTTTATTTCATCGCGGTAGCCAAACTCTTGTTCATTATTATCAACCTTAAATAAAAACAGGCTAAATGGCTTAAAATCTTCAAGCACTACGGGCAGGTTAAGGCTTTGCAGCATTACATGCAGGTGGCTAAATTTATGGATAATAGATTGCGAAATATTAAACTCCTGACCCTGTGTATACTGCTGTTTTATGCCTGATTGTATCTCATTAAATATGATACCGTAAAGCAGTTTGCCGGCCCATTGAAATATCTTCAACTCGTCCAGTTGCTTTACGGCATCGTAACCCTGCGCAAAGGCGCCGGCAATTTCATATTCAAGCGGCTCCAGGTATTGCTCATTAATGGCTGCCGAGCAGGGCAATTTCAGGTCCTTATAAGTAGCCATGCTTTCGTCCAACAGCTTAAAGGGCCGGTCTTCCAGCTGGTAAAGGCTCATGAGCCATTGTGGGAACACCTGTATTTTTTCTTCCTCGCTGTTTAAGGGCGCACCGCTTAAAAAACAGGTTTTGTTGCTAAAGTTTGATACCTCAAAAGGGGCGTAAATTTGTGCCGGCATAGCCGCAAAGATAGCAATGTACCCGCTTATGGAAAATTGTGTGTGCTAATAGGACATAACAATTACTAATACCTTGTCCGTTAAATTAATTTAGTAATATTACTATCATGAAAAAAGGCCTGCTTTTACTGGTAAGTTGTATGGTTTTGAGTTGTACACCTAAAACCGATGCTCCCGCTATACATATTAGCCTTATTGATAGCGGCAACACCTTAAAAATAACCGGGTTAAACTACGCCATAATGCAGGATGTAAACCGCGATAGCAGCAATGGCTGGCAAAATTTACTACAGGTTTACCGTATGCCCGCCGATACCGATATGAAGGATTATCAGCCCATGCAGCCGGGTAGTTATGCTATAAAAGACAGTGCCATTATATTTAAACCGGATACCCCTTTTGCTAAACACCAGCTATATTTTATGCGCTGGTATCGCTACAGCAGTACCGCTGATATATGGGGCTTTATTAAAGGCAAGCGGCAGCCCGGCAAAACGCCCTATACCGATTTGATTTTTAAGCAATAAAAGCCTTGAAAAATTAATAATATTACTTATATTTGCATCCAATAAAGAAAGAGGGGACCATTTGTCCCCTCTTTTTATTTATTATTTTATCGGATCAGCGAAATTGAGTGATGAGTATTGAAAAAAAAGTAGCGCGGCTGGTTGAAGAAAAGATAGCCGAAATTAACCGGCCCGACCTGTTTATTGTTGATGTGAAAATGCACGGCAATAAACTGAATATACTGGTTGATGGCGATAGCGGCATAGGTATTGCCGAGTGTGCACAAATAAGCCGGTATGTAGGCTTTAAACTGGAAGAAGAAAACACGATAGAAACCGCTTATAATTTAGAAGTTTCATCGCCGGGGGTTGATTTTCCGCTTTCATCGCAAAGGCAGTATAATAAAAACATTGGGCGCGAGTTAGCTATTAAAATGGCTGATGGCGCCAAAAAGGAAGGCAGGTTACTTGCAGTTAACCAAACCAACCTGACCATTGAAGAAAAAATAAAAGAAAAAGGGAAAAAGGCGCAATTGGTTGAAAGCCTTATCCCCATTGAGCAAATAACAGAAACTAAGGTTTTAATATCATTTAAGTAAAAAAAATGAGCAATATTAATTTAATTGATTCTTTCCAGGAGTTTAAGGACTTTAAGAACATTGATCGCCCTACGATGATGAGTGTGCTGGAAGACGTTTTCAGGAGCATGATCCGCAAAAAATTCGGAACTGATGAAAACTGTGACGTAATTGTGAATACCGACAACGGTGACTTAGAGATTTGGCGCACCCGTACGGTAATGGAAGATGGTTTTAGCGAAGATGACGACCTGGAGATTGAACTGGCCGAGGCTAAAAAATTGGATCCGGATTTGGAAGTAGGTGATGAGCATATTGAGCAAATTACCTTAGAAAGTTTTGGTCGTCGTGCTATTTTAGCCGCCCGCCAAACACTGGTATCTAAAATTTTAGAACTGGAGAAAGACGAGATCTTCAAAAAATACAAAGACCGCGTTGGCGAAATTGTTACCGGCGAGGTTTACCAGGTATGGAAAAAAGAAACTCTGGTGCTTGACGATGAAGGTAACGAGTTATTGTTGCCTAAAACCGAGCAAATACCGGCCGATTACTTTAAAAAAGGCGATAGCGTAAAAGCCATTGTACATAAGGTTGATATGCTGAATAGCAACCCTAAAATTATCATATCACGTACCGCGCCCGAGTTTTTACAGCGTTTGTTTGAACTGGAAGTGCCCGAGATTTTTGACGGATTGATCACGATCAAAAAAATTGTTCGCGAACCGGGCGAAAGAGCCAAAGTAGCTGTTGAATCATACGACGACCGTATTGACCCTGTAGGTGCCTGTGTGGGCATGAAAGGATCACGTATACATGGTATCGTTCGTGAGTTGAAAAATGAAAATATTGATGTTATAAACTATACCAACAATATTCAGTTATATATACAACGTGCTTTATCGCCGGCCAAAATTACCTCTATCAAATTAGATGATGAGAAAAAAACAGCCGCGGTATATTTAAAGCCCGATCAGGTATCATTAGCCATTGGTCGTGGTGGTCATAATATAAAACTGGCCGGTAAATTAACAGGTTATGAAATTGATGTTTACCGCGAAGCGGACGAGCATGACGAAGATGTGGATATTGAAGAATTTTCTGACGAGATTGATAGCTGGATATTGGATGAATTTAAACGCATTGGTTTAGATACAGCAAAATCAGTACTGGCATTAACCGTTAGCGAATTGGTTAAACGTACCGATCTGGAAGAAGAAACGGTAAAAGAAGTTTTAGCAGTATTACAGGCCGAGTTTGAATAAATAACTATATCCCAAAATTAAAATCGTATTTTTGCAATAATAAGCAGGAGAAAGAATTATTAAATGTCAGAAGACAAATCCATAAAATTATTTAAAGCAGCAAAAGAGCTGAATATAGGCACGGGCACTATAGTTGATTTTTTAGCGTCAAAAGGGTTTAAAATCGAAAAACAACCTAACGCTAAAATTGAAGGCGAAATGTATAACGTGTTGCTGAAAGAGTTTGCTGTTGATAAAAGTATTAAGGAGGAGGCCAAGCAGATCAGTATCGGTAAGATAAGAAAAGAAGAGCCCGGCCAATTTCCTGAAAAACCGGCTGAGGCACGCCGTTCGAGAGATTTTGAGAACGAGGAGATACTGATAAAAAATACAGGTCAATACAACGTACCGGCTGTTGAAAAACCAAAACCGGCACCCGAGCCTGAGCCCGAAAAGCTTGAGGAACGCAATGATACATTGCCGGGTGTAAAGGTTATTGGTAAAATAGACCTTAATGCTAAAAATCCTGTTGCACCGCAGGCCGAAAAGAAAGAAGAAAAGCCGGTGGCACCTGTAAAACAGGAGCCTGTTGCGCAGGAACAACCTGTTGCACCAAAGGTTGAAGAAGTTAAACAGGCCGAGCCTGTTGCTGAAATAGTACCCGAAGTTAAACCACTGCCTGTGGCAGAAGCACCGAAACAGGTTGCGCCGGTAGTACCACCTGTGTCGCCTGTTGCAACTGAACCGGCTGCCGAGGAGGAGGAACAACCACAGGAAGTAATAAGGGCAAAAGCAGAAAGGTTAACCGGGCCAAATGTTATTGGAAAGATACAACTACCTGCCGACCAGTCAAAACGCAACCCTGTAGCCTCATCATCAAACACCAACTCGGCAGACCATAAGCGTAAAAGAAAGCGCAAAGAGGGCCAGGGCGGCGGGCATAATCCGCAGCATGGTGGTGGTGGCGGCCAACAACAAGGCGCACAGCCGGGCAATACCGGGCAGCAACCTCAAGGGGGCAATATAAACCCTAACCGTCCTGATTTTAGGAACAGGGCCAATAATGGAATAACCGGACCGGGTGGCAATAACAATAATAATGCTAACCGCCCTGACTTCAGGAACCGTACGGCAAGTACAGGTCCTAAAGAAGAGCCGACTGAAAAAGATATACAAGATCAAATTAAGGCTACACTGGCCCGTTTAAGCGGTGCCGGTAAATCGGGCAAGTTTGCCCAGCGTGCTAAATTCCGCCGTCAAAAACGGGATGATGTAGCTTCCAGCGCCGAGGAATTGGCAATGGAGCAGGAATTAATGTCGAAAGTAATTAAGGTAACCGAGTTTGTTACCGCTAATGAACTGGCATTAATGATGGACGTATCTGTAACGCAGATCATATCTACCTGTATGAGCCTGGGTATGTTTGTATCCATCAATCAGCGTTTGGATGCCGAAACTTTAAGCATTGTTGCCGAAGAGTTTGGTTTTCAGGTAGAGTTTGTAAAACCACAGGATGAAGAGGCCAACCTTGACCAACCTGATGATCCGGCAGATTTAGTACCACGCGCACCAATTGTGACCATAATGGGCCACGTTGACCACGGTAAAACATCATTACTTGACTTTATACGCAAAACCAACGTTATAGGTGGCGAAGCCGGGGGTATTACCCAGCATATTGGTGCCTATGAAGTAACATTGCCTGATAATAAAGGAAAAATAACCTTCCTGGATACACCGGGCCACGAGGCGTTTACCGCCATGCGGGCAAGGGGTGCACAGGTTACCGATATTGTAATTATAGTTATTGCTGCTGATGATAGCGTGATGCCACAAACCCGCGAGGCCATAAACCACGCGCAGGCTGCAGGTGCACCTATTATATTCGCTTTCAATAAAATTGATAAGCCCGGTGCCAATGCTGATAAGGTGCGCGAGCAGCTATCTGCCATGAACATTTTGGTAGAAGAATGGGGCGGTAAATACCAAACCCAGGAAATATCGGCCAAAACAGGCTTAAATGTAGAGCTATTATTAGAAAAAGTATTGCTTGAAGCTGAGTTATTAGAGCTGAAAGCCAATCCAAATAAACGTGCCGTTGGTACTGTAATTGAATCCATGCTGGATAAGGGCCGTGGTATTGTAACCACCATACTTGTACAAGCGGGCCAGTTAAAAGTAGGCGACCCCATATTAGCCGGTTGTTATAGTGGGCGTGTTAAAGCGTTAACTAACGAGCGTGGCCAGCGTGTAGAAGTTGCCGGCCCATCAACACCTGTACAGGTATTGGGTATGCAGGGAGCACCAACAGCGGGTGATAAATTTAATGTACTGGAAAGCGAAGTTGAGGCACGTGATATTGCCAACAAACGCCTGCAATTACAGCGCGAGCAAGGTTTACGTACACAGAAACATATTACACTTGATGAGATCGGTCGCCGTTTGGCAGTTGGTAACTTTAAGGAGTTGAACATTATTGTTAAAGGTGACGTGGATGGCTCTATCGAAGCGCTATCAGATTCATTACTTAAACTATCTACTGAGCAAATACAGGTTAACATTATATCAAAAGCAGTTGGGCAAATATCAGAATCTGACGTATTGCTGGCTTCTGCATCTGACGCGATCATCATTGGTTTCCAGGTTCGTCCGTCACAAAGCGCACGTAAACTGGCCGAGGCCGAGCAAATAGATATTCGTTTATACTCTATTATTTACGATGCCATCAACGAGATAAAAGCTGCGATGGAAGGCATGCTTGCACCAACCTTTGAAGAGAAAATTGTGGCTAACGTTGAGATACGCGAAACCTTTAAGATAAGCAAAGTAGGTACCATTGCAGGTTGTATGGTATTGGATGGTAAAATAACACGTAACAGTAAGATACGTATCGTGCGCGAAGGTGTTGTAATTTATACCGGCGAACTGGCTTCGTTAAAACGCTTTAAAGATGATGTTAAAGAGGTATCAGCTAACTATGAGTGTGGTTTAAATATCCAAAACTTTAACAACATTGAAGTAGGCGATATAGTAGAAGCTTACGAAAACGTAGAAGTAAAAAGGAAGTTGTAATTATTTATACATCATAAAACAAGAAAAGGCTTTCATTTTGAAGGCCTTTTCTTGTTTTAGTGGTCAATGTCAATCAGTTTTTTAATACTCTTCTTCCAAATCAGCTGCGGCCGCTTCATCTAAAAACCATTGCACTTCACCCGCAATGGAATCAATTAACTGGGCCGGGTAAAGATCAATATTTTCATCATCCTCTAATGCATGATGTACCGCTACGGCTTTATTCTCGCCATATACTAAAAAGGCTATGTTGCGCGCGTCATTAATTAAGGGCGCATTCATAGTGATACGGTAAATTTGTTTGTCCTTTAAAAAGTTGGCTTTAACAGCAGGCGTAACATCATGTAAGGCCTCCGTATGCGGGAACAATGACGCTGTATGCGTATCGTCACCCAGGCCCAGTAGCACCAGGTCAAAGCTTAATTCATCCTCATCAAAAAACTGTTCAATATCTTCAAAATACTGTTTAGCAGCATCTTCGGGACTAAGCGTAGTATCTACCGGGAAAATATTTAAACGATCAATTTCCAGCGTATCAAAAATAGCTTTCTGGGCCATCAGGTAGTTACTCTCGGGATCGGTATGTGGCACATAGCGCTCATCGCCAAAAAAGAAATAAACCTTCTCCCAGTTTACCTGGTCCTTAAAGGCAGGCGAGGCTAATAGCTCGTACAATTTTTTAGGTGAACTGCCACCAGATAACGCGACAGCAAACTTGCCGCGCGCGGTAATGGCTTCGTTGGCTACTTTAACAAAATATGCTGCTAAAGCGGTTAGCACTTCATCAGCGGTATGGAATATGTTTAATTTCATTTTTGGTATAATATTAATAAAACTGTCATTTCGATGAGCCCGTATAGCCTTGTGTAAAAGGGGCGAAGAGAAATCTTATACTATAGGCTTAACGCGCTATATGGTGTATAAGATTTCTCCTCGTTCCTCGTTCGAAATGACAATGAAAAAGTGTCTATTTCTTTTTAGTTGCGTTAAGCGGTAAGGTAAACCAATGGAAACCATCGCGGGCAATTAACGCCTCTGCAAGTTCAGGTCCCCATGAGTCTGCCGAATAGTTAGGGAAGTTCAGGCTCTTTTTGCCTTCCCATGTGCTTAATATAGGCATTATCAAATCCCATGCTTCTTCTACCTGGTCGCCGCGCATAAACAGGGTCTGGTCGCCCATCATGGTATCAAGCAACAGGGTTTCATAAGCTTCAGGCGCCTCACTGGTATAGGTGCCTTTGTAGTCAAATACCATATCAACAGTATTTAATACCATATCAATACCCGGGCGCTTGGCCTGTACCTGCAGGCGTATGCTCATTTCGGGCTGTATGCTGATGATGAGTCTGTTTTGCTGCCAGCTTTCGGTAGCTTCTTTAGGGAACACCAAATGCGGTACATCCCTAAATTGTATAGTAATAGTTGATGTCGATTGGTGCATGCGTTTACCGGTACGTACATAAAAAGGCACACCGTGCCAGCGCCAGTTATCTACAAAGAACTTCATGGCGGCAAAAGTTTCGGTATTTGAATCCGGGTCAACTTTGTTTTCCTGGCGGTAGCCCGGCACTTCCTGCCCTTCTATCCATCCCGGTCCATATTGCCCACGTACTGCCGACATGCGTACATCATCGGGGGTAAATTTGCGCATGGCTCTTAATACATCCACTTTACGGTCGCGCACCTCATCGGCGTTAAAGCTGATAGGGGGCTCCATTGCTATAAAGCAAAGCAATTGCAATAAGTGATTTTGAATCATATCGCGTAAAGCACCCGAACCTTCATAATAAGGGCCGCGGTCCTGTACGCCTAATTGCTCTGTTACCGAAATTTGTACGTGCTCTATATAATTACGGTTCCACATCGGCTCCAATATGGAGTTGGCAAAACGGAACGCCATAATATTTTGTACGGTTTCTTTACCTAAATAATGGTCGATACGGTAGATCTGCTTTTCATCAAAAATGCCTGCCAGCAACTTGTTCAGTTCTTTGGCCGATTCCAGGTCGTGACCAAAAGGTTTTTCAATCACTATCCTTGTTTTGTCAGGATCCTGGGCCAGCTTGGCTTTGGAGATATTTGAAGCGATGATAGGGAAAAACTCAGGCGCAACGGCCAGGTAATACATTACGTTGGCTTTGGTTTTCCACTCGGTATTAAGCGCCTCTATACGTTTGCCAAACTCTTTATAGGTCTCGGCATCTTTAGCGTCAGATACCTGGTAATAAATATTTTTTGAGAAATCGTCCCATTTGGCTTTGGTGGTTTTGCCGCTGCGCGAAAACTGGTTGATATCGTTTAATAAGTTGGTTCTGAATTGCTCATCCGTCAATTTTGTACGACCAGTGCCAATGAAGGCAAATTGTTTAGGCATCCAGCCATCAAGGTATAAGTTGTAAAGCGCGGGGGCAAGTTTACGCGAGTTAAGGTCGCCGGTACCTCCGAATATGATAAATATAGTAGGCTCTGATATTATTTTTGAGGACATGATATTGCTATATTTCTGTTAATATTAATTTTTTGCCACCCATTGGGTATGGAATGTTCCTTCTTTACCAATAAGTTCATAGGTGTGCGCGCCAAAATAGTCGCGTTGTGCTTGTATCAGGTTTGATGGCATCCTGCCGCTGCGGAAAGCATCAAAGTAACTTAATGACTCAGCATAGCAAGGCGCGGCAATTCCGGCAGCGGTAACTGCCGATACAACCGTACGGGCACCACCAACAACACCTTTAACTACGTTAGCCACGCCGTTATCTAATAACAGGTGCTCTAAACCAGGGTTAGCGCTAAATGCTGTGTAAATATCTTGTAAGAATAATGAACGGATGATACAGCCGCCTCTCCATATTTTGGCTATCTCGGCCAGATTTAAACCATAGTTAAACTCGGCAGAGGCGCGGGTTAACATGTGGATGCCTTGCGCATAGCTGATGACCATGTTGAAGTAAAACGCCTCTTCTAATGATTTTATAAACGCTGCTTTATCCACATTCAATTGCGCTTTTACACCACCATACAAAGCTTCTGCCTTTACGCGCAGATCTTTGTATTTAGAAAGATCACGCATAGAAACTGATGTATCAATAGTTGGTATGGGTGCCTGCAAATCCATAGCCACCTGTGATGTCCATTTGCCGGTACCTTTGGCACGGGCTTCGTCTTTAATATCATCTAATAATAAATGGTCGGTTCCCGGTGCTTTATATTGAAAAATATCACGGGTAACTTCCATCAAAAACGATTTTAAACGGCCATCGTTCCACTCTTTAAATATTTCGCCTATGGCAGCATTGTCAAGGCCCAGACCTTTTTTCAATATCTCGTAAGTTTCGGCCAATAACTGCATCACGGCGTACTCGATACCGTTGTGCACCATTTTAACAAAATGCCCTGCCGAACCTGTGCCGCAATAAGTAACACATGGCTCACCATCAACCTTAGCAGCAATAGATTCTAATATGGGTTTCATCACCTCATAGGCCGCTTTATCGCCACCCGGCATCATGCTCGGGCCGCGACGTGCGCCCTCTTCGCCACCGGATACACCCATGCCAAAAAAGTGGATGCCTTTGCTGTTCAGGTAATCAAAACGGCGGTTGGTATCAGTGTAATAAGTGTTACCGCCGTCAATAATCAAATCGCCTTTATCAATTAGTGGTAATAGTTCTTCAATAACATCATCAACAATTTTACCGGCAGGCACCAGCATCATAATGGTACGCGGGGTGTTCAGGCTGGCTACAAATTCTTTTACATCGCTAAAGCCTTTCAAATTGCCGTTTGTGCTTTCCTGCTCTAAAGCCTGGCCCTTACCGGCATCCTTATCAAAGCCTGCGCCTTTTACACCATGGTCGCCCATGTTTAGTAACAGGTTGCGGCCCATTACGCCCAGGCCAATCATGCCAAAATCGTATTTATCTGGTGTTGCACTCATAATTATTTGTGATGATTTTCTTCTTTTAGTTTTTCCAATATGGCTTTGGTTGATGCAAGGTCGGTATGTAAAAATGCCCTGATGCCCAGTTTCTGGGCTGCATTTACAAACATTATGCGGTCGTCAAAGTAAACGCATTGTTTGGGACTTACCTGCGCAATGCCCATAGCCAGCTTAAATATGCCCGGGTCGGGTTTGCGCATTTTTACCTCGCACGATGATACAAAGGCATCAAAAAACTCGTGGAGTTTATATTTTTTAACACGGTAATCGTTCAGTTCCTTTCCCTCGTTATTAATAGATATGATACGGAAACCGCAGTCTTTCTTCCATTTTTTTAGCCAGGCTAAAGTTTCGGGCAACTCAACAGAACGTGAATAAATGAATTGTTTAAAATCCTCGCGAGTAAACTCGCGGGGATGGTTAAATATTACGGTATCTAAATACTCATCTAAGGTAATGGCGCCAATTTCATATACATTAAATATAAAATTGTGCAGGGCGTTTACTTCCTCATAGTCGAGGTCGAATTTTTTTGCCGCCAGTTTGCGCGACTCCTGCCCCCAGCCATTGCTTAGTACAACGCCGCCTATGTCAAAAAAAAGTATTTTAATATCGTGCATCTTCATCAGCAGCTTATTTTACTTTTTCTTGCTGATCTTCGATAGATTTTAACAGTTTTTCGAAAGGCTTATTGAATTTATCAATACCCTCATCCTCTAAAGTTTGGGTTATCTCATCCATATTAATGCCGGCAGCTTTTACCCTGTTTAAAATTTCGGTAGCTGTATCTAATCCTGGCTCTAAAGTATTGGCAGCAATACCATGATCGCGGAAAGCTTCAATAGTTTCTAACGGAACGGTATCAACAGTATCAGGGCCAATTAAAGCTTCAACATATTTAGTGTCTTTAAACGCAGGGTTTTTGCTGCTGGTACTTGCCCATAACAAACGTTGCGGTTGTGCACCTGCGGCTGCTAATTTTTCCCAACGCGGGCCGCTAAATACTTCTTTATAAATTTCGTAAGCTTTTTTAGCCGACGCGATAGCAACCTCGCCTTTTAATTCGCCTAAACCTTTTTGGTCTAATAATGGGTCAACAATAACATCAATACGACTTAAAAAGAAACTGGCTACTGATGAGATATGACCGATTGAATGACCTGCAGCTAAATGATCTTCTAAACCTGCAATGTAGGCTTCAGTTACTGCACGGTAACGCTCTAACCCAAATAACAGGGTTACGTTAATGTTGATACCTTGCGCAATTGACTGGCGGATGGCCGATAAACCAGGTTGTGTACCCGGAATTTTGATCATTACGTTTTTGCGGTCAACTTGTTTCCATAGTTTTTTAGCTTGTTCAAATGTACCTTCGGTATCTAAGGCTAAAAACGGAGACACTTCTAAACTTACATAGCCGTCCATTTTATCTTCGGCGTGTACACCTTTAAATAAATCGGCAGCGGCTTGTATATCTTTAACAGCTAAGCCAAAAAACAACTCTTCGGTAGTTGAGGCGCTTCCGCTTAAAGCGCGTATATCCGCATCATAATCTGAACTGCTGGTAATAGCTTTTTCAAAAATTGCAGGGTTTGAAGTTACACCTCTAACGCCGTCAACATCAATAAGGCTTTTTAATTTACCATTGTTAATAATGGCACGGTCAATAAAATCAAGCCAGATGCTTTGGCCGAAACTATGTATTTGCTTTACGTTATTCATTGTATTGTGATTGATTAATTAACTTTTTAAAACTTCTATTTAATGGCGACAATAAGCGTACCACCTATTGTCACGTTACTTTACTTTTTAAGCTACCAGTACCTCTACATTATAATTAATGAACAGGCCACTTTCAATAACGCCGGTTATGGCTTTTATTTTTTGCTCCAGATCAAACGGAATGTTACCAAATTTTGCATCCAATACCAGGTTGCCGTTCTCAGTAATCACCGGACCATCCTTGCCTTTTGCCGGCCGGATGACCAGGCTATCGGCTTCAAGCGCCTTTAACTGTTCTTCTACATGCAATACTGCTGCCGGAAAAACTTCTATCGGTACAGGGAACTTGCTTCCCAGCTTATTTACCAGTTTGCTTTCATCAACAATAATATAATTAACCGGGCTGCAGCTCATTAAAAGCTTCTCTTTAAACATAGCGCCCCCGCGGCCCTTTATTAAATTTTTGTTGGGGTCCACCTCATCAGCGCCATCAAAGTACCAGTCGGGACTGGCCTCTGTCAAGCTGGTAAGTGGTATGCCCAGTTTGCTGCAAAACATCCCTATCTCTATCGAGGTTGGTATGGCTTTGATATTCAGCTTCTCCCCCTTTATCTTATCCGCAATGGCTAATATAGCCATAAATGATGTAGAACCCGAGCCAACACCTAACACATCACCATCCTTCACTTTTGCAGCAATTTGTTCGGCTACTTTTTGTTTAGCGGCCTTATTGCTGATGGTGTCGCCCCACTCCAGATTTTTGATAATGTCGCTTTGCCAGATCATTGTTTATAGATTTGAGAAGTGAGATATGAGATGTGAGATATTGACAGGAACTCTGTCTCAAATCTCACATCTCAATACTCATATCTATAATAACGCTTTCGCTTTTTTAACTACGTTATCAACCGTAAAGCCGAAGTATTTGTATAATTCTTCTGCCGGGGCCGATTCGCCGAATGTGGTCATACATAAAGTATCACCTTCGTCGGTTACGTATTTATGCCATCCCAGCGGCGAAGCCATCTCAACAGCTAAACGTTTTTTAATTGCTTTAGGGAACACCGACTCTTTGTAAGCGGCATCCTGTTTTTCAAACAGCTCCCATGACGGCATACTTACCACACGGGTTGCAACGCCATCAGCTTCTAATTTAGCCTGGGCATCCATAATCAATGCCACTTCAGATCCGGTTGCCATTAATATTACCTGCGGAGTTTTTGAAGCTTCTGATAATACATAAGCGCCTTTTTCAAGGTTTGATGCCTTAGCATATTTATCCTGATCAATAATAGGCAAGCCCTGGCGGGTAAACACCAACACAGTCGGGCCGTCTTGTTTCTCAACCGCTACGCGCCATGCATGTGCAGTTTCGTTGGCATCAGCCGGACGTATAACGGTAATGTTTGGTATAGAGCGTAATGATATTAATTGCTCAATAGGCTGGTGGGTAGTACCATCTTCGCCCAAACCAATACTATCATGCGTATAAACAAATATCGGGGCTATCTTCATAATGGCAGCCAAACGTATTGGCGGGCGCATATACTCAGAGAACATCAGGAAAGTAGCTCCAAAAGGAATAATACCCTTGGTTAATGACATACCATTTAAAGCTGATCCCATAGCGTGCTCGCGGATACCAAAGTGGAAGTTGCGGCCTGTACGGTCCTCGGATGTAAATGAAGATGATTCTTTAAGTGTAGTTTCGGTAGATGGAGCCAAATCTGCTGCGCCGCCTATCATGTTTGGCAAGCTGCCGGCAATAGCATTTAATACTTTGCCTGACGCCTGGCGGGTTGCCATTTTAGGATCAGAGCCTTTAAATACCGGTAATTTATCTGCCCAGCCTTTTGGTAATTTACCTGCAAAGGCCTCTTCAAACTCGGCAGCCAGTTCAGGGAATTTAGCTTTATAATCGCTAAATAATTGGTTCCATTTTTTCTCGGTCTCGATACCGCGTGAACCTACTTGTTTATAGTATTCAGCAACTTCGGTTGGTACGTTAAATGATTTATCAGGATCAAACCCAAAAAATTCTTTAACCAATTTTATCTCGTCAGCACCAAGTGGCGATCCGTGCGAACCTGCAGTACCTGATTTATTAGGGCTGCCGTAAGCAATTAATGAACGTACACGAATTAATGATGGTTTTTGAGTTTCGGATTTAGCGTTAACTAAAGCTTGATGCAATGCGTGGATATCGTTTGCATCACTTACCGACTGTACATGCCAGCCGTAGCTTCTGAAACGTGCATCAACATCCTCGTTAAAAGCAATGTCTGTGCTGCCTTCAATTGATATTTTGTTATCATCATATAAGTAGATGATGTTACCCAACTCTAAATGGCCCGCTAACGAAGCCGCTTCAGAAGTTACACCTTCCATCATATCACCATCGCTGCATATTGCGTAAACGTGATAATCAAATACATTAAATCCGGGTTTATTATAACGGGCAGCTAAATGTTTTTGACCAATGGCAAAACCAACCCCATTTGCAAAACCCTGGCCCAACGGGCCTGTAGTTACATCAATACCCGGACACAAACCATATTCGGGGTGACCCGCAGTTTTGCTGTGCAACTGACGGAAGTTTTTGATATCATCTAAAGACAGGTCATAACCTAAAAGGTGTAAAAAACTGTACTGTAATATACAGGCATGACCGGCAGATAAAATAAACCTGTCGCGGTTTGCCCAATCAGGGTTTTGCGGGTTATAGTTTAAAAACTCTGTCCAAAGTACATGACCTACTGGCGCAAGTGCCATAGCAGTACCCGGGTGACCAGAATTAGCCTTTTGTACGGCGTCTGCAGATAGGATGCGTACCGTATCAATGCCTAATTCTTCAATGCTTTTTGTAGTTGACTCCATTTTTTTATTGTATTATACTAGTTTTGGTGATTTACTTTTTTAGCCGGCACTTTAACCGGGCTTTGTTCGTTGGGGGTAGCCCATAAACGCGCGCCGCCTTTTATGCCGTCTTCGTTGGTTACAATTTTTATGTTCTTATTCAGCTTAAAATTTATTTTACGGGCATTGCCCCCGCCAATATATAAAGTATCGTAGTTGAAAACAGTTTTTAAAACTGCTAAAACTTTTTTAAGGCGTTTGTTCCATTTTTTGTCGCCCAGGTTCTCCAGGGCTTTCTCGCCTATGTAGTCGTCATAGGTATTGTGTTTGGTAAAGGGATGATGCGCCATTTCAAGATGCGGCAGCAGGTTGCCATCAAGCAATAACGCCGAACCGAACCCCGTACCAAGCGTTAATACCATCTCAAGCCCTTTGCCGGCAACAACCCCCAGCCCCTGCATATCGGCATCATTAACCACTTTAGCCGGTTTGCCCAATGCTGTGCCCAGCTTTTTGCTCAGGTTAAAATTTTTCCATGATGTATTATCCAGATTGGGGGCGGTTTTTATAACGCCGTTTTTTACATACCCGGGGAAACCTACCGAGATATAATCATACGGTGGAAAATCTTTAGTTAAGGTTTTTATAGCCTTGATGAGGCTAGCCGGGTTTGCCGGCGACGGCGTGGTTATCTTTTGATATTGCTGTAGCAATTGGCCCTCGCTATTTAAAACAACCGCCTTAACATGCGAGCCCCCAACGTCAATAGAAAGGATCTTTATTGGGGATATTGTTTTTTTTATAGTAGTGCCGCGGGCCATTCCGTTTATAATTTTTCTGCAATCGATATCTTATACAAACAAAAATTGGTATAAAAATGCAGTTATATGCAAAAAATGTTGTTTGGTTAAGTTAAATTAATGTAATACACGGCAGCTTTTGCCACATATATAAACAAAAGTAACCTATATTTTGAAAATAAATAATAATATGTGTAAAAAATACACTATCTTTTTTTAGTCTGTACGGAAATCAAACCACCAATAGGGACTAAAAAAGGACTTTATATCCCAAATCTACTTATATAATGGTTATATCCGCAAAATATTAACAAACTTATGATCTATACCATAAAAACCACCATTTATGGTTTTTCTATTGCTCAGCCAGTAAACCATCAGTAAGGGTTTCAAATTCCTTTTTAAATTCGGTATAATATTTACCGGTACCGGGGCCGCTAAAGCCGGTATGTATTTTACGCACATTGCCCTTTTTATCAATAATAATGGTAGTGGGAAAACCTAACACCTTGGCCAGCATGGGCAGGCTTTTGGCCGGGTCATCACCACTGGCGGTGTAGCCTGTTATTAATAAAGGGTAGGGTATGTTAAAGCGCTGCCTTAATTGCAGCAGCGATGTTTTTGATTTGTTATAATCCTTAGTGCGCTCATAGGCAAGGCCCACTATTTCAACACCTTTGCGGTGGTATTTTTTATAATAGTTGATCAAATAGGCGGTTTCGTCCATACAGTTGGGGCACCACGAGCCTAATATCTGCACAATAACTACCTTGTTTTTAAAATGTACATCAGTTAATGATACCTTTTTGTGGTTCATATCCAGGAAAGAAAAGCTTATTTTTTTATACCCCGGCTTTAACGCGGTAAGCGAGTACGCGTCGGGTAGTTTGGCGTTATTATCGCGGTGGGCCGTCCAGTTGGTTACGCTGGTTAAGCCCGAGTATAGCTTGCCGTCAATAATGTTTTTACCGTTTATTTTACCGGTAAATAAATAGTTATGGTTGCCATCAAACGCCGAAAGGAGAAGCATATTACCGGCAGTAACAACGCCTTCCAGGTAACGGTAATCGCCGGTGGTGGTTAAAATAGTGCCGGTTAGCTTATTGGCGGTTTGTTTAAACTCGCCCACGGTAATGTCTTTATTGCCATTACTGCTCACAAATGTAGCCGACCATCTGCCTGTAATATTAACCGCTGGCTTTCCCGGATCTTTTATCATGCGCCATGGGGTGTTTGGCGTAGCCGTAAAATTCATGGCTACATCATGGTCGCCCAAATGGCGTATCCACTTACCTTGCAGGTTACCCGCCACCTTTTTCAGCCTAAACTCCGAATCAAACAAAGGCATTTGTATAAAAACGGAGTCTTTTTTAAAACTAATCCCGTCAACCTTAAACCTTTCTGTGCCATTAATAATAGCTATCTGCGGTTTGCGTGTATGGGTGGTTACTTCAAAATTGAAGGGTATGTCTATACCGTTCTGTGTTTTTAGCGCGCCGCGCCAAATGCCGGTTGCCAGTTTTTGAGAAAAAGCAGTTTGACAAAGTAATATTAACGGCAGGTATAGCAGTGTTTTAAGTTTCATAGCCAAAATTTACACTCAAATATAATACTGGCGTGGTTGTTAAGTGTCATTATAATAGCACAATAACATAGCGATGGGTTTAAAACCCATCGCTATTGGGCAGCATAAAAATCGGCAAAAAAAAAGAGAGCTCTTTTGAAGCTCTCTTTCCCCTAATTAATTTAAACTATTGATTAAACCCAAAACAAAGAACAAAAAACCCCAGCTTGGGTGCCTGAGAATTCAAAATTTAACTTTTATTTTTCAAGATACTCGTAGGATCAAGTGATGTTATCAAATGTAAAGCCATAAATCCATTGCCGCAATGACTTATTCGTCAGAATTTGCAAATAAAAATTTAACTTTACAGATAGGTTCAATACTATTATCATCGGCAAAATTGCACAACGTATAAACGATTACTCATTATGTTATTTACTGATTTTGAATACCTTAACAATTCGGACGCGGCATTTAAAAAAAAGGTTTCGCTGCAAATTAAGCGCCTAAGGCGGCAAAATGAGGTAACGCAGGAGAAGTTTTACAGCGATACCAATATCAACATTGCCCGTTTAGAATCGGGCAAGATCGATATACGCCTGGAAACACTGCGCAAGGTATGTTACTATTTTGATGTATCATTAACCGGCTTTTTTAGGGGCATATACTAATTACTGTACAACAAATCTGTAATAATATACGAT
Source organism: Mucilaginibacter sp. (assembly GCF_039935595.1). GTDB lineage: Bacteria > Bacteroidota > Bacteroidia > Sphingobacteriales > Sphingobacteriaceae > Mucilaginibacter. Next base: position 9,184 of record NZ_JBDTJZ010000021.1, on the reverse strand, counting down.
ATGTGTAGTTGTAATTGTACAAAGACGATTAAAAAGACAGCTCTTTTTTATACTTTTTTATGGCCCGTAATATAGTTTGCACTATTTCGTTTTGGCCGTCGTCCGAGTTTAAATACTCTTCTTCCTGTGGGTTGTTTATGAAGCCCGTTTCAATAAGCACTGCCGGCATGGCACTATGCGCCAGCACCAATACGCCCTGCTCTTTTACGCCGATGCTTGGGCGGCCATCGTTATTTTTAAAACCGTCGTTAAGCAGACCGCCAAACAAGATGCTTTGCTTGCGGTACTTTTGCATATACAGGTTGGTAATGATAATATTGGTCGGATCGTTATCGGCGTAGCTTTGGTACTTCTTTTTATAATCCTTTTCAATATAGATGGACGAGTTTTCACGGATGGCCTCCAACTGCTCTCCAACCCTGCCAATACGGTACACCAGCATCATAACCCCTTTTTGTTTGTTGGGCCTGTCGGCCGTGCCCTCGGGCGATGAATTACAATGGATAGATATAAACAAATTGCCCTTGGCATTATTGGCAATTTCCGACCGGCGGTCAAGCTCAATAAACGTATCATCCGTGCGGGTCATTACTACGTTAACGCTGCTTAGCTCATCGTTAATAGCGCGGCGCAGTTTTTTGGCGATGGATAGCGTCACATTTTTTTCGACCGAGTACGAGCCATGCGCGCCGGGATCTTTACCCCCGTGCCCGGCATCAATAACCACTGTTTTAAACCTAAAGCCTGTGGCTTTGCTAGTATCCTGATTGGTAAACGAGTTTAAAACAATAAAGCCAAGCAGTAAAACGGAGTTCAATAAAAATAGGTTTAAAGCTTTGCGGGTTTTATTCATTTTGGATATGGGTGCCGTTAATCTGCTGCGAAATTACTAAGAAATATGGGTATTTAACATATCCCGTTTGCTATTGTACAGGGCTTAATACTAACTTCGCAATTATATAGTTATTGTTACGCCATGTATAGTATTTGTTTGGTTGAAGATGAACAAAAAGTTGCCGCCTTTATTTGTAAGGGGCTGGAAGAGCATGGGTATAAAATAACTATAGCAAAGGATGGCGCACACGCTAAACAAATAGTTAAAAACCATGCTTTCGACCTGTTTATTTTGGATGTGATGCTGCCCGATATTAACGGCATTGACCTTTGCCGCGACATACGCACCACCGACAGCACCACCCCTATTTTAATGCTTACCGCGCTGGATCAAATACACAACAAAGTGGCCGGCCTCAAAGCCGGTGCCGACGATTACCTTGTAAAACCCTTTCACTTTATTGAGCTGCTGGCACGCATAGAAGCCCTGATGCGCAGACAAACCGTCGCGGCAGCTAAAGAAAACCATGTGCTGGAATTTGAGGACCTTATGCTGGACACCTGGAACAACATGGTACAGCGCAGCGGCAGGCAAATTACCCTTACTGCCAAAGAGTACAGCCTGCTGGAGCTTTTTTTGCGCAACCCCAATAAAATACTCTCGCGCGAGTATATTGGCCAGCAGGTTTGGGATATTGGCTTTGATACCGGCACCAATTTTATTGACGTATATGTAAACTATCTGCGTAAAAAAATTGAAAAGGGTTTTAAAAGCAAGCTCATCCATACGGTAATAGGGCGCGGCTATATTTTACGCGGAGAAACTGCCACGCCATGAAAATAAAGAACCGGCTATCGCTTTACTTTGCGTTAATAACGGCGGTTATTTTGTTCGTCGCGCTGTTTATTATATACTTTGCCTTTAACTCCATAGTACGTACTGATTTTGATAACCGCCTGCTTGACCGCGCTAAGGTTGCCGCGCAGTTGTATTTAAAGGCCGACGAAATATCGTCCGACTCGCTATCCAATGTGCGCAAGCGTTATCTGCGGCAGCTTACCGGCGAGGTGATGCGCTTTTATGATAACCGCAACGCCCCCAAATTTATTAATGATAACAACCAGCACTGGAACGATAAGATAATAAACCTGGTGCGCAAACGGCATGAGCTGATATTTACCGAGGGCGACCACCAAAGCGCGGGCATTTATTATAAAGATAACCAGGGCGATTTTGTGATACTGGTTTCGGCAATTGATATACAGGGCAATAAACGTTTGGACGACTTGATAGAGATCATGGCCGTGTTTATGATAACCTCGTTAGCATTGCTGTTTTTTGTGGGGCGATGGTTTGCCCAAAAATCATTAAAACCGCTGGACGATATGGTGCAGCAAATGCAGCAGGTACGGGCCAGCAACTTGAGTATGCGCATAAACGAGGGTAACGGTAAGGACGAGATAAGCCGCCTGGCCCAAAACTTTAACCGACTGCTGATGCACCTTGAAAATGCCTTTGAGTTGCAGCAAAGCTTTGTTACCAATGCCTCGCACGAGCTGCGCACCCCCGTAACCAGTATTATTGGCGAGGTAGAAGTGGCCCTGCATAAAGACCGCAGCGTGCAGGAGTATGACCTGTTGCTACGATCAGTCCTTGCGGATGCCGAACGCCTAAAAGAAACCATAACCGGTTTGTTGGAGCTTGCCCAGGTAGATATGAACTATACCCAGGCCATATTAAGCCCCGTAGCTATTGACGAGCTGATTTGGGAAGTAAACGACTACTGGACCAAGCGCATAGGTAAGGGCATGTTTACGGTAAACATACTGGGCCTGCCCGAGGACCCCGAAAAGTTATCCATACCCGCCAACAAGGCCCTGCTTACCATTGCGCTGAATAATATTATAGGCAACGCCTATAAGTTTAGCAATAACAAACCCGTGCAGTGCGACCTGTATATTGACAACGCCAAAATAACCATTACCATTACCGACCAGGGCATAGGCATACCCACCGCCGAGGCGCAAAAAGTGTTTGAATCATTTTACCGGGCCGGCAATGTGGCCAGCCACCACGGCAACGGCATAGGGTTGTATGTAACCCATAAAATTATAAGCCTGTTTAATGGCAGCATAACTATTGATGCCGCGCAGCCACAGGGCACCGCCGTTAAGGTAGAATTTAAGCGATAAAGCGTTTAACACAACTTAACACATTTCAGCATTTTTTTAGGCTTAAAATATTCATAATCAAGGCATTAATGTAAAAAAGGGTTATAAATGTGTTAACCATCCTAATAGTAAGTTAAATTTGAACTTTGTTAGCCGTTTATGTATTGATTATCAGGTGTTTGTGAAAAATATTTTTACAAAAGCTTGCACAGCCCCGGGATGGGCATTAAACTGGTGCCCCGCGCAATTTCTAATCAAATCCTAATGTGTTTTATGCTGTGGCTAACAAGCCCCTGGGTTATCTTTACTGCTGAATGTATGTAATATTTTGAGGTTGTAGATGGCGGTGCAGGCAACTGCACTGCCGGATACAATTTTTAAAAGCACGTTCTTAAGCTCTCCGCATCAATACCCCTCCCTATATTTTCTTATGAAAAGCAAGGCGCTGCACTGCAACGGTGCGGTGGCTGTGCTATTTATAATAGTTCATTTATATCCGATTGATATTATACTTTTTACGATATACTTTTATAGTATGTTAGCTTACTATTTAATGAATGATCAACCCACCACCTGTCCGGTTTGCGGAACAAGAACGGATGTTATTTCCGATTTTTATCATACTAATCTTTTAATGCAAATAAACCAATGCTTAAATATTGATTGTAAACAAGTATTTTTAGAGGTAGAAACCTAACAATCATGAAAGAAGGCCAAACTCTTTGGACTAAGGAGCAATCTATTTTAGCAATAAATTTATACTCCAAAATACCCTTTGGGCAAATGCATAACAGAAATGCTGACGTTATTGAGTTAGCAGAATTGATAGGCCGCAGTCCAAGCGCGGTAGCACGTAAGTTGGGGAACTTCGCAAGTTTTGACCCTAAATTGAGAGAAAGAGGCGTTGGCGGATTACCTAATACCAGTAAACTTGATGCTGAGGTATGGTACGAATACATGCAAAATTGGGATGAGCAATTTTTTGAAAGCGAAAAATTATTAGCGAAAAAAAAGCATACAACAATTGAAAAAGTATATGCTATAGATTTAGAAAATTTACCCCCTGCAATTGGCATAGAAAGAGAACGTTTGGTGATGATTAGGGTTAATCAATCACAATTTAGAAAGATAGTTTTATCAAATTTTAATAATCAATGCTGCATTACTGGCATAAACATACCCGAATTAATTGTAGCCAGTCATATAGTGCCTTGGAGTAAAGACCAAGGGAATAGGTTAAGCCCTCAAAATGGATTGGCTTTAAATACTTTGCATGACAAGGCTTTTGACCGGCACCTAATTACAGTAACCGAGGACCTTAAAATAAAGATTTCTCCAAAGTTTTATAAGCATAAAGATGTGTTAAGCATCAAGCAAAACTTTATTGATTATGACGGCAGTTCACTTTTAGTGCCTAAGAAATTTTATCCTGATACGGAATTTTTGAAAATTCATAATGACAGATATGGTGAACTTGTAGGTTAAAAGTTCACTTATATCCGATATTGCAAATATCAGATTATCGGAATTGGTTTATACTGAAGAAATTAAAAGCTTATAACACTTTGGCTTTATATAAATGAATGGAATTTGCCCTCACTTTCTTAAAAACCGGTGATTTTATTTAGTGAATATTTAACAATTGTTATTTATATCTTTATGATATAGCACAAACTAATTATACCGTTACCTTTTAATAGTCTCATAATATCAGATAAATTAAATTATCATGCATCCTATAAAGAACTTTGAAGACCTACAGCATACTGTTTCTAATGCCGCTTCAAACTTTACATTTGCTGTAACTGGTAAAACCCTTTCTCGTTCTGAGATAAACGAAATTAATAGTATCAATTCTGCAAGCAACATTAGCGATAGAATAAAAGCAATTTATTCTAATGGCTGCATCTTGGAACTCCAGGATATTGATAATCAAATATTTAAAAATAATTTAATATTAATTGACTCGTTATTACCCGAAATCCTATCTAATGCTATAATTGCTTTTTATAAAAATGGAATAGTAGCATTATCGGATATTTCTAATCAATTAGTTGCATTGAATCCATTGAAGTATAATCAATCTTTAAACCACAAATTTTACGAACATAAATTAAAACGTTTTCTATCAGAAGTGGCGCTGGGTATGATGCCAAATACAATATGGACCGGGTTATATGATGGGACTGAAGGTTATTTGATAGTAAAAAAAGATGGGGACGTAATTTGTTACCATATAATTAATCGTAATTTATTTGAAGATTATTTACTGGAGAATACAAAAATGGAAACACCTAGTTCAACCAGGCACGGGTTTGGTCAACTTTTTATCAAAAATGGAGATTTGTTTATTAAGCTAAATCTCCAAATAAGGTTTAAATAATAGACTAGTTAACATTTTTTAATACGCCTCCACTAGCTCCTGCCCCGTCTCTTGGCTAATCGTAAAGGCGTATAAGAACTCTCCCTGCGTTTCGGGATAAAAAAACACATTCCCCACCATTTTGCAAAAAATAAAACTCCACCACGTTAATGGTGGCGGCACAACTATGTCAGTCGGGCCAATTTGGGCCAAAAGTGTTTGATGCGGCTATATATCCATCACTTCTTTTTTCTTTTTACTGCGCATACGTTTGGGTATAAACTCCAGTATCTCATTTTTTAGCGCGTCTATCATTCGGCGTTTCAGGTAGTTTTTTTGGATAACAATACTCACCTCGCGCGCCGGCTCGGGCGATTTAAAATAGCGTACACGGTGCAGTTGCTTATCGCTAAGGTCGGCAAGGGCCAGCTCGGGTAAAATGGTGGCGCCGTTATTTTGGTCAACCATTCGTTTTAAGGTTTCAACACTGCCGGTATTATATTCAAAATGCTTAAAGCCCTGTGTAGCTTTGCGGCGCTGGCAAATATTTAAAACCTGCTCGCGCATGCAGTGCCCCTCATTAAGCACCCAAATCTCTTCCATGTCAATATCATCCGGGCTTATGTTTTTCTTTTTATGCAGTTTGCTGGTTTTAGAGGTGTAGGCAACAAAGTTTTCGTAAAAAACAGGGATCTCTATTAAACTACTCTCATGCAGCGGGGTTGATAAAATACCGCAATCAATCATCCCCAGCTTTAATTGCTGTATAATGTTCTCGGTGGTTTGCTCCCAAACAATCAGTTTAACATGCGGGTATTTTTCTACAAAGCCACTAATTATTTTGGGCAAAATATAAGGCGATATGGTAGGGATGATACCCACTTTTAATTCGCCGGATAGTTCTTTTTGCCTGTCGGATATGATCTCCTTTATTTTTTCGCTTTCTGATAACAGTACCCTTGCCTGGGCTATAATATCGATGCCAATTTCTGTTGGTGTAACCGGCTGCTTGCTGCGGTCAAATAATTTAACGCCCAGTGTATCTTCCAGTTTTTGCACCTGCATACTTAAGGTAGGCTGGGTTACAAAACACTTTTCGGCGGCGGCTACAAAACTGCGATAGGTATCAACAGCTACAATGTATTCAAGTTGAACTATGGTCATATAGATTAAATCTATTCAAATATAATAATAAATTAGTTTTGTCTATATTAATAAATTGCAACAAAAAAAGCCGATAGGTTTTCCTATCGGCTTGAGTTTTTTTAATAATGCTTTATTACTCTACCGTAACTGATTTAGCCAGGTTGCGTGGCTGATCGACATTGCAGCCGCGCATAACCGCTATATGATAGGCCAGTAATTGCAATGGGATGGTAGCTACCAGCGGCACAAATGCTTCGTGGGTTTGAGGTATCTCTATCACATAATCGGCCATTTCTTTAACAGTCACATCTCCTTCGGACACGATAGCGATAACACGACCCTTGCGGGCTTTTACCTCCTGGATGTTGCTGATCACTTTTTCGTACGAGGAGTTTTTGGTAGCAATAAATATAACCGGCATGGCCTCGTCAATTAGGGCAATAGGTCCATGTTTCATTTCGGCGGCAGGATAACCCTCGGCGTGTATGTATGATATTTCTTTAAGCTTCAAAGCACCTTCAAGCGCAACCGGGAACGAACTGCCGCGGCCCAGAAACAAACAATTGTTTGTTTCCATAAACGTAGCCGCAATTTCTTTAATGCGGTCATTTGATTTTAGTGCACGCTCAACCAAGTCGGGTATAGCATCTAACTCGGTTAAATATTCAACCAGTTTACTTTGGGTTATCATTCCCCGTTGTTGTGCTATATAAAATGACAATAATGTAAGTACGGTAACCTGTGCAGTAAAAGCTTTGGTTGACGCTACGCCAATTTCAGGACCGGCATGGGTATAAACACCCGCATGTGTAGTGCGCGGTATTGACGAACCTACTACATTACAAATGCCAAAAATTGTAGCGCCTTTTTCTTTAGCCAGTTCAATGGCAGCCATGGTATCGGCTGTTTCGCCCGATTGCGAAATGGCTATCACCAGGTCGCGCTCAGAAATTATAGGGTTACGATACCTGAACTCCGAAGCATATTCTACTTCAACCGGTACACGGGCATATTCTTCAATCAAATATTCGCCAACCAAACCTGCATGCCATGAAGTACCACACGCAATAATAATAATACGGTCAACATTCTTCAGTTTTTCGGCATATTCTTTAATGCCGCCTAACTGCACTTTGCCTTGCTGTGGATATATGCGGCCCCTCAGGCAATCACGTATTGACCGGGGTTGTTCATATATCTCTTTAAGCATAAAATGCTCATAGCCGCCTTTTTCAAGCATTTCCAGTTTAAGGTCAAGCTCATGTATATAGGGTATCTGAATGGTATTATCGATATTTTTTATCAGCAGATTGTCGCGCTCAACGTATGCTATTTCGTTATCATTTAAATAAATAACGTTTTTAGTGTATTCAACAATTGGCGTAGCATCTGATGCTATAAAGTATTCATTTTCGCCTACGCCTATTACCATAGGGCTGCCTTTGCGGGCAGCTATCAACAAATCTGGCTCATCGGCGCTCATAATTACTATTGCGTATGCGCCAATAACTTTATTTAAGGCAATCCTTACCGCTTCGCGCAGGTCAACACCGGTTTCTTTTTTAATGTCCTCAACCAGATGTATCAATACCTCGGTATCAGTATCGCTTTTAAAAATGTGACCCTTGGCCAATAGGGTTTCTTTAATAATGGCATAGTTTTCAATAATGCCGTTATGTATAATAGTAAGTTTGCGGTCGCCTGACGAGTGCGGGTGCGAATTACGGTCGCTTGGCGCACCATGTGTTGCCCAGCGCGTATGTCCCATACCAATAGTGCTGGTAAGTTCCAGATCTTTAACAAAGTTTTCCAAATCGCTAACTTTGCCGGCTTTTTTATAAACCCTTAGTTCGTTGTCTTTATCTATTAAAGCAACCCCGGCACTGTCATATCCCCGATATTCAAGCCTGTGTAACCCTTTTATAATAATGGGGTATGCGTCTCTATGCCCAATATAACCTACTATTCCACACATAGTAATATAATTAAATAAGTTATTAGCCGTGTTAGGCTAATAACTGCTAATTAACAAAAAAAATTTGAAATGGCTTAGTGTTTATTACTTGGCCAGTTTGGTGTAAATAATATTTAGTTTTATCCGGTAGGGTGAGGTAGAATCAGTCCCTATAGCAAATGTCCTTGCGGCAGTTGTTGGCGTTGCTGCATAAGAGAGTTGCCTGTCATCTGCATCAACCGGGCCTAAAAAGGTGCCATAATCCACCGTTCTGCCCCTTAACAGGTCCTCAATATAAGCGGTTATGGTAAAATGATAGTTTTTAGTTGTTGTTGAATAAAACCCGCCAAAATAACCATAGTCTAATACGCGTGGATCTGCGCTGGAGGCATCTTCTACAGGTGCCCGCTGATGAGCGAGGTCATACCGGTACATACTTATTTGCGGTATAGGTGCAAACGGTATTTCGGAACCCGGGTTAGGTGTTATTATCAGTTCGGCGCGGTTTAATACAATATCAGATCCAATAGTTTTAAGGATGTTTTTTAAGTATGGGAAGCTGATCTTAGCTCTCAATCCAGCCAATCCTTGTAAATAAATTACCGGTCTTGACTTGTTGGTGTTATTTAACTCCGTTTGTACTGCTGCAGAATATGTGTGCTTAATCTCAACCGCATGGCTGGTGGTGGGTAAGCTTACCATTGCTGTATCTACCG
>NZ_JBDTJZ010000020.1:0-7513 GCF_039935595.1 Mucilaginibacter sp. | reverse complement strand
AATGGTTAGATGAAGCCAAAACCGATACCACCCGCCAAAAACGACTGGAAACTACACTTGAATGGCTCGCCGAAGGCAAAACCCGCATGTGGAAATATAAATGATGAGTTTTTATGTGCCGCTATGCGTCTGATTATTGAGCCTTAAAAAGATAGCCTTAAATGGTAAATTTAATGGTTAACACTTTTTCGCCATATTTTTTATTAATTAATTGATAATCAAATAATTAAATTAATTTTTTTTCGAATTATGTAAACCTGTGTAAACCATTTTACCAAAAATTACCTCTCAAATTTCACATCTGCATATCCACGCAACTACAGATCCGAGCGCCTACTTTATCTTATTAATAAATTCAACCATAGCGGGTACCAGTTCGGGTTTAAGCGGCAGGTCGGGTTGGGTGTAGGTAGCCATGTTTTTTTCGCGGTCGGCAGGGGCTTCTTTAAGTATATGGTTCATGCCGGGGATGATCAAAAGCTCGGTGGTTTTTGACTTTTTAAGCTTCTCGGCGTTTGATTCATTTACCTGCAAGTCTGTTGTGCCCTGTATTATTAAAATGGGTATCTTAAGTGCTTTAATTTCCCTGGCCGGGTCAAATCGGCACCAGCTCATCAGGTAAGGCTGTATACTTGGGCGGGCTATGGAGTATAAGGTAAGGTCAACCTTTTTATCAATTTTACCTCTACGCAAGCTATCTAATACTACTTTAAACTCATCGGCCAGGTATTGCGGCTGTGCTTTCATTTGCTCGGTTAGTATCTGGTCGGCAGGTACGCCGGCGCCGGCAATGGATATAAAACCCTTGACGTTTTCGTTGGTAGCGGCTAGTATACCCACTAATGATCCTTCGCTATGCCCCATTAAAATTATTTTAGAGAAGCGTTGGTCGGCACTCAGGTAGCTTATCAATGAATACACATCGTCAATATAATCGTCAAAGTGCATATTTTCTTCTTTTACAGAAGTCACGCTTTCGCCAACCATACGCTTGTCATAACGTAACGAGGCAATGCCGTTTTTGCCCAACCCGGCAGCAATCATTTTATAGGCATTGGTATTCAGGTTGGCTTTTACGTTGTTTCCGTCGCGGTCTGTAGCGCCCGAGCCGGGGATGATAATAACCACCGGTACTTTGCCAGTAGCAGCTTTAGGCATAGCCAAAGTACCCGAAATTAACCCGGATAATATTTTAACCGATACGGGTGTTTCAACAATTGAGGGGTCGTCTATGGCTGTCCGTGGTTCCTGGTATGGGCTTAAAAGTAACCCGGTAAATTGCGATGAGTTATTTAACGATATATTAAGCAGGAACGTGCTGGCTTGAAATTTGGCTTTGTAAACAGCCAAAGGGGCCTCGTATTTTACAAGGTCGACAGCTAAAAGGCTACCTAATTGGGCTTTTAGCTGCGCAGTTGTAGTTTTAAACTGATTGGCAGGCAGTGCGGTTTTCATTTCGGCACTAAACATGCCATAAATGTCATCTATTTTATCGCTGTTATAAAGCTCTTTAAACTTGTTTGCAGCAACACTATAGTTGGCGGGTTCGGCTTGTGCAAAAACACTTACCGTAAAAAGTAACGATATAACTAAAAAGGTAACTTTATTCATTTTTTTAATATCAACGGTAATAACGCACCGAAATTACTAAAAAAATCAAATGAATTTTACTGATTTGATATCTTACCAGTATTTGCTGTTTGGTTGTCTACCTGTACTTCTTTATACTTATTTTTTATACGACTGATAAAAAAATCATCCAGCGAAAAGCTGTTAACAAACTTTTTATAGGCCAGCTGCGGAAAAGCATGGTACTGCCACACCTCGCCGGTCTCTCTGAATTCTACTTCTAAAATTTTTTCGTCCATGTAGTAACCCGCACTTTTAAACAGGGTTGATTTTACGTTGAGCCTTCTCATCCCCCCTTATACTGATTAAACACCAAATAAGTTTTAGTATTTAACCAATATTTCCGCTAAATATACTTGCCAGTATGATGGTCAAAACAAGCAGGGATATAATGGTATATAAAAAATCTCTCTCCAATATAAATGCGATAGCCGAAAATGCTACCCTTACAACAGGCGTGGCAATTAATAATACAATACCGGCTTGTATAATAGCTTGTCCCTTTAAACTTAAAATGCCATCAATAATTCCGGAGTTACTTTTTAAAAAAGCAGGTACACCTTTAAAGACTTTGTGATTGGCGGTACTGTATCCATGCCGGTATATAAATAGTACACCACCTATAAATACTATGCCCACAGATATAAGTACGCCAAGACGTAGTGTCCAACCTATCAGCTCCTTTATATCTCTATCTTTGATCTTTACCATACTTTTATATTTTACCTGTTAAACCATTATATATCATTTGTATGGCCAATATTGATACTACTATTACAAATATATTACGCAGCCACCCTGTAGATTTTGTACGTACCAATATTTTCGATCCGGTAAATGCGCCCAGCAACACCCCTATAACCACGGGCATGGACAACCCCGGATCAATATAACCGCGTTGCAAATAAACAACAGCGCTTGCCGCGGCGGTAACCCCTATCATAAAATTACTGGTAGTGGTTGATACTTTAAAAGGTATACGCATAATGCCGTCCATAGCAACCACTTTTAGCGCGCCCGAACCAATACCCAATAAACCTGATATTACACCGGCAAAAAGCATCATAAAAAAGCCCCCTATAACATTGGTTATGTTATAGTGTACTTCACCTTTTACTGTGGGATAGCTGGAGTTTAGCCGTAGTTTTTTAGCTAACATACTGGGTTGTGTGTTAGTTATTTCAGGCTTTTTTTTAAGCGACATCAAAGCCGAAAAGAATAAAATGACCCCAAAAAGAACAGCGATAAAATGGGTGGAGATGAAAACAGCTACTATAGCGCCCGATAACGCGCCCATGGTAGTGGCTATTTCTAAAAACATACCCAGCCTCATATTTGTTATACCCTCTTTAACATACGCTGCTGCCGAACCCGAAGATGTTGCGATAACCGACACTAATGAAGCACCTATGGCGTAGTGGATATCAATAGGCAAAGCAATAGCCAGTAAGGGAACTATAATAAACCCCCCACCCAAACCGGTTAATGAACCAAGTAAACCTGCGAAGAACGATCCGATCAAAATAATTAGTGTAAGTTCAATTACCGTCATATATATGAAATTGATACTTATAACAAGCAGATACAAGTACAGTTTAAAATTTATTAAAGATACCGAAATACCGTGCGCTGCCAATAATCAGTTTCACATTTTAAAGATTACACTTTTTCAATTTGTACATTTGTTGCCAACAATAACTATATGGGGTACCCAAGTTTAAAAGCCTGTTTAACCGACCTTGAAAAACATGGTCATTTAATACGTATTAAGGATGAAGTGGACCCGCATTTACAAATGGCGGCTATACACCTGCGTGTATTTGAACATGCAGGCCCGGCTATATTATTTGAAAATGTAAAAGGCAGCAAGTTCCAGGCAGTATCAAACCTGTTTGGTACGTTGGAACGGTCGAAGTTTATTTTTCGTGATACCCTGGATAAGGTAAAAACGCTGGTCGATTTAAAAAGCGATCCGCTGAAAGCGATAAAAAACCCTTTTAAATATGCCGATGTGGCGCTTACCGCGCTATCGGCCCTGCCTATGAAAAGCGGAAGTATTTCTAATTTCAGCAAATGCCATATCAGCGATATACCACAAATTGTAAACTGGCCCAAGGATGGCGGTCCGTTTGTAACCATGCCGCAGGTATATACCGAAGACAGCGACAAGCCCGGTATTATGAATGCCAACCTGGGTATGTACCGCATACAACTGGCCGGTAATGATTATATATTAAATGAAGAGATTGGCCTGCATTACCAGCTGCACCGCGGCATTGGTGTGCACCAAACCAAGGCCAACGCCAAGGGACAGCCATTAAAGGTAAGTATTTTTGTAGGCGGCCCGCCATCGCATCCGGTGGCAGCGGTAATGCCATTGCCCGAAGGCCTTTCGGAAATGACCTTTGCGGGGGCGTTGGGTAACCGCCGTTTCCGGTATTTTTATGACGACGAAGGTTTTTGTATTTCGACCGATGCGGATTTTGTGATTACCGGAACAGTAGCACCGCACGAAAACAAACTCGAGGGCCCGTTTGGTGATCATTTGGGTTATTATAGCTTAAAGCATCCGTTCCCGCTGATGAAGGTGCATAATGTGTACCATCGTAAAGATGCTATATGGTCGTTTACAGTTGTGGGCCGCCCGCCGCAGGAAGATACCAGCTTTGGCGCGCTGATACATGAAATTACCGGCTCGGCCCTGCCGCAGGAAATACCCGGACTACGTGCCGTTAACGCGGTTGATGCTGCCGGGGTGCATCCCTTGCTGTTTGCCATTGGCAGCGAACGCTATACGCCTTACTTAAAAGAGCGCAAACCACAAGAAATACTAACCATTGCCAACCATATATTAGGCAAAAACCAATTAAGCCTGGCCAAATACCTGTTTATTGTAGCGCAGGAGGATGACCCATCATTAAGTGTAAACGATATCGGCGGGTTTTTAAAGCACGTGCTACAACGTATTGATCTTACCCGCGATTTGCACTTTTATACCAAAACCACTATTGATACTTTAGATTATAGCGGCGACGGCCTGAACGCAGGCAGCAAGGTTGCCATAACCATAGCCGGCGATATTAAACGCGAACTTTGGACAAAGCTGCCTTCAACTTTTGACCTGCCCATGCCGTTTATGAACTATAAAATGGTGATGCCTGGTGTACTGGCTGTTGAGATTCCCAAAAACATACGCACCAGTGATATGCCGTTGATGCTGGAAATATTACAGGAACATTTGGGCGAAAAGGAACTGAGCGGACTGCCATTAATGGTGCTATGCGATAACGCAGCCTTCACTGCTCAAAACCTTGATAACTTTGTATGGGTAACCTTTACTCGCAGCAACCCATCGCATGATATTTATGGTATCAATGAATTTACCGAGCACAAACACTGGGGTTGCAATGGTCCACTGATAATAGATGCTCGCATTAAACCACACCACGCACCGGTGTTGGAGAAAGACCCGGAGGTAGAGAAGCTGGTAGATAAAATGGGGGAAGTGGGAGGGGCTTTGTATGGGGTTATTTAATTCTCGCAGTAGGGCTGAATACTGAGCGCCGTGGAAGCATGAGCACATAAGCCTCTGCCCGCCCAGTCTTCGACGGCGCTCAGACTGACAGCACTCTTTTGTGTTTCCGTATCCAATATAATAATTCAAACTGTCATCTCGAACGAAGTGAGAGATCTATACACATGTAATTAACGCGTGTATAGATTTCTGCCGGCGGTCCAAAAGACAACAAGAGAAAGAAATTGCTACTATTTTCCTAAGTAATTATCATTCAATCAAATCTGTGATTCTGACCCCAAAGTGGTAGTAAACTACTCGCTTTAAATATGTTGAAAACTTTTGGTGGTAAAAAGTGTTAAAAAGTGGTAAAACTAATTTACTTTTACGTTACAATAATTGCCAAAGTGTAGCTATGTCCAATTTTTTGGGTGAATTTGATTGTAAACTGGATGCTAAAGGGCGGATGATGATCCCTGTTGGCCTCAAAAAACAGCTTCCCGAAGCTGTAAGTGAGGGGCTTGTCATTAATCGTGGCTTTGAAAAGCATTTGGTTATCTATACCCGTAAAGAGTGGGATAAAATAGTTACCGAGCTTAGTCAGCTTAACCAGTACGAGAAAAAAACGCGCGAGTTTATCCGCTACTTCACTCGTGGCGCATCTGAACTGACTTTGGATTCTGCCGGGCGTGTGCTTTTGCCAAAGGCTTTATTAGAGTATGGTGGTATTAATGCCGATGTGGTGTTATCCTGCCAGTTTAACAAAATAGAAGTTTGGGCGCAGGATGCTTACGAAGCGCAAATGGATAACGAGCCCGAAAACTTTGCTAATCTGGCCGAGGAAGTAATGGGCAATGCGGGGAGGAAGAAAGATGAGTAACTATCATAACCCCGTAATGCTGCAGGAATGTATTGAAGCCTTAAACATTCGCAAGGATGGTACTTATATAGATGTAACTTTTGGTGGCGGTGGTCACTCCCGCGAAATATTGAAGCATTTGGGCGAAGACGGTACTTTGCTGGCTTTTGACCAGGATGCCGACGCGCAGCAAAATATGATCGATGATGATCGCTTTGTGTTTGTTGACCAGAACTTCCGCTACCTTAAAAATTTTGCACGCCTGCATGGGGTTATCCCGGTGGATGGCATACTGGCCGATTTGGGTGTTTCGTCCTACCAGTTTGACCAGGCCGAGCGTGGTTTCTCCATCCGTTTTGACGCGGAACTGGATATGCGCATGAACCAATCGTCAGACCTAACCGCTAAACAGGTAATAAATACTTATAGTGAGGCTGATCTGCACCGCATTTTCGGCATTTATGGCGAGATACAAAATGCCAAATCATTAGCCAACACCATCGCGACAGCAAGATTGAACGCGCCTATTGTTACCGTGGCCGATCTGAAAAATGCTATAGCTAATCGCATCCCAAAAGGGAAAGAAAATAAATACCTGGCCCAGGTTTTCCAGGCCTTGCGCATTGAGGTAAATCAGGAACTGGAGGCTTTAAAAGATTTCCTGATACAATCAGCAGAGGTGCTGGTATCGGGTGGGCGTTTGGTGGTCATGTCGTACCACTCGCTGGAAGATAGGCTGGTTAAAAACTTCATCGCCAAAGGCAAATTTAGCGGTGAGGTGGAGAAGGATTTTTTTGGAAATGATCAAAAACCTTTTGATGCGGTAAGCCGTGGGGCCATAACCGCAACAGAAGAAGAAATAAAACAAAATAACCGCGCGCGCAGCGCAAAATTAAGGATAGCTGTAAAAAAATGACCAATCGTTTACGTACAGAAATTCAGGAAGAAGAAATTGAGAAGGAACTGATTGTGGAGGAAAAACCTGCGGTAAAGGAGATTCCCGACAATTTTTTCACCCAATTTTTAAGCAAGGGCTTCGTCACTGCCGAAGAAGCTACCCGCACTTTGCCCTTTGTTTTATATGTGGCGTTTTTATGCATGATATATATTGCCAACAGGCATTTGGCCGAGAAAAACATACGCGATATTGATAAGATAGGTAAAGAGGTAAAAGAACTAAGCTGGGACTATAAAGTAGCCAAAGCCGACCTTGCTTACAAAAGCACCCTTACCGAAGTAGCCAAACGTGCCGATACGCTGGGTGTACGTGAATCGGTACAGCCACCGCAAAAAATTGTGGAGAAAGTGGAGGTAGCCGATGGGAATTAGGACCAATATACTTTTACGTGTTTATATAGCCTTTGGCCTTATACTGCTGTTTGCAGCCGCAGTGGTTTTTCAATTATACCGGGTACAATTTATACAGGGCAAAAAGTGGAAAGATATGTCGTACAGCATGTCTACCAAATACGAAAATGTAGAAGCATCACGCGGTAACATACTTTCGGTTG
>NZ_JBDTJZ010000019.1:0-19757 GCF_039935595.1 Mucilaginibacter sp. | reverse complement strand
GCTGCTGCAGGTTATTATCATTATCCAATAATTTAAAGTGTATTACTACATCGTTATGTTCGCCACCAGGATCTAACTGGAAACGCACACCCATCCAACCATGGCCATCATTGGTTTTATGATAATTTAAGGCCGATACCGTATCGGAAAAAGCAAAGAAAGTGGTTCGTTCGCCGCGTTGCTCGGCAAGGCGCTCAATTAACAGCCCGTACTCGCGCTCAAGCATGGATATCAAACGTGGTTCGCTAACATACCGGCGTCCTTTTTGTGCTCCGTATATGGCATCAGAAAATATCATATCATAAGCCGACATGGTTTTGGCGATAGTCTCTGATGCTGCACCGGCCTTAAAAAAGTTGGCTGCTACATCCTGCCCAGCTCCAATTTCGGCAAATGAGCCATAAATTTTAGGGTTAAGGTTAATAGCCAGCGCTTTTTGTTTGGTTCCGATATCTTTATTATGAACTGGAGTCATGCGTTACATTATTGGACTTGTACGGGCAATTACTTCGCAAGGATAATTAATGCTTAAAAATACAAAAATTTAAGCATTTAAGGCTATTTTTTGCAAAAAATAGCAATATTATCAAGCAATAATAACAATTATGTAACGCTGGGCAACGTCATAAATTATGTGGTGTCTCACAAGGATATAAAAAAACCTTTTACTATTGTAAAAGGTTTTTCAAATTCTTGTTATAATGCTTATTGCTTTAACTTTCGTTGATATAGTCTATAAAAGTTATCCAAGGCAGCGTCATATCCCTTTCGGTCAATAAATACATCGGGGTTATAAGCATCGCCGGGTTTATGCTTTTGATGCATGTTAAACTGCGCCGCGTGCGAGGCCAGGAAAATATCAAACTGCAATTTCCGCATGGTTTCAAACGTTGTTGCATAATCTTTAGCTACATCAGGATATAGTGGCATGCCTGTTACCAAGTTAGCGTCATCTAAAACGGTAGGCATATTTGCAATCAACACCTTGTAAGTACGTTTTTCATCCTTCACGTCAAACAAAAAGCTGGTTGCGCCCGGGGTATGGCCAGGTGTTGGTATACATGTAATTTTCATATCGCCAAGTTTTACAACGTCGTTATTGTCTAACAAGCCATCAGGTTTAACTGGAGGGAAGGTCATGCCCTTGCCGCCAAATACATAATCAGAGTTTCCTCCGTCAGCAAGTACTGCAGCATCCCTTTTATTGATAAGTATTTTGGCACCGGTTAGCTTTTTTAACTCAGCCATGCCTGCAACATGATCATAATGGCCATGGGTAGCCAGCAAAATTTTAATATCTTTCACTTTAAAGCCCAGGCTCTCAATATGCTGTATGATCATGGGAGTAGCATCCGCCAGTCCTGTATTAATTAAAATATGCCCTTTTGGGGTGGTAATTAAGTAACAGGCCAGATCATAAGTGCCCACATAGTACAAATTACCCACAATGCGGAATGGCTCGTACGGGTAACTCCAGTTGGCCTGCATAATAGGCGGCTTAATATACACCTGGGCATTGGCAATAACGCCGGTAAATAGCAGGCTTGCGGCTACAAAGGCAGCTTGCATTAATTTTTTAAAGGATAGCATAATGGTTTAATTGGAAAATTAAATATATGATTATTCCTTTAAATTGGAAGCAAGTATGTTTAATAATTCGTCATTATCTCGCCACCAAGTCCTGTAACCCCCGGATCTGTATAAACGCCTTTGGCCCAAATAGTATAACTATGGCCTGCTGCCAGGGTGGTTTCGGGTAACGTCACTTTATCTACAGTACTGCCATGATCGCGTATTGTAAATATATATTTGGTATCGCCGGCAACGGCTACATAACCGCTATTTTGCTTATAAGTACGGCCATTTACCAATAGGGTACCATTTGCAACCAGATCAAGCGACCCCGAGCCCAGGCTCATATTTACAAACCTGACGTTGGTTTTGCCAATTGCGGGCCTGGTAAGGCTATCTTCCAGTAAAACATATTCAGGGCTTGCAATTTTTCCCGCCAGGAACAGCGAATAATATTTATCCCTTGTTAATACAATATTGGCACTGTACTCCTGAGTACTGCTTTCGTAAACAGATGCGGTGCGCGTGCCGGTATAGGCATAAAAATAATTGGAGTGATCCGCATAGCGGTACGAGCCGCCCACCATGTTCTTATCCAGATACAAATTTAACGCCGGTGCATCGGGCGAAGCGTTAATAAAACTAACTGCTGCCACATCTGTAGCCGCATTTCCCGGTGGATAGTAATAAGCCGGTCTGACATACGTGCGGGTACAACCTGCCACCGTAAAAACCATTATAGCAGCAATAGCTATAATTTTAAACAAATTAAGATACTTCATAATTAAAATGTTTTAGTTAATACCTATACGTATGTAACAGTTTTGAGGATGCTTTATTACTAAAGTTATACAAATATACTATTGAAATTAATTGAAAAAAAGAGTGTTATAAAAAAAAGATAAATGTTAAATTGTGTTAACCGGCGTGGATTGAAACATGGTTTTTTGTAATTATGTTTTATGATAAGGTACCTGCTTTCATTATTTGCAATCATTTTTTCGCTAAACAGCAGTGCTCAGATATACTTAAACCCCGACATTTTTCCTCTGTACCGGCTTTAAATCGCTCGGCATTCTTCTTCCATACCATTTTATGCTTATTGCAATCGGCCGAGATCGTGCTGCCATCGCAGAAGTGGTTCTCCATTTTGATATAGCCATGATCCGTCAGGAACAAAAGCATCTGTTGAAATAAATGTTCTATTGCTTCTTTTGCCTTTGAACTGCGAAAGTTATTGATCGTGCGGAAATCGGGCCTACTCATACCTGATAACCACATGAAGTGAATATCCTGTAGCAAGGCTTTAGCTTTCTTACGGCCTGTGTAGATCTTTACACTACAAGCATACAGCAGTATCTTCAACAGCATACGCGGGTGGTATGCTGTTGACAATCATAACGTAACTCAAAAAATGTAACCTTGGGCTACACCGTTGGTAACGTTATTGAACTGGGTTATTTGACCAGAGGTTTGACTGTAGATATAACTTGTTGATGATGAACTACCTTGGGCCATAAAAATGATCTTATCATTATCAGGAGCTAATGACATATAATAATGATAAGCGTCGCCTGCCAATCCGGTGGTAATTGACACATCAGTATACTTCTTTGTAGCCAGATCAATAATGCGACACTTTATTCCGTAACTAAGATAAAGCGCTATCAATTTCTTTCCATCGGGAGATATGCGCGCCTGTCGTAAACCGGAAATAGACAGGTCGGTATATAAAGCGTTTCTTACGTCTCCATTGGCTGTTACGTCAAAATAATTAAGGCGTAAAAGATTACTCAAATCAGAAAGCGCAACTACATACTTTCCATCGGCCGTAATATCACTTATGCCCCTAAACACACCGCTAATTTTAGTTTCCCCCGTTCCATTTTCATTAATGGAGTAAAGTTGGTAACTATCATCATTAAAGTCCCTATAAGTATAATAAATAATCCCATTGTTACCTATTTTCACCATAAGCGGATACACGTTGTTTTGTTTGTAGCTCTTTAAAACACGGTCATTACTTCCATCGGCTGCCGCAAGGTGTAGCTCTGTTAAATACGCACCGGGTTCGCCTTTACGCAATAAATAAGCAATTTTGGTAACCGGTGTATTGGCAGACACGTCACCAATAAAAATATTTTTGCCCGCATCCTGCTGGTAGGCCACCAAGCTTTTGGGAGCCGTCCCATCTAAATTTTGACGAAGTATGCTTACGTTATCATTATCAACGGTATATACATTTAGTGTTCCTGAAGATGGTGTTTCGGGTGCGGTATTTTCGCCTTTTTTGCATGATAAAAGGCTTGTTACAATAAGTGCAAATGCTAAAATTCTTTTCATTGTTGTGTAAGGTTTAAATTAAAGGCCAGATGGCTTATATCAGGCAAATTTAATTTTAATGCTGAGATTTCAAAAAAAAACGGACGCTCTTACAAGAATGTGCCCGCTTTTTAATGCTGTATTCTTACGCGAGGGGGCACACGCGGCACGCGTGCATCTGCTTTTTGGTCAGCCCCTATTATCCGTCTTATCATAAATTTAATTCAAGATCTGCTGATAGCTTAATAAATAACATTAAAAAGCTTGAAAAGGATTGGGGCCTTAAGCCAATTAATATACGCTATTACCTTGCCGACGATATGGAGGAATTATATAAATACAAGGATTTGACTACGCTTTGCTTATGGGCAATTTGCCGGTGCCATCCGGTAAATCTGATGACAAGGATAACCGGGTATTTTGCGGTGGTCTGGGCGAAAACTATTTTCATGAAGTTGTGCATTTGTACTTAAATCATTTGTATCCCAAAATCACCAATACAGATGGGCCTGGCAGTTTTTTATGCTGGGAGTATGGGTCACAATGTAGAATGGCATATTAAAAGAGTAAATAAATACCTGTTGCAACACCCTGGAGTGAATTTAAATAACGTTGATGATTTTTGGTACACAGATGCCCATACCAATCCGGGCAGTGCTGTACAGGGCCTGATATGCAGCTTGGTATATAAACAGGGGGGATAAACGGCTTAAAACGTGCAATGGAGTATACCAGTTATAAAGATATGTTTGAAAAAGAGTTTAATATACGCGCTGACCACATTAATGATTTTTTACGCGATGCGATAAGTAAGACAGCAAACAACTAACTATAATTCAGCGTACTAATTCTATCCTAAGAACATAGATATTCTAAAATTTCACAACTATTTCAGCGGCTCTTCCTTCAGTTCAACCTTGGTATTGCCGGCTATTTTTTTAACGTATAGCTCATCTACCAGTATAATAATAATGGCCAGCAGGGGTACGGCCAGTATAATGCCCAAAGCACCTGATACCGTGCCCATAATAAGCTGACTTATTAAAGTAAGGGCAGGGGGCAGGTTGATCATTTTTTTCTGAATTAACGGCGTAACTATATTGGCTACCAGTGTTTGGGCGGTGATATATACTATGGCTACAAGTATAGCCGTATTGGTGCCCATGGTAAGTGCCAGTAAAACGCCGGGTATCATGGCTATTAACGAACCTATATTGGGTACCAGCTCCAGCAACCCGGTTATCAGCGCCAATATAAAAGCAACCGGAACCCCAATTATGGTTAAGGTGGCCCCGATAATGATGGTGATCAACAACATTGAAAACAACATCCCCTTTAACCAGCCTTTAAGCGAGAGGCTAACACGGTCCATAATGCAGCCGGCCACCTCTTTTTTACTTGCAGGCACCAATACCAGTAAACCATTCTTGTAAAGCGAAGGACTGGCTGTAAAAAATATTCCCAGAAAAATAATGATATACAGATCGCCCAATACACCAAATGTGGTGCTGAATAAACTTTGCACAGTGGCTACCAGTTTTTGCGAGCCGCCGCCCTTAAAACTGTCTAATGCCATGTGTCCTATCCAGGTTTGATCTAATTTGGTGCGCGCGGTATTGAGGGTTTGGGGCAGGGTATTGCTCAGTTCGGCAACCTGCTGCTGTATTTTGGTGCCCATAAACCAAAACAAGCCCGTAAGCAGTACCAATGATCCCGCTATACTAATAACCATTGCCCATTTACGGCCCAGTTTGGTACGACGCTGCACCGCATCGCCCAACCCGTGAAAGTATACTGATATTAAAATACCGGAAAGCACCAGTAATAATATGCTGAATGCTACCCGGATAACCAATATAGTTACTACTAAAAGGGCAACTATACCCACCGTTTGCCATACTTTGGTTAGGTAACTTTGTTTGTTGTTGTCGGCCATATATTGATAAATGTAGCCACTATATAATGGCTTACCATACCATTAAATAAAAAATCGGTAAAATAGTTTTAAAACACCAATTGACGTTAAAGTTATTTTTTATGATTAGAAATAGAACCGGTAGCTTTTTGTCCCATTTTATCAGCTTCTTTTTCCAGTTCACTATCAGCATTCACAATTACGTCGCCCTTTAGCTGTGCTGTTGGTTTTACCCTGCCTTGTTGCTGCTGTACCACATGCCATGTTTCGTGCGGCAAGTGCTTTTCCTGGCCGGGGGCCAAATGTATAGCTGCGCCCTGTGCGTAGGCAATGGCATTTAACTGCGCGGGTTGGTTGCTGTTATAATGCACCGTAACACCGTCCATGCTTTCGCCCGAAAGGGTTTCTATGCCGTCTTTTAAGTTATCATGAATACCGGTTGTTATTGGCTTACTCATATTACTAAGATATGAAAATTCTACATGCGGGAATGCTCGCGATAGTGAATAAACTAAATTTTGTAGTTTTCAAAAGTTGCGAAGTTTTCAATTAGAGTTTTTAGAGGGAATTGAAATCTTTACTAATTGATTAATAGCTATTTACTTTATTTATTTGTCGTAATTATTTAACTTAATGGCAAGTGACAAATGTGACCTAAAAAGCATTTTCGGTGGTTATCATTTAGGGTTTACACTTATTTTTATCAAATAATTGATAATCAAATATTTAACATATTTTTTCGCTAATTATGTAAACCTTTGTAAACCATTTTACCAAAAAAATCCTGCTCATAAGCACCGCTAATTATTATAAAAACAAGAAAGCCTAAAGCTTTTCGCTTTAGGCTTTCAATATTAAAAGTGACCTGGGAGAGGATCGAACTCTCGACCCACTGATTAAGAGTCAGTTGCTCTACCGGCTGAGCTACCAAGTCGTGTTTGGGGATTGCAAAGAAACGGATTTTTTTTCGAAGTCCGAAAGTCCGTAAGTCGGAAAGACAGAAAAAGTTGAATCCTCGCTATCTTCCGGACTTCCCCGACTTCCGGACTAAGAATACATTTCCTCGCGCAGCTTTTCTACGGCATCGCTGTTAATGTATTCATCGTAAGTCATTAGTTTATCAATAATTCCTTTTGGTGTGAGTTCAATAATACGGTTGGCCACAGTTTCTACCAGTTCATGATCTCGCGAGGTAAACAGCATAGTGCCCCTAAAATCCTTCATGCCATTATTTAGCGCGGTGATAGATTCCAGATCGAGGTGATTGGTTGGCTCGTCAAACATTAATAAGTTGGCCTGCTGCAGCATCATACGGCTAAACATACAGCGCATTTTTTCGCCGCCTGACAGTACATTACTTTTCTTCAATACTTCCTCGCCGCTAAACAACATCCTACCCAAAAAGCCGCGTATAAACTGGTCATCCTTTTCGCCCGGCGAGTATTCGCGCAGCCAATCTATCAGGTTATCGTCCTTCCCTTTAAAGTAATCGGCATTATCCATCGGGATATCGGCCACGTTAATGGTTACGCCCCATTTAAACTCGCCTTTAAAATCTTTATCGCGCCCGGTAAGTATGTTGTAAAAAGCAGTTGTAGCTAAACTATTGTTGGATAGTACGGCAATTTTATCGCCCTTGTTTACCATCAGGTTAATGTTGCTAAACAATACTTCGTCGTTAAGCTTTTTGCTTAGTTTTTCTATCTGCAATATCTGGTCGCCCGCTTCACGACCCAGATTATTAAATATAATACCCGGGTATTTACGGTTTGATGGCTGTATCTCGTCCAGGTTTATCTTATCCAAAGCCTTTTTACGACTGGTAGCCTGCTTTGATTTAGAGGCGTTGGCACTAAAGCGGCGAATAAAATCCTGCAACTCCTTAACCCTGTCCTCAGCCTTTTTATTCTGATCGGCACGCTGTTTCAAGGCCAACTGGCTCGATTCGTACCAGAACGTATAGTTACCGGTATAAATGGTCATTTTGGCAAAGTCAATATCAACCACGTGCGTACACACGGTATCTAAAAAGTGCCTGTCGTGCGATACTACCAGTACAATAGCTTCATAGCTTGCCAAAAAGTCTTCCAGCCAGCTAACGGTATGTATATCCAGATCATTGGTAGGCTCATCCAGCAATAAAATATCCGGTTTGCCAAACAGGGCCTGTGCCAATAATACGCGTACTTTTTGTGTATTGTCCAGATCCTTAACCAGGCTATAATGAAACTCTTCTTTAATACCCAGGTTACTCAATAGGGTAGCGGCATTACTTTCGGCGTTCCAGCCATCCATTTCGGCAAACAGGTTTTCTAGTTCGCCGGCACGCTCGCCATCGGCATCGTTAAAGTCCTCCTTAAGGTATATGGCGTCTTTTTCCTTCATTACGGCATACATTTCTTTATGCCCCATCATAACGGTCTCTAAAACTGTAAACTCATCAAAAGCATAGTGATTTTGGCTCAGTACGGCCATACGCTCGCCGGGGGTAAAACTTACCGACCCGCTGGTAGGGTCAATATCGCCCGAAAGTATTTTTAGAAAAGTAGATTTACCGGCACCATTGGCGCCAATAATGCCATAACAGTTTCCCTGGGTAAATTTCAGGTTAACATCTTCAAAAAGGGTACGTTTTCCGTAACGTAAGGATAGATTGGATACGGTGATCATGCTGCACGTGTAATTTGCCGCAAAGGTAGTCTTTTATAGTGATTAGTTAATTAGTGATTAGAGATTAGTTGAATATTCGTAAGTCGCAAACTAAACTAATCTCTGATTAACTAATCACTATTTAACTGCAGCCGCAAGGCTGCTCGTTTCATGGTCGGCCAGTTTTTGCAACGGACCTGATGCCATCATTTTCATCATCATATTCAGTTCGGCATTGATGGTAAAGGTTGCTTTTGTGGTATCGCCATCAGCGGCAAGCTGCCAAACCAATTTCATGGCAAATGGCGGGGTTTGGGCAGGTATAATAACAATCTGGTAGTCTGGTGTACGGCTATCTACTCTTAAAGAAAGCTTAGCCATATTTTGAATATTAAAGTTTACTGTATCGGTAGTGGAAGACCAGTCAATAATACTTTCAGGCATTAATTGCTTGTGGTTATTCATATCCGCCAGGAAATTATAAACATCTGATACCGGGCGGTTAATTATTGCTGTACTTGTAAAAACACTCATGTTTAAAGATTGGTTATTGAAGATTAAAGATTAGTTATTAATGTAATCAACCAATCTTTAATCTTCAATCTTTATAACTACTTAACTCCCCATTCCGCAGGGTTCTCTCTCCATTGTTTCAGTATGGCTACATCAGCGGGCAAAATATACTGGTGCTCTTCGGCGTAGGCTATTAATGCATCATAGTTTGACAGCGTAATGTATGGGCAATTGGCTTTTTTAAAATTTTGATCGGCAACATCAAAACCATAGCTAAATATGGCCGCTAAACCTGCCACATCATACCCGGCATCGCGCAAGGCGTTAACGGCTTGTAAGCTGCTTTTACCTGTTGATATCAGATCTTCAATAACAACAACCCGTTTACCTGTAACCACATCGCCCTCAATAAGGCTGCCCGTGCCGTGTTCTTTAGGTTTTGATCGTACGTATATAAAGGGCAGACCCAGCTCCTGCGCTACCAATGCGCCTTGCGGTATACCTGCTGTTGCTACACCGGCAATACAGCCAACGGCACCAAATTTTTCGCTTATAGCTTCTGTTAATTGCTGGCGTATGTAAGTTCGTATGGTAGGATGTGAAAGCGTAACGCGGTTATCGCAATATATTGGCGATTTCCATCCCGATGCCCATGTAAAAGGATTATTAGGTTGCAATTTAATTGCTTTAATTTGCAGCAGAAATTCGGCTACTTGTTGCTGGGTCTCGGTATTATTTAACATGGCTCAAAAATACAGAATTTATATTAACGAAAAGCTAATACTGATAACAGAATTGGCACCTGCGGCAAAAGATGATTATCAACAAATTGATGCCCAGACCTTTGATCTGAAAATAATTTATACCTGGATAGTAGCGCACAAGGCAGCAAGGTTTTATGTATTATGCACAGATGCCAAAGCATATTTAAAAAAATTAAGCCAAAGCCTGCCATTAATTGAAGCCGCCGGTGGCATTGTAAAAAACACTGCCGGAGCCTATTTGTTTATTTACCGCAATGATAAATGGGACCTGCCCAAAGGCAAAATAGAAAAAGGCGAAAAAACCAAAGAAGCTGCCGTACGCGAAGTGGAAGAGGAATGTGGTATTAAGGTGAGCCAGTTAGGTACAAAAATATGCAAAACTTACCATGCCTACATCAGCCGTGAGGAAGTAGTGCTAAAAAAGACCCATTGGTATAAAATGAAAAGCCGCGGACAGGAAAAATTAAAACCTCAAAAAGAAGAAGGTATTACGGATGTGCGCTGGTTTAAAAAGAAAAATGTAGATACTATTATTGCCAACACCTTCCCGTCTATTATGGATGTGCTGGTTAAAACGTACCTGGTTACAGATATGCCTGCGCCTCTTTCGGAATAAACTGGCTTACATCACCGCCATGACGCATTATCTCGCGCACAATGGTTGAACTGATGGACGAATAACCCGGCTTACTTACAATAAATATACTCTCAATTTCGGGGGCCATAACATGGTTCATCTGCGCTATAGCTTTTTCATACTCAAAGTCAGATACCGTACGTATACCGCGTATCATAAATTGCGCGCCAATACTTTTACAAAAATCAACCGTTAAACCATCATAGGCTACGATGTGTATTTTAGGTTCGCTTTCAAATACAGCACGTAGCATTTGTTCGCGTTTTTCAACGCTTAATAGTCCCTGTTTGCTGCTGTTTGCGCCAATGCCTATGTAAACCTTATCAAATAACCCAACAGATCGTTTAACAATATCCACGTGGGCCTTGGTAATAGGGTCAAATGATCCGGGAAATAGCGCTATTTTCATGCGAGGTTATATAATTTGATGTAAAGTTATAACAAAATTTCATTGTCATTTCGAAACGTAGTGAGAAATCTTAAACGCGGAACAGGCAAGCGTTTAAGATTTCTCCTCGTACCTCGTTCGAAATGACAAATTATTTAGGCCTAAAAAACGAAAACGACGAATGCCCATACTTACGCTGCTCCACAAAGGCCGGATGCTGACTCAAATTTTGCATAGACTGGTGTTCAACTATCAATAAACCTCCCGGCGCAACCAAATTCTTTTCAAATATTATCTTCGGTATTTCGGGTATCTGGTTCAAATCGTAAGGTGGGTCGGCAAATATCAGGTCGTATTGGTCGGTTTCCAGTTGCAGGTATTTAAAAACATCAGCTTTAAAGGTCTTGATCTGCTCTAATTTATGCTGACGCGCGGTATCTTTCAAATAATGAATACACTGTATGCTTCGATCAACAGATACCACCTCCTTAGCCCCGCGCGAAGCAAATTCCAATGATATATTACCCGTGCCGCTAAACAGGTCAAGCACTTTAATATCGTCAAATTCAACCAGGTTAAGCAATATGTTAAATAAGGCTTCTTTTGCCAGATCGGTTGTTGGGCGTACAGGTAAATTTTTGGGGGGATTAAGCCGAAGCCCTTTTAAGCTGCCACCTATAATGCGCATAAATACAAGGCCGACAGGTATAATAATTGATGCGCCGGAATATCCATATCAGCAGGTAATTCAAGTGGTTGCTGACTGTTTAAGCGCACGTTAAAAAAGTATTCGGCCAGGTTTTTATAGTGCGCATCGCCGGGATTAATACTTCCACTTAGTACCAAAGTGGTTTGCTGTTGTTTCAACTCCAATTCGTTGCTCACCATCAGGGTAAAATACAGTAATTCCTCCGGGCTGGTAGCCTCAAATTTGTTATAAAAACGTAGTTTGTTCCCTTTAAAATAAGCAAACTCCACATAAGTGCCATTGATGTTTAAATGCAGGTAACTGTTTGAAGGACCGCTTTGCTCAATAGCTTTTAACCACCCGTCGGGGGCAAATTTTATATTTTTAGTATCTAATGAACTGGTGTTTCTAACCAACTGTTCATCAGATTTATATATTACATAATTATCTTCATCCAGCACTTGTGCCAACACCTTTTCGTTTTCTTTTACATCCAGTACGCGGGCCATATCAGCCAGGCGGGCGGCATCAAATAAATTTACGGGTACCAGTGTAAATGCTTTGGCAGGTACCGTAATAACTGTTTGTTTATATTCGGCCATCAACTTATCCGAAGACGTTAACTCATCAACAGCGCAATTTGTACCCAATGACATCAAAGTTTTATTATGCGTAATGGCATAATCAAATGTTTTGGCATTTGCCTGTATCAATAAAGTATAATTACCGGCCTCGTTAAGGTTAAAGGAGTTATGGTTATACGTATAAGTTTGCTCGGTCATATTGCTGTAAGCAAAAGTAATGTTTTTTTGAATTACTAAATTAGGTTACTTATCAGCATTTTTGTAAAGTGTCAGCACAACATATTCAGCAAGCCTTTCCGCACCAGCCAACTGAGCAGCAAACCGAGCTGTTTGCCATGCTGCATACGTTTTTAGAAAGCGATAAAGGCGACGAATGCTTTATACTAAAAGGCTATGCCGGCACGGGCAAAACAACGGTACTAGGCGCGTTGGTAAAAGCATTGAAGCACTATAACTACAAATCGATGCTGCTGGCACCAACCGGGCGGGCAGCAAAAGTAATAACCAATTATTCGGGTCGTAAGGCTTTTACCATACATAAACGCATCTACCGCAAAAAGTCAGCTTTGAATGTGGATGAGTCGTTTAGTATTGCTGATAATCTCGCTAATAACACTTTATTTATTGTTGATGAGGCCTCTATGGTGTCTGATCAGATAAGCGGCAATAACCGCGATACGTTACTTAACGATTTGGTAAAATACGTTTATAATAAAAAGAACTGTAAGCTGCTATTGGTTGGCGATACCGCCCAGTTACCACCGGTTGGTTCAGACGAAAGCCCGGCGCTGGATGCGAAGCTTATGAAGTCGGAGTTTTTTCTGGATGTGTTTACTTACGAAATGACGGATGTGCTACGCCAGCAAAAGGATTCGGGTATCTTATTTAATGTTACCCGCATTCGCGATATGATACGCAAAGGCAAGGAAACCATGCCGCAGATCATCACCAAGGGCTATAAAGATGTGTACCGCATGACGGGCGAGCGACTGGAAGAAGGGTTGGAGTATGCCTATAATAAATATGGCAACGAGAATACGCTCATCATCTGCCGTTCCAACAAAAACGCTAACCTGTATAACAAGCAAATACGTGCCCGGCTGCTTTGGCGCGAGGAAGAGCTGACCGGCGGCGACCAGATCATGATCGTTAAAAACAATTACTTCTGGCTGCAGGAGCAGGAGGAAAGCAGCACCGGTTTTATTGCCAATGGCGATATTGCCAAGATCAGGAAGGTGCGTAAGATAGAAGATATGTATGGTTTCCGCTTCGCGGATGTGCAGATAGAGTTTATTGATTATGCCGAGGACCCGGTACTGGATTGCAAGATATTGTTGGATACATTATATTCCGAATCTCCTGCACTGAATCCTGTTGATCAAAAGCGCCTGTATTTAGAGGCCATGAAAGATTACGACCACATAACCAACAAACGCGCTAAACATGCCGAGTTAAAGCTTAACCCATATTATAATGCGCTGCAAATAAAATTCGCCTACGCAATTACCTGCCATAAAGCACAGGGCGGCCAATGGGGTGCCGTATTTGTTGATCAGGGCTATTTAACCGATGATATGGTAAACCTGGATTTTCTCCGCTGGTTTTACACCGCCTGCACCCGCGCTACCGACGAGTTATTTTTGGTGAATTTTAGTGATAAGTTTTATAAAGAGGCAAGGGAGGAGTAAAGCTTTTAATTAATTTCGGCTGCCTGTTGCTTAACTCATTTATTTATAGCAAGTTTACCTAACAAACCAAAACCTGAATTTTAACCATGAAAAAACTGTCGCTTTTTTTAATGGCTGTATTAAGTATAGTTTCCACATTATGCTATGCACAAAAAATGAAACCGGTTATCATTACCGGCAAGGTTATTAACTGTACAGAGAAAACACCCAAAGTATTTAAATTTAATTTTCTGGACCCGCTTGTTGATGGCTCGTCGAGCGTAGAGATAAATGAGTTGGGTGAATTTAGGGTACAACAGAATATGTTATACACCCATAACATGACAATTAATTACGCTAATTACTTTATAAATTTATATGTACAACCCCGTGATTCGGTGCATTTGACAATTGACGCGTCATTGCTTAATAAACCAAAATTTGAATGGCTTACTATTACCGGTGATAACGCTTTAATTAAAACCCAGCTTAATTTATGTTTTGATTATATAGTCCATCTTCCTTATCACAAATACGACATGACTTTAGCACCAAAAGCTATGTTAAGCGAGGTAAAGCAAGATTACAATAGATATTTAATTGCGCTGAATGAATATGCCAGTAAAAATAATTTGGATACTATAGTAGTAAATTGGGCCAAAACAGATATCAAATTTCTAATATCTAATACGATTTCAGATTATGGTGTTATAAAAGAAGGTTCAATCGCAGATAAACAAGCCAGGATAAGTGTATTTGCCGATTCTTTTTTTGATATGTATAACCCAGAAAATTTTAAGTCTATGCTATTTCCATATCATTTAGGATGGTATGTATCCTATCTTAAAGAAGCTGATGATAATATAAATGAGAAAACAGATACTCAAGAAGCTATCCTTAAAAAAACAATAGCATTGATATTGAAATTACCGGCAGGTGAGTGCCGGGACTATATGCTATACCATCATTTAAAATCGTTTGCAACCAAAACACCGGGTATACTTAACTCATTGAAAGATCTGCAAAGCTATTTTACCAAAGCGATCTATTATACAGCATTAAAAAAACAAACCAATATTACTAATAAACCCGCTTTTCCGTTAACAAACGTAGCAGGTGTTAAATATTTATCGGCCAATGGTGTAGTTTCTAATATTCCTAAAACAGATGTATTTAGTTATCTGGCTGCAAAATACCCGGGCAAAGT
Source organism: Mucilaginibacter sp. (assembly GCF_039935595.1). Lineage (GTDB taxonomy): Bacteria > Bacteroidota > Bacteroidia > Sphingobacteriales > Sphingobacteriaceae > Mucilaginibacter. Next base: position 4,851 of record NZ_JBDTJZ010000019.1, on the reverse strand, counting down.
ATTATATGTTGATGTATATGCAACCTGGTGCGCACCTTGTTTAGACGAAATGAGAAGTACACCAGCCTTACAAAAAGCTATGGCAAATAAAGATGTGGTATTTATAAATTTATGTCTTCAATCTTTAGTTACTAACTGGAAAAATCTTGTAAAAGAAAAAAACATTAAAGGAGAAAATTATTTTTTGACGAGCGACGCCTCAAAACTTTTTATGGGTACTTACAAACTTGAGGGTTATCCATCATATATCTTGATGAATAAACAAGGGCAGATAGTAACCACAAATGCCTCCAGACCATCAGACAAAAAGACCCTTTACAAACAGATAGATAAGTTACTTTAAGCTGGACAAAACGTCATCCCATTTTAATTTCAAATGCCATTTTAACATATCAATTAAACGTGGCAAGTGTTTTGAGCGCTAAGTAATACAAAACTTATTACTTATGAACTTTAACAATTTTACCATAAAAGCACAGGAGGCTATACAAAAAGCTTCAGAAATTACCACCGGTAATCAGCAGCAGGCTATTGAACCTGCACATATACTGAAAGGCTTATTATTGGTTGATGAAAATGTTATATCCTACCTGTTAAAAAAATTAAACGTTAACCTTAACCGACTTAACGAACAGTTAGACAGCCTGATAAGCAGCTTTCCTAAAGTTAGCGGCAGCGATGTTTATTTATCATCTACATCCAACTCGGTCCTTCAAAAGGCAACTTCATACCTCAAAGAATTTAAAGACGAGTTTGTATCGGTTGAACATATATTACTGGGTATTTTAGCTGTAAACGATAAAGCCAGCACCGCATTAAAAGATTTTGGTGTAAACGAAAAAGACCTTAAAAAAGCTATCATCGGCTTACGCGGAGATAATAAAGTAACCGATCAAAATGCCGAGGCTACCTATAATGCTTTAAACAAATACGCCCGAAACCTAAATGAGTATGCCGAATCGGGCAAACTGGATCCGGTTATCGGTCGTGATGAGGAGATACGCCGTGTTATACAAATATTATCGCGCCGCACCAAAAACAACCCCATACTGGTTGGCGAGCCGGGTGTAGGTAAAACCGCCATTGCCGAGGGTATTGCTTTCCGTATTATTAAAGGCGACGTGCCCGAAAGTTTAAAGACCAAAACCGTTTATTCGCTGGATATGGGCGCGCTGATAGCCGGTGCCAAGTATAAAGGTGAGTTTGAAGAACGCCTGAAAGCTGTAATTAAAGAAGTTACCCAGGCAGACGGTGAGATCGTATTATTTATTGACGAGATACATACCCTGGTAGGTGCAGGTGGCGGCGAAGGCGCTATGGACGCGGCTAATATATTGAAACCCGCATTGGCCCGTGGCGAGTTGAGAGCTATTGGTGCAACCACGCTTAATGAATACCAAAAATATATTGAAAAAGATAAGGCTTTAGAGCGACGTTTCCAGATGGTATTGGTAGATGAACCTGATACTGCGGATGCGATATCTATTTTAAGGGGATTGAAAGAACGCTACGAATCGCACCATAAAGTGCGCATTAGGGACGAGGCTATCATTGCCGCGGTAGAAATGTCGCAACGCTATATATCTGATCGCTTTTTACCGGATAAGGCAATTGACTTAATGGACGAAGCCGCTTCAAAACTGCGTATCGAAATGGATTCGGTACCCGAAGCTGTGGACGAACTGGAACGCCGCATTATGCAGCTGGAAATTGAGCGCGAAGCCATTAAACGGGAGAAAGACGATAAAAAAGTAAAAGAGCTGAGCGAGGAAATAGCCAACCTATCCGCCGAGCGAGATTCGTTACGTGCCAAATGGCAGGGCGAAAAGGATGTGGTAGACGGCATCAACTTAAAAGTTGAACAGATAGAAAACTACAAGCAAGAAGCCGAACAAGCCGAACGCGCCGGGGACTATGGCAAAGTAGCCGAATTACGCTATGGTACTATAGTCAAAGCGCAGGAAGAAGTAGAGAAATTGAAAGCCGCCTTGCTGGAAAACCAGGCAGACAACAGGATGCTTAAAGAGGAAGTTACCGCAGATGATATCGCAGGTGTAGTTTCCCGCTGGACAGGTATCCCGGTTACCAAAATGATACAAAGCGAGCGCGAAAAGCTGCTTAATCTGGAAGAAGAGCTGCATAAACGTGTAGCAGGGCAGGAGGAAGCCATTGAGGCTATAAGCGATGCTATACGCCGCAGCCGTGCCGGTTTGCACGATAAACGCAAGCCGATTGGATCATTTATTTTCTTAGGCACAACAGGTGTCGGTAAAACTGAGTTAGCCAAAGCATTGGCCGAATATTTATTTAATGACGAAAATGCGCTGGTGCGTATTGATATGTCCGAATATCAGGAACGTCATTCAGTATCGCGCTTAATAGGCGCGCCTCCCGGCTATGTGGGTTATGATGAAGGCGGACAGTTAACCGAGGCCGTGCGCCGTAAACAATACAGCGTAGTATTGCTGGATGAGATAGAAAAAGCACACCCTGATGTATTTAACATCCTTTTACAAGTATTGGATGATGGGCACTTAACTGATAACAAGGGACGGGTGGTGAACTTTAAAAACACCATCATCATCATGACATCCAACATCGGATCAAACCTGATACAAGAAAATTTCCAGGACTTGGATGATGATAATAAAGATGAAGTGATCGCTAAAACTAAGAACGAATTGTTTACGCTGTTGCGTCAAACCATACGTCCGGAGTTTTTAAACCGTATTGACGAGATCATTATGTTTACACCGTTGAGTCGTAATGAAATAACCGAAATTGTTAAGCTGCAGTTTAAACAGGTACAAAATACCTTAGCCGAAATGGGCGTGGAGATCGAAGCATCAGAAGAAGCTTTAGATTGGCTGGCACAATTGGGTTACGACCCGCAGTTTGGCGCAAGGCCGCTAAAAAGGGTAATTCAAAAACGTATTTTAAATGAATTATCCAAACAAATATTAGCCGGCAAAGTAGATAGGGACAGTAAGATCAAGCTGGATATGTTTGATAATAACTTTGTGTTTTTGAATACCAGCGAGGTAGAAAAATAATATCAGAACATATGTTAATGTAGAGACGCAATATTTTGCGTCTCTTTTTTTTGCAATTGGGTATATACGTAAAGTATTGCGTTTATACGTTAATTACCCTTTAATAAATGCCATTGTATGGCATAATAACTACAAGGCGCGGTACCCACATTTTGTGCGGCATGTGGCACTTTTGAAGCCATTAGCACGGCATCGCCATTTTTTGCCTGAAATTTCTCCTGCCCAATTTGAAACTGGCAATTACCGTTTATCATCAATATCAGCTCTTCGGCGCGGTGGGTATGCGGGGCGTGGCTGTCAAAACCATTATTTAATACGGTGGCATGTACATCAAAACGCTCAAACATGGTTGTTGGCCTGTCGTACACATTACGCGTTTCTCCTTTATCTGTTTTAGTTACTTTCAGGTCCTTCCAATCCTTTAAAAAAGACGGTCCGGCATCATGGCCGCGTTGGTGGTTTTCCATTGATGTCTGGTAATTTAAAACATACCAGCTTACCGGTTGTGCCGAGGTGTTTTCAAAAGCTATTTTATCGCCGGCCAAAATTAAAGCGAGACTGCCGGGGCCAACGGTTTTAGCAGTATCATTTACCGTTATTTTAATATTACCATCTTTAACAACAATAAGCTGTTCGTTTTTTCTGTCGGTTGCGGTTGAGCTGTATTTTTTCCCGGGCTCAAGGGTTAAGGTATACACTTCAAATCTTTTAATATCAAGCGTGGTACCCAATATAATTAGCTGTTTGGTAACATTCCCCATCTGTACAGGCTTGCCCTTCGGAGTATAAACAGCGGCGTGCAATGAGTCTGTTTGCGCCTTAACCGATAATGCTATACCGATGACTAACAGGGCTGTGAAAATTAATTTCATAAACAAGATTGCTCAATTGGTTGTATGTGTGTAAAAGTACTAAAAACGGTTTAATACCTTTTCAAACAAAAAAGTGACAATAACACTTGGAAAATAAGTGTTAAATATTGTTAATTTTAGCAGCTATAAACCAATTAAATTCATTCTGATGAATACAATCTTATTAAAAAATTACAGAAGGGATATTACCGTCCTGACTGCGGCGTTAGCTATTGTGTTAAATTTTACACAATGTACGCCTAAACAAAGCGCTGCGGTATCGTCAGTGCCCAATACTACGCCAAGAAATGATCCTGATAAAGGGTTAAAAGATTATTTTAAAAAGGATTTTCTGATAGGTGTAGCTGTAGGTCCACGGTCATTAAGTGAAGATTCTGCATTGATCGTAAAAGAATTTAACAGCTTTACCCCAGAGAATGATATGAAAATGGGACTTATTCATCCATCAGAAAACGTATACAACTGGAAAAATGCCGATGCGATTGTGGCATTTGCTGAAAGACACCATATTAAAGTACGCGGCCACAATTTACTATGGCATGCGCAGGAAGCATCTTGGATGTTTAAAGGACCTGACGGTAAACCGGCCAGCAAAGAGTTATTATTACAACGTTTAAAAGACCATATTTTTACAGTTGTGAATCATTATAAAGGAAAAATTTATGCTTGGGATGTGGTAAACGAGGCAGTTGATGATAGCGCCGACTCAACATCAATCTATCGTAAAAGCAATTGGTACACCACATTTGGCGGCCCTGAATTTATAGACGCAGCATTTAGATTTGCCCACGAAGCCGACCCAAAAGCTAAATTATATTATAACGACTACAGCAGCGAGAGTCCAAATAAACACCGTAAAATTTATAAACTTTTAAAAAGGTTAAAAGATAACGGTGTACCAATTGATGGTGTAGGTTTCCAGGCAC
>NZ_JBDTJZ010000018.1:0-17336 GCF_039935595.1 Mucilaginibacter sp. | reverse complement strand
AGGTTAAGGTTAACACCTGCATATAAATAACCCGCAAAGGGCCGGTCAAGATAAACCACCGAAGGTATACGGCCCGATTGGGCATTGAAAATTTTTTGTCCAAGTTCAAGCCCAAGTATTTTATTTTTCAGTGATGTACCGTCGGCAACCTTTAGTGCATGACGGTAAAATAAAAAGAAACCATTGGTATAGTACCTGTCAGACCCCTGCATAAGGTAGGCATCATTGTCAGTTTGCAGACCAATTTCGGTGCTATGGGTTTGCGCAAATGCGGTAACGGTGGTAAAAAAGAAAAAAACAAACAGGCGTATACGGTGCATCCGGTTCTTTATAATGGGGTAAAAATAGAAAAAGCTCCCATTAATTCAACGCGGGTTTTAATTCTGCTTTTACGGTAAGGTCCAACGGTTCTTTAACTTTTTCGGTTAGCAGGGCCTGATTAATTACTTCACGCATATCCGTAACATAATGAAATTGCAAGTCGGTTATATAACTTTCTTTAATTTCCAGTATGTCTTTTTGGTTTGATTTGCAAAGGATGATCTCTTTAATATTGGCACGTTTGGCGGCCAGTATTTTTTCTTTTAATCCGCCAACCGGCAGCACACGGCCACGCAGGGTAATCTCGCCGGTCATAGCCAGGTGAGGCTTAACTTTACGCTGTGTAAAGGCCGATACCAATGCTGTAAGCATAGTTATACCTGCCGATGGTCCGTCCTTAGGGGTGGCGCCAGCAGGTACGTGTACGTGTATATCCCATTGGTCAAACAAGCGCGGATCGATATTAAAGCTTGACGCATGTGCCCTGATGTAAGCCAACGCAATAGTTGCCGACTCTTTCATCACATCGCCCAGGCTGCCTGTTAGGGTTAACTTGCCTTTACCCGGGCTTAAGCTGGCTTCAATAAATAAAATATCGCCACCTACTGATGTCCAGGCAAGGCCGGTTACTACGCCGGCGGTTTCGTTGCCTTCGTACAGGTCCTTATCATATATGGGCGCTCCTAATATTTTTTCAACTTCGGCTTTGGTTACGTTAACGCTATGATCCTCATCCATAGCTATTTTTTTAGCTATGCCACGCACTACCGAGCCTATTTTTTTCTCCAGCCCCCGTACACCCGACTCGCGGGTATAATCTTCAACCAGTTTTTCAAGCGCGTCGTTTTTTATAACCACGTCCTTAGCTTTAAGGCCGTGCGCTTCGCGTTGTTTGGGTAATAGGTGTTGTTTAGCTATCTCAATTTTTTCTTCAATGGTGTAGCCATTTACTTCAATAACTTCCATCCTGTCAAGCAGGGCAGGTTGTATGCTGCTCAATGAGTTTGCTGTCGCGATGAACATCACGTTAGACAGGTCAAAATCCATCTCAACATAATGATCATAAAATGTGCTGTTTTGTTCAGGGTCCAACACCTCCAGCAGGGCCGACGACGGATCTCCCCTGAAATCATTACCCACTTTATCTATCTCATCTAAAATAAATACCGGGTTTGCCGCGCCTGCTTTTTTTATCGATTGTATAATACGCCCCGGCATGGCACCAATATAGGTTTTGCGGTGACCGCGCACTTCGGCCTCGTCGCGTATGCCGCCAAGCGCCATACGCACATATTTACGACCCAAAGCTTTAGCTATTGATTTACCCAACGATGTTTTACCAACACCCGGAGGGCCAACCAAACAAAGTATGGGTGCTTTCATATTATGCTTTAATTTAAGCACGGCCAGGTACTCAATGATGCGTTGTTTAACCTTATCTAAGCCAAAATGGTCCTTATCCAATACCTTTTGGGCACGTTTAAGGTCAAAGTTGTCTTTGGTAAATTCGTTCCACGGCAGGTCAAGCAATAGCTCCAGGTAATTTATCTGTACCGAATAATCGGCCGCGGCCGGGTTTATGCGGGCCAGCTTTTCAAGTTCTTTATTAAAATGCCCTTTAACCTCAACGTTCCATTTCTTTTTTGTGGCACGCTGGCGCAGGCTTTCAATTTCCAGGTCGGGAGTGTTGCCGCCCAATTCTTCCTGTATGGTTTTTAGCTGCTGATTTAAAAAGTAATCGCGTTGTTGCTTGTCCAGGTCAACCCGTACTTTGCTTTGTATCTGGTTCTTTAGCTCCAGCATTTGCAGGTCAAGCGTTAAGTGTTCAAGTACCAGGTTGGCACGTTCGCGCAAATTGGTTACTTCAAGCAACTCTTGCTTGGCAGTCATATCCGCGTTCATGTTTGAGGATATGAAATTGATCAAAAACGAAGTGCTTTCAATATTACGTATGGCAATACCTGCTTCGCTGGGTATATTTGGCGAAAGCTGTATAATGCTCATGGCCATATCCTTAACGGATGATATCATGGCCTTAAATTCTTTATCTTCTTTAGCCTTAACATCTTTAATAGGCTCAACCGTGGCTTTAATATAAGGTTCGCTTTGAACTTCCTCTTTTAAAACAAATCGCTTTTTACCCTGTAAAATTACCGTGGTGTTGCCATCGGGCATTTGCAGCATTTTAACAATAAGGGCAACGGTACCTGTTTTATGCAGTTGCTCAAAAGTGGGGTCTTCAATATTTACGTCCAGTTGGGCAACCACGCCTATCATACGGCTGCCTTTATTGGCATCGCGTATTAGTTTGATAGATTTATCGCGCCCTACGGTAATAGGAATTACCACTCCCGGAAATAATACCGTATTGCGAAGCGGCAGGATAGGTAAAAACTCGGGCACCTGCTCGTTATTCATCTCCTCCTCATCCTCTGACGACATCAGCGGAAAAAATTCTGAATCTTCATTTATCACGGGTAATGTATTCTTAAAATCAAACGGGTCAAAACTCATCCGGTACCTTTTCTAAAATCGAATATAAATATAACGTCATATTGTCACCCCGTAAAAACGGCGCAGCAACTAACAGGGGACAAATTTACAATATTAACCCCGCAAACTAATGTTTCAAGAGCTATGCCAATATCCGGGTATTTTTGCATATTTGCATAAGTGTAATACAAAATACTGATAATGTGTTGTTTATAAACCCTGCTAATTGCTATTGAAATTAACGGTAAAAAATAGGAAATATGAAAAAAAGTCAGGCTTGTAACGGTTAATGTTAATAAATAATATAAACTATTTTAAATATTTAATTGTTAATTGGTATAATAATTCAAACAAAATATAGTTAATAAACTATACTTTGGCGTGCACCTAAATAGGTTAAATGAGATTATCAGTTATCATATCTTTCTTAGTTGTATCATCTGCACAAGCTACATGGGCCCAAAATGCTTATTTCAAGTTAGGTAAACAAGCCTATATTGATGCTGATTTTAAAATGGCGGTAATGCAGTTAGAAAAAGCCTGCGCGTTGGATTCGACCAATACAAACGCCTTGTTTATGCTGGGGTACTCTTATTACCACAGCGATAATTACTTAAAATCAATAAACACGTTTACCCGCGAACTTAACATAGCGCCTACCGAGTCGTCAGCTTTTTATTACAGGGCATTGGCCCAACAAAACCTGGGCAAAGACACGCAGCTTTCGCCTGTTGAAAAAGAAAAATATTTATTGGGGGCGATAGTTGATTTTACAAAAGCTATAACGTTTAGCACGAGCGACAGTAAAATTGTCAGCTATTATCAAAACAGGGGTATAGCCTATCGTGATTACGCTATATTTAAGCTACAAACCAACTTGCGCACCTACGACAAGCTGAGGGCCATTAAATCGTTAAAAGCATCTATTGACGATCTGGAAAAAATATTGGCTGCTGATCCTGCACGTACGGATATTGTCACCCAGCTCGACCTCTCTAAAGAAAAACTTTCCGACGCGATTGGCCCGCGTAGAATCAGGAATTAATAATAAATTATTTTTATGGTTGTTTAAGATAACCGGTTATGGTGTATCTATTGATGCCCAGTAATTTTACATGCTGCGTTTTTTCTATTTGATAAATAGAATCAGGCATGTAGCTTAATTTTTCGTGGTTGGTGTACAGTATATTATGTGTGTAATTATATATAGTTATCCATTGTACCTTACCATCCTTTTTATTGATAATTATTTCGCGCGTTTTCAGGGTGGTATCTTTAGCCATATATATCAGGGTATGGTCTGTTTGCTGTATCTGGTAGCTGTCGCGCCATGCGGCTTTGTTAATGTCCGATTCAATAAACAAGTTTAACTCGCGCGGCCAGTTATTAATTTTTACGCGCTTGCTTTCGGTTGCGCCGTTATGTGTTACCGTTTTCAATATCGGTACGGATAGTTTGGCCCGCCTTGCAGCCTCAGTTTTAAAATAGCCCTGCAGGTCAAAATATTTGGCGCTTGCCCCGGTTTCCTTAATATCCGGCTTGCAGGCAGGTACCAGTGCTATAAGTAATAAAAAAAATAAAGCGCGGACTTGTGCGGTTCCTTCCCTGGGGAAGGAGGAGGTAGGGGTTACATACGGGTTATTACCCCTCCCTGCCACTGCACGGTCAACCGCACCCCTCCTCAAGGAGGGAACTATGTTTTTTTTACACCAATACATTGCCGGTCATTTCGGGCGGGATAGTTACGCCTAATATTTTTAATACAGTTGGCGCAATGTCGCCCAGTTTGCCGTCATTTACGTGTTTTACATCCTTATCAATAACAATACACGGCACCAGGTTGGTGGTATGCGCGGTATTTGGCGTGCCGTCATCATTTATCATATAATCGGCATTGCCATGGTCGGCAATGATGATGAACGAGTAGCCATGCGCCAGCCCTGCCTCAACAACGGCTTTTGTACAGCTATCTGCCGTTTCTGCCGCTTTTACAACCGCTTCAAATACACCGGTGTGGCCAACCATGTCGGTATTGGCAAAGTTAAGCACCACAAAATCTGGCCAGCCGCTTATCAGTTCGGGGATAATAGCATCCCTTATACCTGCCGCACTCATTTCGGGCTGCAGGTCGTACGTAGCAACTTTTGGCGATGGCACCATCAGGCGCTTCTCGTTTATAAATTCCTTTTCGCGGCCACCCGAAAAGAAGAAGGTAACGTGCGGATATTTTTCGGTCTCGGCAATACGTATCTGGTTCTTGCCGGCATCCTGCAATACCTCGCCTATGGTTTTGGTAACGTCTTCTTTATTAAATACTACCTCAACGTTTTTAAAAGTTTCGTCATAAGGCGTCATGGTAATATACCGCAGTTTAAGCGGGTGCATATTATATTCGGGGAAGGCTTTTTGAGTAAGTGCTACCGTAATTTCGCGGCCCCTGTCGGTACGGAAATTAAAGCATATCACCACATCGCCCTCTTTTATAACAGCCAGCGGTTGCCCGTTGCCGTCGGTTTTTACAATAGGGTCAATAAACTCGTCGGTCACATCCTTCAGGTACGATTCTTTTATAGCCTGCTCCACATTGGTTGTTGGCGCGCCAATACCGTTCACCATTACATCATAAGCTTTTTTAACACGCTCCCAGCGGTTGTCGCGGTCCATAGCATAATAACGGCCAACGGCCGATGCCAGTTTTACCGGTGTGCCGGCAATATATTGTTCCAGATCGGTCACAAAGCCTAAGCCCGATTTCGGGTCGGTATCGCGGCCATCTAAAAAAGCGTGGATAAACACATTGGGCAAGGCAAAGCTATTGGCAGCATCGCATAAACCCTTAACGTGGCGGATGTGCGAGTGTACGCCTCCGTCAGACAGCAAACCTATAAAATGCACGCTGCGGTTATTGGCTTTGGCATATTCAAACGCCGATTTTAAAATCGGGTTACTTACCAGTTCATTATCGGCCACCGCTTTATGTATGCGGCCCAGTTCCTGATAAACCACGCGTCCGGCACCCAAATTCATGTGTCCCACTTCCGAGTTGCCCATCTGCCCTTCGGGCAAACCAACGGCCATGCCCGATGCTTCGAGTTTGGAGTTTGGATAATTGGCTATAAGCGAATCAAAAAAAGGTGTTTTGGCAGCTACAATAGCGTTTGACGCGTCGTTACGACCGTAACCCCAGCCGTCTAATATAATTAAAGCGAGTTTCTTATTTTCCACAAGGCAAATATAGTTGATTGGTTGAGTTTTGAGTAGTGAGTTTTGAGTTTTAAGTAGTACATGGCAGGCATAAGTATTTGAAATTAACACGCTAAAAACTCAAAACTCATCACCCAAAACTTATTACTCAATAAAAAAAGCGTATTTTAGTAACATAGAGTACCGGTATTAACTTAATTTATCGACCTATGAAACTTACCTGCCTAACTTTATTTATGTTGCTGCAAGTGTTTTTTATGCCTGCGGCAGATACCATTGACCACGTGGCCGACCTTTTTGCCAAAGGCAATACCAGCGAAATTGCCAAACTTTTTGCCAATAATGTGGATATGGGCATTATGGCCGACCTGGATACCTATCCCAAAGCCCGGGCTGAACAGATACTCCAAAAATTCTTTACCCAAAACAAACCCATTAGCAGTAAAGTGTTGCATAAAGTAACCTCAAGCGCGGCTTATAACGTAGGTGTTATTGAGCTTACTACCGATAAAGGCGTGTTCCGTGTATCTTTTACTTTAAAGGATAATAAAGGGGTGATGCAGTTGGTAGAGGTGAGGGTTGAGGGGGCGAAATAGTGATTAGTGATTTGAAATCAGTGATTAGTTTGGTAATCTCTACGCGATAGGTAATCGGGATAAATTATAAGATAGACTATGCTATCCAATCAATAAAATCATGAAAATACTTTTGTTTTTAATGATCCTGTTATCCATAGTAATTGCTGTACCCGTTAATGGCGGAGACAAAGGATGGTTTTCCTTATATGAAACTGAGTTTACAGACGCAATTTATATGATTAAAACAGGAGGGATGGAGTTGAGCAGATTTGTTATTTGGATAATGTTATTAATTGTTCATTTGAGTGTTATTTGTTTGCCCTTTTTAACAACAAGGTACTTTTTTAAAGAGCTATTAATTTTTTCACCGTTAGTTTTTGTAATACTTTATGCGATTTGGTATTTGATAATCGCCTTTTTACTAATTCCTTTTGTTATTGTGTGGATCGTATGTTTATTCGTTTATTTCAATACAAAAGGCACTGAATAACTCAAGCTGGTGCCAGGGGTTTGTACCATAAAATAGTAAGTTTTTAGTGTTTAACACTTTTTGAGGCTATTTTTGATTTAAATAATTGATAATCAATTATTTAATGTTAAAAATATACAAAAATATGTTAAACGATGTTAAACGTTTTTGCATTAATTTTTGCCTTATAGTTATAAATCATCTGCATATCCGCAAATCTGCAAATCTGCACATCCCCCAAACCTTAACATCTCAAAAATGTTGTTACTTTTGAGGCTTCAAAAAATAGTTTGATTTGGACAAAGCATATACAGACCAATTTATAGCCAATGCCCTGCAAGAGGATGTTGGCGACGGCGATCATACCTCGTTAGCTACCATACCCAAGGGTACCATAGGCAAAGCCCGGCTTTTAGTAAAAGATACCGGTATACTGGCCGGCGTTGAACTGGCGGTAGAGATATTTAACAAAGTAAGCCCCGAACTTAAAGTAAACGTGTTTTTGCAGGATGGCGCAGAAATAAAGCCAAAGGATATTGTACTGGAGGTAGAAGGCAGTGTACACTGCATTTTAAAAGCCGAGCGACTGGTGCTTAACTGTATGCAGCGCATGAGCGGCATCGCCACCAAAACACATCATATTGTCGACTTGCTGAAAGGTACCAATACCCAGGTATTAGATACCCGCAAAACCACCCCCGGTATGCGCTACCTGGAGAAATGGGCCGTACGTATAGGCGGCGGCGTAAACCACCGTTTTGGCCTGTATGATATGATACTGATCAAAGATAACCATGTGGATTATTCGGGCGGTATACACCAGGCTATCGAGAATGCGCATCAATATATTATCAGCGAAAACAAAAAGCTGGCCATTGAAATTGAGGTACGTAATATGGACGAACTGGAAGAGGTACTGCAAACCGGTGGTGTTGACCGTATACTGCTGGACAACTTTAATTTTGCCGACCTTAAACAAGCCGTAAATATTATTGAGGGCCGCTATATTACCGAAGCATCAGGCGGCATAACTATTGATAACGTGCGCGAATACGCCAACTGCGGGGTCGATTATATATCCATAGGTGCGCTCACCCATTCGGTGCAGTGCCTCGACCTCAGCTTAAAGGCAGTGAAATTATAACGAATTTTATTAAAATATGATTAAACTTGTTGGTAAGGTTATCAATTTAGTAATATTGCGTTAAGGATGATAACTATCTATTCGGTAACCGCCCTGATTGCAGCTTATTTGTTTGGCTCTATACCAACCGCGGTATGGATTGGGCAGGCATTTTTTAATATAGATGTACGTGAGTATGGCAGCGGTAATGCGGGAGCTACCAATACCTTTAGGGTATTAGGCAAAAAGGCCGGGATACCCGTAATGCTTTTAGATATCCTAAAAGGATGGACGGCTACCAATCTGGCTTATTTTATTGGCGTAAGCACCACCGGCGCGTATAACTCTACCAGTTATACCAATTACGCGCTTGCTTTAGGCATAGCCGCCGTAATGGGCCATCTGTTCCCGGTATTTGCGGGGTTTAGAGGTGGCAAGGGTATAGCTACCTTACTGGGCATGATACTGGCTATTCATCTGCAGGCGGCTTTACTTTGCGTTATAGTTTTTATAGTGGTATTGCTAATAACCCGCTATGTGTCGCTAAGTTCAATTATAGCGGGATTTACCTATACTATAGGGGTTTCGTTTATATTTCCGAGCAATAAATCCGTAGTAATTTATGGTATGTGCATGTTTTTGCTGATACTGGTTACCCACCAAAAAAATATCGAACGATTGCTAAAGGGTAAAGAGTCGAAAGTAAATTTCCTCAGGAAAAAGCAGGCGTAGCCACGCGAAACTTTACATGCCAAAATGTGTTAATTTATAGATAAGTATCCTGATTAGATAATATTTGTTTATGAAAATTTTAAAACTTTTGATCGCTATTACTACAGTAGCAACAATTTATTCGTGTGCAACAGTGCCATTAACAGGGCGCCGGCAATTGAGTCTGGTAGGTGATTCTGAAATAAACCAGGCAGCTGCAGCCAGTTATTCGCAATTACTGTCTGATCCTAAAACAACGGTAATAACAGGTACTATCGATGCACAGCGTGTAAAACGGGTTGGCGGCCAGTTAGCAACTGCAATTGAACGTTACCTGCAGCAAAATGGCTATTCAAACCAGTACAATTTTACCTGGGAGTTTAACCTGATAAAAAGCAATGAAGTAAATGCCTGGTGTATGCCCGGGGGTAAAGTGGCCGTATACAGCGGCCTGTTACCCATCGCAAAAACTGATGCAGGTTTAGCTACAGTTATGGGTCACGAAATTGGCCATGCTATTGCGCGCCACTCGGCCGAACGGATGTCGCAGGAGTTAGCGGCACAGGCAGGCGGTGCGTTGGTTGGCGCTGCAACAAGCAATAAATCTGCGCAAGCGCAAGCAATAATAGGGGAATTATACGGTGTTGGCGGTCAATTAACTTTGCTAAAATATTCGCGCGACCAGGAATCAGAAGCAGATAAACTGGGCCTTACCTTTATGGCTATGGCCGGATATGATCCAAACGAAGCTGTTGCCTTTTGGCAACGTATGGCAGCGCAAAATAAAGGCGGCGCAATCCCCGAGTTTTTAAGTACGCACCCGACTGATGCAACACGTATAGCTGCTATACAAAGAGCTGTGCCGGATGCAATGAAATATTATAAAAAGTAAGGCAAAAGCAATAGACCGGTAAACATTATTTTAAAACTTGCATAATAGCTTTTGCCTTTAAAAGGCATTCTTCATATTCCTTTTCCGGATCGGCATGATAGGTTATGGCGCTACCGGTGTGGAAGGATAAATACTTTTCGGCCCGGTTGTATAACAGCGAGCGTATCACCACATTAAAATCAAAATCATCGTCAGGGCTAAAATAGCCTATAGCTCCTGAGTAAACGCCACGTTTGCTACGCTCGTATTGCTCCATCAGGCTCATTGCGCTTATTTTGGGCGCGCCGGTCATACTGCCCATAGGGAAGGTATTTTTAATAGCTTCTATAGGCGAAATACCATCCTGCATTTCACATACAATGGTTGATATCATTTGATGCACCTGGTTAAAGGTATGTATGCCAAATAACTCCTCGGTTTTAACGGTACCCTGTTTAGCCGACCGGGTAAGGTCGTTACGTACCAGGTCCACTATCATCACGTTTTCCTGCAATTCTTTGGCATGATTGCGCAGCTCTTGTTTTATGGATTCGTCTTCGTCAATTGTTTGTCCACGTTTGGCTGTGCCTTTTATGGGTTGTGATATCAGCTTATTTCCCCGTTTGGCCAAAAAGCGCTCGGGCGAGGCACAAAGGATATAATTATCGTTCCATTTAAAAAAAGAAGTAAAAGGATTAGGCGAAATCTCATTTAAATGCAAAAAGGCGTTCATCGGGTCAATCATTGCATCATCTGCAAAAAACTCCTGACAAAAATTAGTTACATAAATGTCGCCACGGGCTATATGTTCTTTTATTTTGTTGGCAGTGCTTAGGTAATCGGCCCTGCTAAAACGGGTTTGTATTTTTACGGCTGATGTTTGAGTAGGGAGGATAAGCTGACTTTCAATTGCCTTTAATACACCTTCCGCATCGTCAGCTATAATTTCAACTTCATTGCCTTTTAGAATGAGGATATATTGCGGTACAAAAAAATACAGGTCGGGAAAATGCAGGCCATCGGCATTGCCGGATGATAGTTGCTCAACTTCGTTTTTAAGATCATAACCCAAAAAGCCGGTAATCCAGCCGGAATTGATTTTGCGAAAACTGCTTAATTTATCAAAAGCGTTGCCTGAGTTAGCTGTTAGCTCCTCTTTAACCCCTGCGGCTATCAGCGTGTCAAATTTGCTGTACGGGTCGTTAAACCCGTTACTATCCAGGTAACATGCCGATGTAAAAGTAGATGCCCACAACAAAGCTTTTTGCTTAAATGTTTGAGGATCGTGTATCTGTTTAATCACTTTGTAAAAATAACAACTAAAAGCAAAAGGCCCCGGTAAACCAGGGCCTTTTAATAAATTAAAAATTGAGCTTAATGCAGTACCAACGTTTGTTTTCTATCCGGGCCTACTGATAGCCACTTAATAGGTACACCCAGTTCCTGCTCCAAATAATCAATGTATGATTGTAGTTTTTGAGGTATTTGGTCCAACTCAGTTATGCCGGTTATATCTTCGGCCCAGCCATCAATTTCTTTTAAAACAGGCACGGCGTCAACCGAGCAGATATCGTAAGGCATATAATCAATTTTTTCGCCTAAATAGTTGTAATGGGTACAAGCGTAAATTTTATCAAAACCGCTTAATACATCGGCTTTGGTCATTACCATTTGGGTAACGCCGTTAAGCATTATAGCGTATTTTAAAGCCGGCAGGTCTATCCATCCTGTACGACGCGGCCTTCCGGTGGTTGCACCAAATTCGTGGCCTATACGGCGCAATTCTTCGCCGGTCTCGTCATTTAACTCGGTAGGGAAGGGGCCGCCGCCAACACGGGTGCAGTAAGCTTTAAAAATGCCTATTACATCGCCAATTTGTTTTGGGGCGATGCCTAAACCTGTGCAGGCACCTGCTGCGGTAGTATTTGATGAGGTTACAAACGGATACGAGCCAAAATCAATATCCAGCATAGTACCCTGTGCGCCTTCGGCCAATACTTTTTTGCCTTGCTTTATAAAGTCATTTACTAAATGTTCCGAGTCAACCAACGCAAATTTTTTAATCAGTTCAATAGCCTCAAAAAATGCTTGCTCGCGTTCGCTAAAATCGGCAACTTCGCCATAAAGCGATTGCAGCATAGAGGTATGTTTGTCTACCAGTTTTTGGTAACGCTCTTTAAAGTCAGGCAGGGTAATATCACCAATACGTAAACCGTTCCGTCCGGTTTTATCCATATAGGTTGGGCCTATACCTTTTAAGGTCGATCCAATTTTGCCCTCGCCCATTCTTTTTTCAGATGCTGCATCCAATAATTGGTGGGTAGGCAATATCAGGTGCGCTTTTTTAGCTATCACCAAATTCTTTTTAGCTAAAAGGTCGTGCCCGGCATCCTTTAATTTATCAATTTCCCTTTTTAGGGTGATAGGGTCAATTACTACACCATTACCAATAAGGTTAAGTGTGTTCGGAAAAAATATACCCGAAGGGATGGTGTTTAATACAAACTTTTTGCCATCAAACTCCAAAGTATGCCCGGCATTCGGCCCTCCCTGAAAACGGGCAATCAGGTCATAACCTGCGCTTAAAACATCAACAATTTTACCTTTACCTTCGTCGCCCCACTGGAGGCCCAATAATACGTCAACAGCCATTATAAATTTTGAATCTTATTAAAGGGCGTAAAGTTATACTTTTCTATCGCAATAGCCTTCTCTTAATTTTACACAATTGCCGTATAAATTTAAAGAGTGGTGCTTGATCTCGAATTTCAACAGATCGCCCATCATGCTTTGTATTTGCTGTATTCGGGGGTCGCAAAACTCAACTACCTTGCCGCAGTCAATACAAATAATGTGGTCATGCTGTTTATAGCCGTATGATTTTTCAAACTGCGCCATGTTTTTGCCAAACTGGTGTTTGGTAACCAGGTCGCATGATACCAGCAGTTCTAACGTGTTGTAAACAGTAGCCCGGCTAACACGGTATTTTTTATTTTTCATGTGGATGTATAATGATTCCACATCAAAGTGATCGCTTCGCGAATAAATTTCTTCTAAAATGGCAAAACGTTCGGGCGTCTTCCGCAGGCTTTTATTCTCCAGGTACGCTTCAAATATTTTTTTTACCAATGCTATAGTGTCCTGTTGGGGCATAATGTATGGTTAATGTTCAAAGTTATGTATTTAAGTTGATTTGTTGATTAGGTTAGATTAAGTTGATTAGGTTAACCATTCACCTAATCAACCAATCACTACTCACCCTCTTCACGACACCTTCTCAATATCAGAATCAAAGCGGGTTACTGCTGTAACACCTTTTACCATTTTTAACTTTTTGATCAGGTTATCCAGATGCTCGGTATCATTTACATACACCATGATCGATCCTTCAAAAATGCCGTTATCGCTATCAACCGTTATGGAGCGCATGTTAACCTTAAAATCGTTTGATATTACGGTAGTAAGCTGGTTTATTAACCCTACATCATCAATACCGGTTATCCGTATACCGGTTAAAAATGCCAGTTCCTGCTGGTTGGTCCAGCGGGCCTTAACAATACGGTAGCCGTAATTGGCCATTAGTTTGGCGGCGTTAGGGCAATTGGTGCGGTGTATTTTAATGCCGTCGCTTACGGTAACAAAACCAAAAACATCATCGCCGGGTATGGGGTTACAGCAATTGGCCAGTTTATAGTCAATTTTCTGCATATCCTCGCCAATAAGCAGCATGTCGCTGTCTTTAGCTTTAATGTTACGCAGCAAACTTTGTACCTGTTCCTGTTCAATTTTATCCTGGGGCTTATTTTCAATTACCTTTTCTGAGGCCAGATAATCTTTCAGGTCCTTCATGTCAATAACGCCTTTGGCAACGTTAAAAAACAGTTCCTGTGTTGATGGCAGTTTAAAGTAATAGCTTAGTTTTTGTAAATTTTCGGTGTTGTAAGTGAGCTTTAACGATTTCATCTTACGCTCAAGTATCTCTTTACCGTCCTCAGCTATTTTGCGTTTTTCTTCTTTTAAGGCCGATTTTATTTTGGCTTTGGCTTTAGCGGTTACCACAAAACTCAGCCAATCTTCCTTGGGTACCTGTTTACTTGAGGTAATTATCTCTACCTGGTCGCCGTTTTGCAGTTTGTAGCTTAGCGGTACCAGTTTATGGTTCACCTTCGCGCCAATACAGCTTGCGCCTACATCGGTGTGTATTTCAAAGGCAAAATCAAGGGCTGTAGCGTTAAGTGGTAGTTGTATAAGCGCGCCTTTTGGCGTAAAAATGAATATCTCATCACTAAACAAGTTCATCTTAAAATCGTCGAGGAACTCCAACGCGTTCGAGTCGGGGTTTTTCAGCATATCCCTAACTTTTTGCACCCATTGGTCCAACCCGCTGTCAGACGATGATTCTTTATACTTCCAGTGTGCCGCAAAACCTTTTTCGGCAATCTCATTCATGCGTGTGGTACGTATCTGCACTTCCACCCATTGGCCCCTCGGCCCCATTACTGTGGTATGCAATGATTCGTACCCATTTGCCTTTGGAGATGATATCCAATCGCGCAGCCGGTCGGGGTTTGGCCGGTATAGATCGGTAATTATCGAGTAGGCTTTCCAGCAATCGGCTTTTTCATTTTCGGGTGTGCTATCTAAAATTATCCTGATGGCAAACAAATCATATACCTCTTCAAAAGGGATAGATTTCTTTTTCATCTTGTTCCAGATAGAATGGATAGATTTTGGTCGCCCAAAAACATCCGCTTCCAGGTCCTGTGCAGCAAGAGCCTTTTTAACCGGCTCGCTAAAATCACGTATAAATTTTTCCCTCTCTGCCTTTTTCTCGTTTAGCTTATTTTTGATAAACTGGTAGGTTTCGCGTTCCATGTATTTCATGGAGAGGTCTTCCAGCTCTGATTTTATAGCATATAAACCCAGACGGTGCGCCAGCGGGGCATACAGGTAAACAGTTTCTGACGATAGCTTAAGCTGCTTGTCGCGCGGCATAAACTCCATGGTACGCATATTATGCAACCTGTCGGCCAGTTTTATTAGTATTACCCTCACATCATCAGCAAGGGTAAGCAGCATTTTCCTGAAATTTTCGGCCTGCAGCGAGCTGTTGGTGCCAAATACCCCTGATATTTTGGTTAAGCCGTCAATAATTTTGGCTACTTTTTTACCAAATTCACGTTCAATATCTTCCAGTGTCAGGTCGGTATCCTCAACCACATCATGCAGCAACGCGCATACTATGGATGTAGTGCCTAAGCCTATTTCTTCGGCAGCTATTTGGGCCACTGCAATAGGGTGGTATATATACGGCTCGCCCGATTTGCGGCGCATATCTTTATGGCTCTCCAACGCCATATCAAACGCCTTGCGTATCATGCGTTTATCACCTTTTTGCAAGGTTGATTTACTGGCGCGCAGCAACGCACGGTATCGTTTTAATATCTCGTTTTTCTCTTCTTCCAGGTCAATCACTAAATCTTTCATATATATATGCCGTATTGTTGCCAATATCATTAACTTGCAATAAAGTGTTAAATTGCAGGTTATTGTAAAATACAACAAAAATTGCGTTAATTTTGTATTAGTAAAATTATGAAATTTATTGGTTTTATATTACTGTGTTGCTGCTGTATGTTGGGCGCCAAGGCCCAAACAGAACAACCTGTGCCTGTACAGCAATCTGCTACGCCTGTACAACATGGCAAAAATGATACCATTAGAACGTATGTTGCTTTAGTTGACGGGGTTAACATCCCCTGGATTATTGGCGACGAAGTAATTATAAAAGAGGCCCGTATATTTAAAAGCCAGGAAGACCGCGATGCCTACAACCGTTTACGCTATAATGTTTACAAAGTAATGCCTTATGCGCGCTTTGCCGGCACCAGGTACAGACAATTACAGCGTGATCTGGCTTTAACAGGCGATAAAAAAAGACAAAAAGAGTTGATAAATGCCTGCGAAGCGCAGATAAAGGATATGTTTAAAAGGGAAGTTGAAAATCTGACAATTAGTCAGGGTGAGGTATTGATAAAACTTATTGACCGCGAAACCGGTTATACCAGCTATAGCTTGGTGAAGGAGATCAAAGGTGGATTCAGCGCTTTTTTATTACAGTCGGCTGCCCGTATTTTTGGACACAACCTTAAAGAAACCTATGATAAGGACGAACAACGCGATATTGAAAGTATACTTCAAAAAGCGGGTTACGACTCCTATAAATATTAATTAATGATTGATAATAACATCTACCGTTTTATTGTTCAAACAATATACGGGGAAGAAGTAAGCCTTTCGGCCTATACTAATAAAGTGCTTTTAATAGTAAACACAGCATCGCAATGCGGCTTTACGCCGCAGTTGAAAGATCTGGTAGCATTGAAAAATAATTTTACAGGCAGCGACTTTGAGATACTGGCTTTCCCATCGAATGATTTTGGCGGGCAGGAACCGCTTGAAGGTAAGGGTATAGTAGACTTTTGTGAAAATATTGGCGCCAACTTTCCAATTTTTAATAAAATAAGGGTTAGAGGGCCGTATGCCGACCCGTTATACCGCTTTTTTGCTGATAAAAAATTAAATGGTGTGCTGTCGTCAGTGCCGCGGTGGAATTTTCATAAATTTTTAATAAACCGGTCAGGTATAGTAACTGATTTTTTTTACCCGTTTACCAAGCCAAATTCATCGAAAATTAAAAAAAAGGTGGCGCGCTTATTAGCCAATAATCAATGATTACTATGCCTAAATTAGATATATTAGTTTTACCAGTACACCCTGACGATGCCGAACTTGGGTGCGCAGGCACTATTTTAAAGCATATTGCCCTGGGCAAAAAAGTGGGCATTGTTGATTTGACACGCGGCGAGTTGGGTACTCGCGGCTCGGCAGAGATACGCGACAGTGAGGCGGAAGCATCGTCAAAAATATTAGGGTTAACAGCCAGGGAAAATTTGGGACTGCCTGATGGATTTTTTCAAAACACGCGCGAGTATCAGTTAAAAGTAATTGAAGCCATACGTAAATATCAACCCGAAATAGTAATAACCAATGCTTACCATGATCGCCATCCCGATCATGGCCGCGCAAACCAGTTGGTTGATGCCGCCGTGTTTTTGGCAGGTTTAATGAAAATTGAAACTTATGCCGATGGCGAACTTCAGCAGGCGTGGCGGCCAAATTTGCTGCTGCACTTTATACAGGATGAATATATTAAACCCGATATTTTGGTTGATGTGACCGATTTTTGGGATAAAAAAGTGGAAAGCATATACGCCTTTGGCTCGCAGTTTTTTAATCCAAACTGGAAAAGCGAGCCTCAAACCTATATTTCATCGCCTGAATTTATGCAGGTAATTGAGGCCCGCGCACGAGAGTTTGGTAAAGTTATTAAAGTAAAATATGCCGAAGGCTTTACGTCGAGAAGGATATTGGGTGTAAATAATTTATTTGACCTGGTATAAACCTTATCAGGCCTTTACATATTCAAAACGATTATTAGTATCATTTCTTTCCCTGCGTAACTTATTCTCCTTAGCGAGTTTTAACAATATGCCGGATAGTTCG
>NZ_JBDTJZ010000017.1:0-7928 GCF_039935595.1 Mucilaginibacter sp. | reverse complement strand
AATTCCGGTCTCTTTGTATTTTTTAAATACCGAGCCGTAGGTATCAATACCCAGCACCTGTATGTTTGGATTTTGCTCTTTTAAATACCTGGCCGTGCCCGATATGGTACCACCCGTACCTACTCCTACCACCAAATGCGTTATTTTCCCTTCAGTTTGCTCCCAAATCTCCGGACCTGTTTGCTCATAATGTGCCTGCGAGTTGGATAAGTTATCGTACTGATTAGGTTTCCATGAATTAGGCACCTCTCGCTCTAAACGCGACGATACAGAATAATAGGAACGAGGGTCCTCCGGGTCAACGTTAGTTGGGCAAACAATTACCTCGGCACCAAAGGCACGCAAAGCATCAAATTTCTCTTTTGATTGCTTGTCCGTACTGGTAAAAATACATTTATAGCCTTTTATAACCGCGGCGATAGCCAGGCCCATACCGGTATTGCCTGATGTACCTTCAATAATAGTTCCGCCTGGTTTAAGTTTGCCGCTTTTCTCGGCATCCTCAATCATTTTAAGAGCCATACGGTCCTTAATAGAGTTGCCGGGGTTAGTGGTCTCAATTTTAGCCAATACCGTAGCCGGAATATCCTTAACTATCTTGTTTAACTTAACTAATGGTGTATTACCAATGGTTTCTAATATATTATTGTACCACATATGTGTGTAGTTGTAATTGTTATAAAAGTTGCAATTGTTAAAAGCAAATCTACAACTATTTCAACCTCTATAACATCTTCAACTTATTTCAACCAAATTAAAATCTTAAGTGCTTAACAGTCAACCCGCCGTTTATTAGTTGTTTTAACGATTCGATACCAATTTTTAAATGTGTTTCTACAAAGTCAGAACTTACTTTCGAGTCGCTTTCGCTGGTCTTTACGCCCTCTGGTATCATTGGCTGATCGGACACCAGCAACAAAGCTCCTGTAGGTATTTTATTGGCAAAACCTGTAGTAAAAATAGTTGCGGTCTCCATGTCAACAGCCATGGCACGTAATTCTTTCAGGTAGCTCTTAAACTTCTTATCATGCTCCCAAACCCGGCGGTTGGTGGTGTAACATGTACCTGTCCAATAATCCAGCGAGAAATCGCGGATGGTAGTTGATATGGCTTTTTGTAAAGCAAATGATGGCAATGCAGGCACTTCTGGCGGCAGGTAATCATTTGACGTTCCCTCGCCCCTAATAGCAGCAATAGGCAATATCAGATCGCCAACATTGTTTTTACGTTTTAAACCGCCGCACTTACCTAAAAATATAACTGCTTTGGGATGTATAGCGGTAAGCAGGTCCATAACAGTTGCTGCCACAGGGCTGCCCATACCAAAATTAATAATGGTTATTCCGTTAGCTGTTACACTTTGCATAGGCTTATCAAGGCCCATTATCGGCGCATTGTCGTTCCACTCAGAAAACAACTGTATATATTTTGAAAAATTTGTCAATATAATATAATCACCAAAGGCTTCCAACGGGCGCCCGGTGTATCTGGGCAACCAGTTGACTACTATTGCTTCCTTGGTTTTCAATCCTTTTTTTATCGGGCTTTGTACTTCTGCAACAACGGTTGTTGCTCCATCTTTCTTAATTTTCAATTCGTCGTTCATATCATTTTCCTCTTTATTTCCTCTTTTATTAAATATACAACTTATCTGCGTGCAAATAAGTAAACTCTTTTTATACAGCAAACCCCGGCATATAGCCAGGGCTGCAATATTATTATAAATATAAGCTTAACTTATATTGTTATTGTTAAGCTACTTTTAATTTTTTCAGATCCGACCGTTCAAATTTCTCATGCGCGTAATCAAGGGTGATAACCAGTTTTTTCACATCTTTTTTTGACGGGAACTCAAACATAGCATCAATCATGATAGCTTCGCAAATTGAACGTAACCCACGTGCGCCTAACTTAAACTCCATGGCTTTATCCACAATAAACTCCAGCACATCATCCTCAAAATCAAGTTTTACCCCTTCGTATTCAAACAGCTTTTTGTACTGTTTAAGCAATGAATTTTTAGGCTCAACCAATATATTATACAACGCTTCCCTATCTAATGGGTTTAAATAAGTAAGCACCGGCAAGCGGCCTATTAGTTCAGGTATTAAACCAAATGATTTCAAATCCTGCGGGGTAATGTATTTATAAAGGTTTTTCATATCAACCTCCATATCATTACCCTGCAATTTGTAACCTACTGTTTGCGTACGCAAACGGTTAGCTATTTTTTTGTCGATACCGTCAAAAGCACCACCGCATATAAATAATATATTGCTGGTATTAACCGTTATCATTTTTTGGTCGGGATGTTTACGTCCGCCTTGTGGTGGTACGTTAACCATGGTACCTTCCAGTATTTTTAACAAAGCCTGCTGTACACCCTCGCCTGATACATCACGGGTTATAGAAGCATTATCGCTTTTACGGGCAATTTTATCTACTTCGTCAATATATACAATACCTTTTTCGGCAAGTGTAACATCATAATCTGCAGACTGCAGCAAGCGTGTTAATATGCTTTCTACATCCTCGCCTACGTAGCCCGCTTCAGTTAATACCGTGGCATCGCAAATACAAAACGGAACGTTTAAAACTTTGGCCAGCGTTTTTGCCAGCAGGGTCTTACCTGTACCTGTTTCGCCAACCATAATGATGTTTGATTTCTCTATCTCTACCTCATCCTTTTCAATACGCTGATTTAAGCGTTTGTAATGGTTATATACAGCAACTGATAATATTTTTTTGGCATCATCCTGGCCAATAACATATTGATCAAGGTGTGTTTTTAATTCGTATGGTTTTAACAAAGATGGCGACGAAGGCGATGTTTTTACCTTACGCACCTTTAACTCTTCGGCCAATATTTCATTAGCCTGGTTAACGCATTTATCACAAATATGTGCATCAAGCCCCGCTATCAGCATCAGGGAATCTTGTTTCCCCGCACCGCAAAATGAGCACCTGATCTCTTTACTATTCTTATTCATGCGATATATATATATAACAAAATTACTAAAATTAGTTAATAGTTGAGTGGTTGATTGGGTGAGTAGTTGTTTGTTACCTAAAAACTACTCACCCAATCAACTATTCACCACTCACTATACTCAACTTACTTACCTTTTGTTTTATTTCCGCGTAATATTTCATCGATCATACCAAATTCTTTGGCTTCCTCGGCTATCATCCAATAGTCACGATCAGACGCTGAATCAACTTTTTCGTACGATGCACCACTATGATCTGCAATGATCTGATATAATTCTTTTTTTAATTTAGTTATCTCGTGGTAAGAAATCTCGATATCTGATTGCTGGCCCTGTGCGCCACCTGATGGTTGGTGTATCATAACACGTGAATGGGGCAATGCAGCACGTTTACCTTCGGCACCAGCACATAACAATACCGCAGCCATTGACGCGGCCATGCCGGTACAGATGGTAGCCACTTCATTCGATATCAACTGCATAGTATCATAAATACCCAAGCCTGCATAAACAGAGCCTCCCGGAGAGTTAATGTAAAGCTGGATATCACGTTTTGAATCGGCAGATTGCAGGAATAACAGCTGTGCCTGAATAACATTGGCGTTCTGATCATATATCGGATCGCCCAGAAAAATAATACGGTCCATCATCAAACGCGAAAACACGTCTAATTGCGAAATATTGAGCTGGCGCTCTTCAATGATGTAAGGCGTATAAGCTGTAATGCCCGGACCTGTTGCTATACCTGACGGAGCGTTACTGCGGTTTACACCGCCAATAAATTTATCTACATAAGTGCTGCTAATTCTATGATGTTTTACAGCGTATTTTCTGAATTCGTTTTTATCAATATTGTCCATGATAGTTATTTAAATGTGTTAGTAGCGACTTCTTATGTCGCTATAAATATAGTTTTTAGTTGAATACAATTTTTAATATAAGGTTTGTTTGACTAAGATTTTTTTATTAAAAAGATTTTATGATGTTAATCTTACAAATGGTAAAATCTTATAAATCTTAGTCAACAAAAAAGCATCTGCCTTACAACAGATGCTTTTTGAAAATTATAATATTTAAAGTTTAATTACTTTACCAGTTCCTGAAACTTGTTATATAATATTTCCTTTTTATCCAAAGTAATTGCGTTTTTAATATGATCTAATACTTTAAGCGCTTTTACTTCTTCAAACACCTTGTTGGCATTTTCTTTATTTTGCAGGTATTGTACAGCATACTGTGCCAATTGCTCTTCGCCGATTGGCTGTGGGCTATACATTCTAAATTGCTGATCAAGGCTTTGTTTTGCTGCCGCGAAAACTTCTTCATACTTAATTTCAATATTATTATCCTTAAGTATTTTGTTTTCTATCAACGTCCATTTCAAGTTTTTTGCAAAATCCTGATAACCACCCTGAAGTTCTTCGTCTGTTAATTTTTCATTTGTGGCCATTAACCAGCGTTTCAAAAACTCGTCCGGCAATTCAAAATTAACTTTCTCCAGGCTATAGTTGTATATATCATTTTGCAGCTTACGGTCAGCATCCTGGGTCATCATAGTTTCCAGTTCTTCCGTAATTTTGGCCGTAAAACCAGCTTCGTCGGTTACTGCACCTGCACCAAATAATTTGTCAAAGAACTCCTGATTCAAATCCCCTTCTTCCAAACGGTTAACATTTTTTACCGTTAAACGAAAGTTTGATTTTAAATCAGCTGCTTCTGTCTCATCAATGCCCAACAGCGCGGCTATTTTTGGCGCATCGTTGTTATAGGCTTTATTGATATCAAATACCAATTCATCATCCTTTTTTAAACCGATCAATGATTTTTTTATTTTCTCATCGGTCACCTGGTCTAAACGTACAGATGTAGTATTTACAATGCCATCCTCAAAAACAGCACCATCAGGCGAAAGCTGCGTTAATTGCGCATATAATACGTCATCATCTGCCGATACGTCAGGATTTGTCATCTTGCCATAGCTACGACGTATATTTTTAATACGCGACGCCAAAGTTTCGTCGTCAACTTTTATAACATACTGGGTAAGCTTATCCTTTGCAGAAAAATCAAGGGCAAACTCAGGTGCCAAACCAACTTCGTAATTAAATTCAAAATCGTCAGCAAAATCCCAGTTGTATTCTTTTTTATCATCAACCTTTGGCAATGGCTGGCCCAGTACTTCCAGTTTTTGTTCCGTTAAGTAATTATTTAGCGTATCTGACAGTAAATTATTAACCTCATCAACCAAAATGCTTTTGCCATACATTTTTCTGATATGTGCCGGTGGCACCATCCCGGGGCGAAAACCAGGTATCTTAGCTTTTTTTGCATGATCCTTTATAGCCTTATCAACGCGTGGCTGATAGTCTTCGGGTTTCATATTAATAGTTACAACTGCATTCAGGTTATCAATTTTCTCCTGTGTAATATTCATCTTCTAACGGTATATTTTAATTAATGTGCCTCCAAATGCACCTTTTTAAATAATAAAAGGCAACAAATTTGGAGGCGCAAAAATACGAATTATTTTTAATTTACCGGAGCAGAGTTGAGTTGAAATTTAATTACCGTATTACTAACAGGTTTAACAGTTTTTAAATACGCATAAATAGATGAGAGGTCGCCATCGGTCATTTTACTGTATTGCCACCAAGGCATAAGCGTTTGAAAATCTCTAGCTTTATTAATGGTGGGTGCCTTGCTTACATCATTTAACACTCTGAACCGGGCAATAAATTGTTGCTTTGTCCAGTTGCCAATACCGGTAACCGCATCTGGAGTAATATTTGCTGATTTAAGGCTATGCCCGTTAATTTTAAATTCTTTACCACCGGCAAATTCCATCCCCGGTAATATCTCACCATTATTATCTTGCGAGTGGCAATCTTTACAAGCAGCAGATTGTACCAGATATTCACCATATTTAATGGTATCAGCAGCGGCGGGCTTTGTGCCCAATGTTGCTTTTTGCGGCATGGTATGCACCAATATGTTCAATGGAAAATCAAGTTTGGCTTTTGGATGAGTGTTTTCAATAGGCTTTAAAGTACGTAAATAAGCTATAATGCTGTAAATATCTTCCCTATCCATTTTTGAATAATATTTCCATGGCATTAGTGGAAATATAGGCGACCCATCCTTTTTTACACCGGTAGTCGCCGCACGGAAAATCTCCCCGTCGGTCCAGCTTTTTAGGTTGAACGGGGTGATGTTTGGTACAATAACCTTGCCTGGAAAGCCCTGACCGGCATCAAATACCTCGCCACCGGAACCCAGCATAGTTGTATCAACAGGTCCTCCAAGTTTAGTCCAGTCGTGTGCCGAGTGACAATCTAAACAGGCCGATACATGCAAGGCAAGATATTTTCCGCGTTCAATACGTTGTGGGGTTATTTGTACTTTAATATCTTCAGCGGGCCCTACATTGGGCAGCGCAAGTGTTATGTATGACACTGCAACAATTCCTATTAAAACAATGATAATAAGCAGATAAGCAATTCCTTTAGCTATCTTTTTCATAATAATAAGTGTGATAAGTTAAGTTGGACGAAAGCCTAAATAAGCATCCCCCGGGTATATACTATATGATTAATTTATTTTTTCTATTGATGAAGAACCTGATTTACTATTGTTTATTTGTGTCGGTGTACCACGATATTTAATAGATGACGACCCACTGCTGCGCACATTCAATTCGCGAAGTACATTAATCTGGCAATCGCTTGAACCCGACGTTGATATATTATAATCGCCCACAATAAAATCAAGTGCGTTAACATTACCGCTGCCGCTTAAATCAATATTATGCGTACTGGCCTGTCCCTTTAAATTAACTTCTGTTGATCCGCTGCCCTTTGTAGTTAGCCGTGCGGCATTCAGGTCGAGCGTTACCTTGGTTGATCCGGATAACTCTATTTCCATATCGCCGGTGTTTATTTTTCCGTCAGATGTCACCTCAACCGCACCTGAGGCATGTAGTGCATTCAAATTATGCACACCTATGGTTATTTCCTGGTCACCGTTGGTACATACATCCTCGTTAGATACAATTAACTTATCGCCTTCCACCCTTGTTTTAATATATTTCAGCAAATTATCGTCAGTAGTAATGTGCAAATTCAGGCTGCTATCCTGTACCAGCTTAACTTTAAAGTTTCCAGATATCCTGATAGCAGTAAAATCACTCACCTTTCTGTCTTCACTAATTTTATTGCCAGACCCGGTTATGCAAGTTAATTTACAGGCAGGTAAAACCAACAACAAAGCACAAGCAGTAAGTAAACCAATGTTTGATAAATATTTTTTCATAGCTGATTTTTTTTGTTGTTGGACGCAGTAACCTAAAATAAAGTTACACAAATGGTTTAACATAAAAAAAGCTGCCCGCCAAAATTGGGGACAGCTTCAATCACTATTATATAAAAGAGGTTTAGGGCAATATTGTATTTAGATTAAGCGCGGTTTCTGAAACGGCCTTTAAGGTTCATTGCAGGTGCTACGCGTATCTCGTCAACATTTACAGCAGCCAGTTCGGCACGGTTAACTGTAGCAGCATAGCTGTAAGTTAAGCTGTATTCGTTAACATTTCCGGTTAAATCGGCTTTAGCCTGGTCGTTAACGTTGATGCTGGCGGCAAAGTTGTTTAAATTTAAACCTGCATAAGTCTGGTTGTACAAGTCAACTTTCAAATCAACCAATGATAATCTATCTGATTTGATAACCGCGTTATCATAAGCAGCTATATTTTGTAACTGGGTTACGGTAACTTCTACAACCAGTTTTTGATTTTTGTCGTAGTTGGTAACACGTAATACGCCTTTGTCTTCCTGTACCAATGCACTTTGTGCATAGTAATCGTTATAAACTTTTACGCCATCTTTGGTGCCGTTGGTAATATATACTTCTACATTGCCATGTGCCTCAATTTTGGCTATCGGG
>NZ_JBDTJZ010000016.1:0-10156 GCF_039935595.1 Mucilaginibacter sp. | reverse complement strand
CCGCCGGTAATTTTAGTATACAGGCCATATTTTTTGGCAACCTGGCCCAATACGATCAGCTTGTCAGGGGTTATCTCGCCGCCCGGTACACGTGGCACTACCGAGTAAGTACCGCCTTTTTGTATGTGGCAACGGCGGTTCAAAACCACAGCATGCACAATTACTGGCTACGGATATTGACAGCAAAACCTGCATTAAATACCTGGACAGGTTCCTGATGTTTTATATAAAAACTGCTGATCCGCTTACCCGTACAGCAACGTGGCTCAATAAAATGGAGGGCGGCATTGATTACCTGAAAAATGTGGTGATAAATGATAGCCTGGGCATTGCCGAACAATTGGACGAAGAAATGCAGGCACTGGTAGATACCTATCATTGCGAATGGAAAGAGGTGGTTGAAAGTCCTGAGTTGCGCAAACGTTTTCAACACTTTGTTAATGCACCACAGGACAAGGATCCCAGTATTAAGTTTGAACCTATGCGTGAGCAGGTTAAAGCGAGTTGGTAATATAAATAAAAACCCTTGTCATTTCGAACGAGGTACGAGGAGAAATCTTATACATCAGATGGGCATCGGATGTCGTCGTATAAGATTTCTCACTGCGTTTCGAAATGACAATAAAATAAAATAAAATTATGAAAACAACAGTTGCAACAATTGAATGGATATTGGCCTGCTACACCGATGATGTGCCCGAAAACGGCGGGGTTTGCATGAAACATGGTTTGGAGCAAATTGCCATTTATAATTTTAAGCGCCGTAATGAGTGGTTTGCTACGCAAAACTTATGTCCGCATAAACAGCAAATGGTTTTATCGCGTGGGATGATAGGTAGCGCGGGCGAAGATTGTGAACCAAAGGTAGCTTGTCCTTTTCATAAAAAAACATTTTCCTTGTTAAGCGGCGAATGTTTAAGTGGTGAAGATTATCAAATTAAAACTTACCCGGTTAAGGTTGAGGATGGAAAAGTATACGTAGGCATTACCGGCATTATTTAGTATGCCGGTAATGTTTATTTAGTCCTGCGTTAATTTTATAAGCTTTTCGTTGTTAGCAATAGTAATTCTCTTTCCCGAAAGTATCAGCATTTTTTCATTTACCAGTTCGTTTATCACCCTAAAAACTGTTTCGTAAGTGGCGCCGGCAAATGAGGCCAGGTCCTGGCGGCTCAATTCAATATTAATATACCCCTCTTCGGTTTCTCCAAATTGATCCCTTAATATAATTAATGATTCGGCAACACGTCCCTTTACAGACATGTGCGCCAGATTACGCATTTTTCTTTCTGATTCGCGTAACTCATCAGCAAAAAACTGCAGTAGTTTATAGGTGAATTCGCTGTTTACTTTTAGGGTAGCTTCAAAAAAATCCATATCTATATATCCCACAACACCATTTTGTAAAGCCGTGGCCGATATAGGGTATATAGGTGGTTTTCCCATGCCCCGATGGCCTAATATAGCGCCTTCTTTGGCAAAACGCACTATCAGTTCCTTATCTGCATCCCAGCGTTTATGTACCTTAACATAGCCACTGTTTACAAAAAATATACCTGTTACCGGGTGGCCTTCTTTAAATATTAGTTCGCCTTTTTTTACTTTAAAGTTCTTTTTATGCTCTAATATTGCCGGAAGCCACTCTTTTAAAACGTTTTTACACAAAAAACAATGATTTGTGTCACACCCAAAGCTACTTTTTTTCATTATCGTTCAAAATTCATGTATGTTTCACAATAATAATCATAAATTGACAATAAAAACAATAAAATATAGCATATTTTATAAATTTTTATAAAGTTTTATGTGATTTTGCGCAGATTTTCTAACAAAAACTGAAATATTGGCAAATTTTAATGCAAATATTTAACAATTAATCATTAAAATATTTACGATTTTAATATTTTACTATTAAAATGTCATTATTTATTTTAAAAATTGATAAAAATAAATATCGAATGTGATTTAAGTTATAAAAATTGAGTTAAATGATAAAATAGTTAGGTTTATAGTCCAAAATCGGATATATTTATAACAACAAAACAATCATTTAACTAAAAAAAGGATTATATGGAGAAAAAAAATACTAATAAATAAAAAAACCCTGTCGGGAGGTCGCATTCCCGGACAGGGCAAACAGTTTTACAGCTTTAACAACTTAAAAACCATTTCAAATGTACAAAAATGAATCAAATCAAAACATTGTTATCCGGGCTTTGGCATTATTACTTATCTGCTGCTCATTTACAGCATCAGCACAGCTATCGCTTACCGGACAAATCAGGTCGAGGGCGGAACTTCGCGATGGTTATGGTACGCTGCAGCCCATCGGCAACAGCAACGCATTTTTCATCTCGCAACGCACAAGGCTAACATTTAATTACAAGTCCAGCAGGCTTATATTTCAAACATCTTTACAAGATGTGCGGCTTTGGGGGCAGGATGCCTCAACCATAAGCCTTGCCGACGGCAGTAAATTAGGTGTGCATGAAGCCTGGGCCGAAATTATATTGTCAAATAAAACTGATAAGGATTTTAAAATATCGCCGGTAGATTATTTCGCCGTAAAAATTGGTAGGCAGGAATTATCCTATGATGACGAAAGGCTGCTTGGCGCTACAGATTGGATAGCTCAGGCCCGGCAGCATGACGCCATTGTATTAAAAATGCTAAATAAAGGCTGGCAACTTGATCTGGGTGCTGCCTTTAACCAAAACACAGATGCTACAAATTATAATGGTACTTATTATGTAGCGGGCAACGTATCGCCAACCGTAAAGGATAGCCAGGGCAATTTAGTGAATACCCCTGCCGGCCTCATACCATTGGTAAATGCGGCAGGCATAAGTTCAAAAACAGGTAACCCGTCATTTATCAACCCACCGGGTACAAACGGGCTTAACCAGAACTACAAATCACTTCAATATTTATATGTGGCCAAAAAAATAGATAAAACCAGGATATCTGCACTGTTATTAGCGGACGAATTTGGCAAGTATCGCCTTGACTCTGTTAAAAACACATCGGGCACCGATGTTGGCTATGTATATGGCCGCCGGTTTGATCTATCGGGCGCTAATACCCGCATCACTACCGGTTTATTGATCAACCCGGTATTTGGTGCAAAAAATCAATGGAAATTAAATGGCGGCTTTTATTATCAGGGCGGGCATGATAAGGATGGGTTAACGTTAAGCGCCTATACCTCTACGTTATCGGCCATATACAGTCCTGCCAAATTTGCCTACACCGCCGGTTGGGATTATTTATCAGGCAATGATGCATTCTCTACATCAACTACCAACCATCGGTTTGACCCGCTATACGGTACCCCGCATAAGTTTTGGGGTTATATGGATTATTTTTATGCGGTTAGCGGCGCGCCAAACGGCGGTTTAAGCAATCCTTACTTAAAGGTGAAATATACATCGGCCAATGCACGGTTAAGCACCGAACTGGCAAACCACTATTTTTACCTGGCTCAAAACCAAAAAAGCACAGCCGGACAGGCCATTGATAAATACCTGGGCACCGAGTTTGACCTTACTACCAGCTATAAGCTTAATAAAATCACCACGGTTGATCTTGGCTTATCCTACATGGCTGCTACAAGCAGTATGGAATATGCTAAAAATATTACACCGGGTACCGCGCATCTTAGCCCGGTATGGGCCTACCTGCAACTCAACATTAAACCTGATTTCTTAAATAAATAACCCTTAACTTAAAGTATCATGGAAAAGCAATTAACTAAACTCAATATATTTTCGGCCAGCGGCATCCAAATGAAAACCTTCCACATTACGTGGCTAATGTTTTTTGTATGCTTTTTTGGCTGGTTTGGCCTGGCGCCATTAATGCCTACTATACGCCAGGATCTGCACCTTACTAAAGGGCAGGTAGGTAATACTATTATAGCATCAGTAGCAGCAACTATTATAGCACGCCTTTTTATAGGTAAACTTTGCGATACCTGGGGGCCGCGCAAAACAGCAGTAAGATTATTACTGGTAGGCAGTATCCCGGTATTTTTGGTGGGGTTAGCGCATGACTATACCAGCTTTTTATTGTTCCGTTTGGCTATTGGCGTTATAGGTGCATCATTTGTTATTACGCAGTTTCATACGTCAATGATGTTTGCGCCAAACATAAAAGGAACTGCCAACGCGGTAACCGGCGGCTGGGGCAACCTGGGCGGTGGTGTAACCAACATGGTAATGCCATTAATATTTGCAGCCATCGTAGGCTTTGGTTATACTAAAGCCGAAGCGTGGCGCTATGCCATGATAGTACCGGGCGTAATGATGCTGGCCATAGCATATATATACTATAAATACACCAAAGACACCCCTAACGGCAACTATGACGAGATA
This sequence comes from Mucilaginibacter sp., assembly GCF_039935595.1. GTDB lineage: Bacteria > Bacteroidota > Bacteroidia > Sphingobacteriales > Sphingobacteriaceae > Mucilaginibacter. The sequence goes on along the minus strand of NZ_JBDTJZ010000016.1, from coordinate 5,783 downwards.
GGTCATACCGCACATGCCAATAAAAAAACAGACTGGTCTGTATTAGCCGACTGGCGCATATGGGCCCTTACTATAGCTTATGCGATGTGCTTTGGCATGGAGCTTACCTTTGATAACGTAGCTTCTTTGCATTTTGTTGATAATTTTCACCTTTCGCAAAGCTCGGCAGGTTTTTGGGCCGGCATATTTGGTTTCATGAACATTTTTGCACGCGCGCTGGGCGGCATAGCCTCTGATAAGGTAGGCAGCAAATTTGGCATGAAGGGCAAAGGTTTGCTATTGGCAGGGGTTTTATTACTGGAAGGCTGCGGCTTGCTTTTATTTGCACAGGCAGGCTCATTGCTTGTTGCCATTATCTGTATGCTAACGTTCGCCTTGTTCCTAAAAATGTCAAACGGTGCCACTTATGGTATTGTGCCTTTTATTAATACTAAAAATGTAGGCCTTGTTAGCGGCATAGTGGGAGCAGGTGGTAACCTGGGTGGTATGCTATTTGGCTTCTTGTTCAAATCAACCACTATTACTTATGTTGAGGCGTTTACCTATATAGGATATATTATTATAGTAGTATCGGTAATTATACTGATTACCCGTTTTACCGCAAAACCCGAAACAATTGAAGAAACTGACAGCAGCATTGCTGTCGCATAGCTACTAATTACTACCTGATGTCAACATCTAATAAGCGCTTATTAAACACCACAACCTCAACCTGCAGTTACTGCGGTGTAGGTTGTGGTGTGCTTATTGGCAAGGATAAGAACGATACTATTACGCTGGAAGGCGATAAAAATCACCCGGTAAATAAAGGGATGCTTTGCAGTAAAGGCTTAAATTTGCACTATACCGTTAATGATAAAAGCGACAGGCTGTTGTATCCGCAAATGCGGTATAACAAAAGCATGCCCAAGCAACGTGTTAGCTGGGACGAAGCTTTAGAGCGTACCGCCGCAGTATTTAAAACTTTTATTGATAAATACGGTCCCGATTCGGTGGCATTTTATGCTTCGGGGCAATGTTTAACCGAAGAATATTATGTTATAAATAAGCTGATAAAGGGATTTATAGGCAGCAATAATATTGATACCAACTCGCGCTTATGCATGAGCAGCGCCGTTGCGGGTTATAAAATGGCTTTGGGCGAAGATAGTGTGCCCGGCTGTTATGACGATATTGAACTGGCCGATTGCTTTTACGTTACCGGGGCCAACCCGGCCTGGTGCCACCCTATTTTATGGCGACGTGTTGAAGCGCATAAGGCGGCTAACCCCAATACCAAAATCATTATAGTTGACCCAAGGGTTACTGATAGCTGCTCCATAGCCGACCTGCACCTGCAATTAAATCCGGGCACGGATGTTACCCTTAACCATGCTATAGGTCGTGTATTGATAGAGAATGGCGACATTGACATTGATTTTGTGACCGACCATGCCGAAGGTTTTGAAGCCTATAGCAAGATGGTTTTTGAAAGAACCTTAGCAGAATCATCTGATATTTGTGGCGTTAGCGAAGCTGATATCCGCCTCGCAGCAAAATATATTGGCGAGGCCAAAGGGTTTATCAGTATGTGGACGATGGGGCTTAACCAAAGCAGCATTGGTGTAAATAAAAACCTGAGCCTTATAAACCTCAACTTAATAACCGGGCATATTGGTAAACCGGGGTCGGGACCGTTCTCATTAACAGGGCAGCCAAACGCTATGGGTGGCCGCGAGGTAGGTGGCTTATCAAACCTGCTCCCTGCGCATCGCGATTTAGCCAATGCAGATCATCGTGCCGAAGTTGAAAAATTTTGGGGTGGTACAACCATCAATCCGCAACCGGGATTAACCGCTACCGAAATGTTTGAGGCACTGAATGATGGCCGCCTTAAAGCAATATGGATACTATGTACCAACCCGGTAACCAGTTTACCCAATGCCCGTATGGTTGAAGAAGGGTTAAAGAAAGCCAAATTTGTAGTGGTGCAGGAGATAAGCAACAAGCCCGAAACCCTGCAATATGCCGATGTGATACTACCCGCCGCGGGCTGGGCCGAAAAAGAAGGCACCATGACCAACTCCGAGCGCCGCATAAGCTATTTAAATAAAGTAATAGATGCCCCCGGCGAGGCATTACCTGATGCCGAAATCATCTGTCGCTTTGCGCAAAAAATGGGTTATAAAGGTTTTGATTTTGCCGGGCCGGCTGATATTTATGCCGAACATGCCCGTCTTACTGCCAAAACTAATATTGACATTAGTGGCTTAAATTATGAGATACTTAAAGAATTAAAAACCGTACAATGGCCGTATAAAAAACGCGGCCCGGTAAAAGGCACACCACGCTTGTTTACCGATAAACAATTTTATACACCATCGCAAAAAGCTATAATAAGCCCGGTTGCTGATACGCTTACCAGCGAGTTGCCCAATAAAGATTATCCGTTTATCCTTACCACGGGCCGTATACGCGACCAATGGCATACCATGAGTAAAACCGGCAAGGTAAACAAGCTCAATCAGCATGTTAAGGAAGCTTTTTTAGAGATGCATCCTGATGATGCGCTGGTTTTAAACTTAAACGAGGGCGACCTTGCCGTAATAACCTCGCGCCGTGGTGAGGTGCGGGTCAAAGCAAAAATATCAACTACCATAAAAAAAGGCGTGGTGTTTTTGCCCATGCACTGGGGCAAAATTTTAAACAGCGATCTGAACCGTGCCAACAATATTACCAGTACTTTGGTAGATCCGATATCAAAAGAACCTGATTTTAAATATTGTGCAGTTAACGTAGTTAAATATAAAAAACCCGCACAGCGTGTGGTGGTGGTTGGCGCAGGCGCGGGTGCATTTGGCTTTGTAAAAAGCTACCGTGAGTTGAACCGGGACGATGAGATCATCATCTTCAGTAAAGAAAACCACCCGTTTTATAACCGTGTTATGCTGCCCGACTACATTAGCGGCGAGCAAAAATGGGAGCAGTTGGTAAAAATGACCGACGAGGAAGAGCCGGAATATAATATCAAAATGTATCGTGGTGTTACCGTTGATAAAATTGACCGCGAAAACAAATTTGTAATAGACTCAAGAGGGATAAAAACCACGTACGATATTTTGCTGCTGGCTACCGGCAGCCGTGCATCAGTGCCTAAAAACGTACCTGCCCTGCCAGGCATATTTACCATGCGTAACCGTAATGATGCCGATAACTTTAAAAAGCATATTTCGCCGAACGGGCATGTGGTAATTGTAGGTGGTGGTTTGCTGGGGTTGGAGATGGCGGCATCGCTGCGCGAAATTGGCATTAAAATAACCATTGTACAGCGGGTATCGCGCTTTTTGAACAGACAATTAGACGAGTTGGGTAGCCGCTTACTGCACGAGGAAATGGTTGATCAGGGTTGTGATATTTATTATGATGACGAAGTGCAGCTATTTTACGGCCGCTCAAAACTAACAGGGGTTGGTTTAAAAAGCGGGCGCAAAATAAACTGCGACGCCATGATATTGGCCATTGGTACCACACCAAATTTAGAAATTGCAAAGGACAGCGGACTGGCTTGTAAACGCGGCGTTATAGTAAACCAGCGTATGCAAACCAGCGATCCTGATGTATTTGCCATTGGCGAGATTGCCGAGTTTGAGGGCACCTTATACGGCATAACTGCCGCCGCCGAACAACAGGCCGAGGTAATGGCCCGCTTTATAAGCGGCGATATAGCCAGCTATTACAAAGGCAGCCTGTTTATGAATATTATTAAAATCCATGGGTTTGATCTATGCAGCATAGGTTTGTCTGAAAGTCCGGATGATATAAATTACGAAGAGATAGTTTTTATAGATAAAGCCAAACGCTACTATAAAAAATGCATCATTCATCAGGACAGGCTGGTGGGCACTATTTTAGTGGGCGACAAGAGCGAGTTCCAGGAGTTTAGAGAACTGATAGCCAACAAAACCGAGCTTAGCGAAAAACGCCTGTCGTTATTGCGCAGCGGTAAGCAAGCCGAGCCTGTATTGGGCAAACTGGTTTGCAGCTGTAATAATGTAGGTGCCGATAATATCCGCAAAAAAGTGGCCGAGGGTTGCAATACCTTAAATGATGTTTGCAGCGCTACCGGGGCCGGCACAGGTTGCGGGTCGTGCAAGCCGGAGGTTAAACGCCTGTTGGATGAAGCATTGCAAAAATTAACCCAGGTAACGGTATGAAAAAGAAAAGCGAACACCTGATAAAAATTAACTTGCCGGGCGGCGTAATATCTGCCGGGGATATGTACGAGATATTGCTCATTGCCGAGAGAGCCGAGGCAAGGCATATTCGCTTGGGTAACCGCCAGCAATTGTATTTTACCATAGGGGCCGAATACCTTGAGGATCTGGAAAACGATATGCTAAGTGCCGAGATAGCTTTTGAACTGGATGCCGATAACTACCCCAACATTCTAAGCTCGTACGTTACCGATACCGTTTTCAATTATGAGAACTGGGTAAAAGAGGGTGTTTATAAAGATATTTTTGATGGCTTTAACCATAAACCCACGCTTAAAATAAACGTGGTGGATAGCAACCAAACGTTCGCCCCATTTTTTACGGGGAACTTGAATTTTATTTCTTCGGATATTAGCAATTACTGGTACCTGTATATCCGCTTCCCCAAAACCAATATCCTGTATTGCTGGCCCACGCTGGTATACTCGGACGATGTGGCAAGTATCAGCAAATGTATTGAGGAGGTAATCTTCGCTAATAAAAATATGTTTTATGATCAGGCCAAGGTTAACTCGGCCTTTTTACACAAGCTGGTAACCAGTAAGGGGAATTTTGTAATGCAACCTATTATTCAGCCGCTAAAAATTCCTGATTTTCAGTTACCCTATTACGAAGGTTTTAACCGCTATGGCAACAAGCAATGGCTGGGTATTTACCGCCGTGATGAATTGTTTGCGATTGACTTTTTGAAGGATATTTGCGCGCTATGTATGCAAACACGGGTTGGCCAGCTATATACAACCCCGTGGAAATCGCTTTTAATAAAAGGCATTGAGCAAAAGGACAGAGATAGCTGGGGTGTTATTCTCAATAAATACCGTATTAACGTGCGCCATGCCGCAAACGAACTGAACTGGCAGATAGAGGATGCCTGCGATTACTGCCTCGACCTTAAAAAACAACTGGTACGTGATTTTGAAGATGCCGACCTGCGTACCTACCGCTTATCGTTCGCTATAAAAAAACAACCTAAAACCGGGTTGTGCGGGTCGATAGTGTTAAAAAAATTGGAAGGCGAATTTTTTGAGATACAGCATACCAAAGATTTTAACCCAAACTCTAAAGACACCATTGTTTATCGCCCAAACGTTGCCAAAAGCGATTTAAGCAAGCATTTAATTGAACTGTGCAATTGGTTTTACAGCCTTAAAAGCAATGCAAGTGTTAATACCGGCATAACCGAAGAAACTGTTGAAGAAACAGTTGTTGCTACCCACCAGGTACATCAATGTAAAAATTGCCTTAGTGTTTATGACGAAGCCTACGGCGATCAGATAAATGGCATAGCCCCGGGTACACCATTTGAAAACTTAGCTGAATACTGCTGTCCAACCTGCGACTCGCCGAAAGAGGATTTCGTGGTGGTGAATTTGGCTAAAGCCATTCCTATTTAACTGCACTCAGTTTGCAGAGGCCAACGGCAATGATAAATAGAAGCATAATTCATTGTCGTTTACGCTTAAAGGGCAACGCTATAACTATGCCTTCCAAAAAAAGTGAAAAAAGTTCTTGACTCTTACCCTGCGTCAT
>NZ_JBDTJZ010000015.1:0-16219 GCF_039935595.1 Mucilaginibacter sp. | reverse complement strand
GAATAACAATATCCCAATAGAAAATATTACCAATGCCTGCAGCATGGTGACGCCCATATAGGTTATCTGTTTAGATAATAAACCCACCGCGTAGTTGGTAGGTAATGTTTTTAAGCGGATAAAACTTCCGCTCACCTTTTCCCTCACCACGCTGCCACCTAACGACATGATGATAAAGAACATGGCAAAAATGGTCCAAGCGGGCACGTTGTGTTGGGTAGCGTTTGGTGTTTGCCGCAGGCCATCTTTGGAAACAGGTACCTCGTTTATACGGGTGCGGTTGTTCAGCATATCATTTTCAAGCTTCTCGGGCAGTTCAGTTTCGTTGAGGGCGAAGTATAGGGTGCGTAAAGTTTCGCGGCTCTCAACCATTTGCAGGGCGCTTTGCAGGGCACCCTTAACTGATAAGCGTAATGATTCCTGTAAAATGGGGTTGTAATAAAAGGTCAGCGGGTCAACATCGCCTACCTTGTGTTGGGTCGAGTCGCCCTGCAAGCCGAAGCTGGTTAACGCCTTACCCGCTACATTTTTTGATTTAGCCTTTACCCTTGCCGAAAAGTTTGCCGGTATCACAATGCCAAGCATGGCATCCTGGTTGTGCATGGCATCGGCAATTATTTTTTCATTGGCAGTACCAGGCAGTTGCGCTACTTTAAACATGCCTATTTTGTTAATGGCCGTTATCAATTGTTTGCTTGATTGCCCGGTATCCTGGTTACTAATAAGTATAGGCAGCCTGTTTTTGTTAACCAACTGAAACGTGCTGTTTTGTATGCTGGTAACCACTATCACCAAAATAATAGGCATTACAAACATCAGGGCTATTCCAACCTTATCGCGAAGTAGTACCCGCACATCCTTTTTTATAGTTGCCCAGAGTTTAAACATCAGTTGCGGTAGGCTTTACCTGTTAAGTTTATAAATAGTTCTTCCAGCGTTTCGTTTTTATGCTCTTTTAAAACATCATCAATATTACCCTGGGTAATGATCTTCCCGTCATCAATCATGGCAATATGCTCACACAGGTCTTCGGCCTCACTTAGCTGGTGCGAGGTATATATCAAAGTAGTACCGTTGTCATTTAATGTGCGCAGGTAGTTCATAATTGCGTGGCGGGTTTGCACATCAACCCCAACGGTAGGTTCATCTAAAAATAAAACCTGCGGGTTGTGTATCACGCCAATAGCCAGATTTACCCTGCGTTTCATCCCGCCCGAAAATTTCTCTACGGCTTTATCTTTTACGTCTGATAGTCCTAAAATATGCAGCAACTCATCTGTACGTTGATTTATTTGTTGCTGATTTAACCCTGCCCATGCACCAAAAAACTCCAAATTCTCGGCAGGGGATAATTCCTGGTAAAATGAAAAATCTTGCGGAACAAAGCCGAACAACTTATTCACTTCTTTTGTTTGATGCCCTATTTTATGACCCAGCAGCGAAATGCTGCCCTCTTTAACCTGCAATACGCCGGTCATTAAATTCATCAATGTGGTTTTACCCGCGCCATTAGGACCAAACAGCCCGAAACGTTCTCCTTTTTTTACCTGTAAATTCAGGTTGGTAAAAGACACCTCCGCGTTATCAGGAAAACGGAAGCCCATGTTTTGTATGTCAATAGCAAAGGGTTCTATGAGTTCCATTTTAAATTATTCAACTGCGTAAATGCGTTTTTTTCAATTTCGGCAATTTCCAGCAGATAATCGCCCATTTGGTTAAAATCTTCCTGGCTGCCTAACCTGCCCTTATAAATACCCGCTGCCTGTACAGCCGCGGTGCGCCAAAGGTCGCCCGATTGGGTGAACAGCTGCGATATCTTCAGCATTTCGTCCATCTGGTTATAAGCATACGCCTCCTGCAAAAACGCGCCGTAAATGTAGCGGAAACCACCGCCACCAGTGCCAATTTCTTCCTGCATACGCACAAGTTGCGCTAAGTATAACCCTGCTTCTTTCAAGCCTAATTTATCCCGCCATTTTTTAATGCGATTGGCAGTAAACTTAATACCGTTAACCCCGGTAATTGGCCCGGGTATGTGCAGCATGTTTTGTACATTTTTTTGTATCCCGCTTTTAATGCCGCGCTTAATTTGTTCATCGGTAACAGGTTTTCCGGTTACAGGGTAGTATAACTGACCTTTGGGCGCTAAGGCCCCTTTTGCAAAGCGCACCCGCTCCAATTCATAACTGGTTAGCGTGGTGGTTGTTTCCATCACCGGGTCGCTTATCAGGTAGTTGTCCTCTTCTTTGCCGTATACGATCAGGTTATGGGCATTAAAATGGAAACGGTATTCTTTTGGGAAATAAGTTAAATAATAAACACCAACCTGACAGCCTACGGGGCGGCCTTCGGCCAGTTGTTGCTGTAAAAAAGCTTCCGCTTTTTCGCGCGAGCTGAATTTTTTGCGCACCACCGGGATATCCAGTGCTTTGCAGGTACGTTTAAATATAAGGCCCGGCAAAGTTCGAAACGCTATAACCGGCCCGTTATTTATTTTCATGAGGGGGATATATACAAAAAACAAACCTGCGCCAATGCCAAAGGCCAGTGGCTCGGTAATTTGGTTAACGCCTATATTTTTTAACAAGCTCGTGGTAACGCCATTTTCGCAATGCGCGGCTTGTATGTGGTTAAATTTAAGCTCCATGCACCTTCATGTTTTTCAAATCATCCACACTTACATTAAACACTTCGGCGTAACGTTGCAGCTTTTTATCAGCTAAATTTTTAAATACTCCAGGTTTCAAATGGCACTTTATCTGCCATTTCCAAAACCCGGTATAATCAGCCAGCAGGCTGATATCCATTATCCCCTGTTCAATAAAAAACAGCAGTGGACTGGCCTCGCCATTTAAAACTTTTTGTTTGGCATTGGCTATCCGTACATCTATGTCTTCCCAGGCTTTATCAAGGGCAGTAATTTTTACGTCCCAACCTTTGCTTAATTCAGTAACATACTTGCCCTCGCTATCCGTAGCATAGCAAACCTCTTTGGTAATTTTACCCAAGGCGCTTACATCCTGCGGAACATCTTCCTTTTTCATTCTTATAGGGATGGGTTAACAAACCGTTAGCAACGCGTACATATACGAGAAACGTGAGCTTTCTGGAACCAGCAACAATATTTTCTCGCCTTTTTTTAACCGGCCGCTATGGAACAGCTCATCTATCATTAAATAAACTGATGCCGCGCCTACATTGCCTACGGTATACAGGTTAATAAACCATTTATCATAAGGGATACCGCCGCCATATATCTCAACCAGTTCGTAAATTTTACTGCGGAAGAAATCACTGGAGATATGCGGTAAAAAGTGATCAATATCCTTTGCGGTAAGTCCCTTGCGTTCAAAGATCTCTTTTATTTTTTTTCCGCCAAGCGGGACAATGTTATCACTCAACAAGCCAATATCCTGCTTAACACTGAAGATAGATTTGGTCATCACCTCTTCGGGCGTATAATCCATAAATCCCTTTAGTGTGCCATCGGCATTTTTATCGGCACCCATATACATACAGGTTTCCATTTCGTTGGCGTAGGATATGCCTTCTATCCACTCTATTCTCAAGCTTATACCTTCCTCGTTTGGTTTATCAGACATTAAAAACGCCGATGCCCCATCACTCAGCATCCACCTTAAAAAATCTTTTTGAAAAGCGATGTACGGGTTGGCTGTTAACTCTTTTAGTTTCTGCGCCTCTTCTTCAAACACGTCTGATACCAATAAGCCCGAAAAGCGTTCGGAGCCTGTTGCTACCGCAAGTTTCGAGTCGCCTGTTTTAATGGCCATATAGGCATATTTTAAGGCGTGCATACCCGCGCAGCAAACGCCCGATGGTGATACCACTTCAATAGCTTCGGACTCGGGCAGCCAGCCATGGGTCATTACCCCGTGCGATGGCATCATTTGGTCGGGCGATGAAGTGCCGCACGATAGCAAGTCAATTTTTTTTATTTCTTCGGGATCATCCTTAAATAAGTTGCGCACAGCCTCGGCGGTCATTTGCGCATTGGTATGCGTTGGCTTGCCACCCTTAGATAAAGCATAATAGCGTTGTTTAATGGCATTATTGCGCAGCACTATGTTTTTTGACTTGGATGGCTTGTTGTTGATATAGCCCAGGTAAAGTTCCATATCCTCGTTAGGAACAGGCTTATTCGGTAAAAAAATAGAAGTATTGTTAATATAAACAGGCATACCTTAGTTTAAATTTAAAAAATGTTGCTTACGCGCCTTAATACGTTTTGGCGAAGTAAACCTGAATAAAATAGCATCAATAGTAACCACAATTGGCGCACCCACAAAAAAAGCAATTAAAAGGTAATATTTAAAAGCCCTTATCCAGGGTAATTTATTTTTCTTTTTAGCTATGATATTGGCCCAAACCCTAAATATCTTTCCTGCTACACCTTCAATCACCATCAGGTTATAATTAAGCACCACTGCTTTCTGGTTGTCCAGTTCGTCCTGTAAACTGCTCCAATCATTGGTGTTTAAATGGGGTACAACGCTTTCGCCAAATACTTGGGTATGCTTTATATCCGCATCAGCAACACCCGGAGGGGGGAAAATGTTTAAGTAGCGGTCTTTTTTTCCGTGCAGCATCCAATGGAAGATGGTAACAAAGCTTACCGGGTTGGGGTGTTTATCAACCAAAGCAATATTACCTACATGGTTGGCCCCGGCGGTGCGCAGCAATTTTTTAACCCTTACAAAAGCATTAAGCCACATATTACGGGCACCGGTTACCGTAATTACAGGGGTATCTTTTAATACGGCCCTCAACTCCTCGTTTTGCATAAACGAGTTAAACGGGATACTTGGCGACAAGAACCAGGCCTGGTAACCTAAAACTACCAGATCGTATTTTTTCTCTTTCAGCTCAAATGGTTGCAAATCAGCAGGAACATCCAACTGGCAGTGGGGCATCACACTAAAAAAAGTATCGGCCGTCCACGGGAAGTTAGGTTCATTAGCCAACCTTACACGCACTTTTTCTACCGTTGCGCCAGAGGCTTCTATAGGTGCCGTAAAATTGTCAATAATATCGCCCAACTGGCCTGATTGAGAATAATAAATGGCTAATACTTTTTTAGTCATGCGGCTAAATTAAAAGTCCTGGGCTTTCAATGCTTTTGAATTTTTGGCGTAGTCGGCAATAGCATGCTGAACAACAGGGGGTAAGGTTTTATATGCTTTGGTAATGATCTGCCTGTCGGCCTCAAGGTCTTTATTATACTTGACTATTTTAGGAGCCTTTTCCTGTATAATCAGCCGTAAAAAATGATATTCGGCATTATCAGCGTCATTTAACAAAGCCGTTTCCAGTTTAATACGGCCGGCTTTAAAAAGTTTTAGCTTCTCTGCAGGTCGTGTTACCAATCCGGCCTTCCGCATCAGTAAAAATCCTTCGTATCCGTTTTTTTCTGCTATATCCGATGCGGTAACCAGGTCCAATTCCTCATCAATACTTTCTTTATTGCCGGTTTTAATAACCTCATAAAATTGAGCTTTATCAAACTTAATGCTTTTGGCAAACGTCACGGTACCCGTAAACAAGATAATTAAGATAAAATATATTTTTAACTTCATATGGGCTCAATCAGTATGCACACAAATATAAATATTTATACCAAGCAGCCTAATTTAGTGGCAGCCGGGATTGTGTAGGTTTGACCTGAGTGTATTGGGATGGTTTAAATGCTTACGTGAGTTGAATAAACGCGATCCGTCAACTCACCCCGACTACGCTTCGCTTGTCGACCCTCTCTCTTCGAAAGAGGGTGCCAACTCACAACCTACAAATAAAAACCCCTCTCTAGCATAGAGAGGGTGGTCGAACGTAGTGATGACCGGGTGAGTTAAAAATACAGGCAAAACAAAAAACCCTAACTTTCCTTTACTTTTGGGTAATATTGGATTTTACTTATATTACCTGATAAATAATATTGAGTGCAAAATAATAATCAATTATTCTCGGGCCAGTGGGCCGTTATTTTAGGTGGATCAAGCGGGTTTGGTTTTGCTGCTTTACAAAAGCTGGCCAGGCATGGCATGAACATAGCTGTATTGTATCGCGAAACTGCTGCTGCCGCACGTACATTTAAAGAAAGCCTGGCTGCAATAGCTTCAACTAATAACGTAACCATTGAGCCTTATAATATCAATGCGCTTGATGAGGCTGCCCGTGTTGCCTTTATTGAAGAATTTGCTGGTGGTAAAAAAAATAGCGTTAAACTGCTATTACATTCCATAGCGCGCGGCAACCTTAAACCCCTTATGGGTGCCGATGCATTGAGCATGGCCGATATACAATTAACTACCTATGCCATGGGCACCAGTTTATTAGACTGGACTCGCGACCTTTTAGCTAAAGACGTTTTTTACAGCGATGCCCGAATAATTGGCTTAACCAGCGAGGGCGAGGATAAATATTGGGAAGGCTACGCGGCGGTATCTATAGCCAAAGCATCCTTGCAAAGTTTAACTAAATATATGGCGGTTGAGTTGGCTAAATATGGCTTAAAAACTAATTTGATACAGGCAGGCATTACGGCCACCCCATCGTTATTAAGAATACCGGATAGTGAAACCCTGTTAAAAACAACAGTAAGCCGCAACCCGCTGGGCCGCATGACCGAGCCTGCGGATGTAGCCAATGTAATATACTTGCTATGCACTGATGAGGCCGCCTGGATAAACGGAACAGTGATACATGTGGATGGAGGAGAACATTGTAAGTAGTGGGTAGTTGTGAGTGGGCAGTTTGCAGTTAACACAAATTGTCATTTCGACGAAGGAGAAATCTATACACATGCTAATCACTAATGAATATGTATAGATTTCTCACTATGTTCGAAATGACAGAGAAAATTATTTATAATGAACAATATTTTAAACTATTTACCTTACAAATCGTCATTTCTGTTTGTAGATAATATTATCAAACTAAATGATGATGGCGTTGTTGGTGATTATACCTTAAAAGGCGACTCCTTTTTTTACGAGGACCATTTTCCGGGTAACCCGGTTACACCGGGGGTAATAATTACCGAGATAATGGCGCAGATAGGGTTGGTGGTTTTAGGGATACATTTAATGCTAAGCGGCGTAAAGGAAAAAGGGGTGGTAATGGACCATGGGTCGTTCCCGCTGCTTACCTCAACCAATGTGGAATTTTATAAAATGGTATTACCAGAAGAAAAAGTTATAGTAACTTCTAAAAAACAATATTTTCGCTTTGGTAAACTAAAATGTTTAATTGAAATGCACAATACGGCAAATGAATTGGTTGCAAAAGGCACATTTTCGGGCGTGATAAAAAACGCGGCAAAAAGAGAGGGTATAAATGGGTAACCGTGTTGTTATTACAGGTTTAGGAGTAGTGGCCCCCAACGGTATAGGCGTGACCGATTTTTTGCACGCTATACAGAATGGCATATCGGGCATACGGTTCATTCCTGAATTTGAGGAACTTAAATTTAATTGCCAGGTAGGCGGTTTCCCGGAATTTGAAAATGAGCAGCTACAGGGTTACATTACCGAAACATCGCTGTATGGCTTAAAAGGGAAAGGAATTGCTTTTGGCATACGCGCCGCGCTGGATGCCTGGGTAGATGCGGGTAATGAAATTGCAGGCGAAGATACCCTTTGGGATACCGGCTGTGTATTTGGCAGCAGCGTTGCCGATACCGATGTAATTAAAATGGCCATCACCCGCGTAGATGCCAAAGAATCAAAAAAATTAGGCTCGCGCGTGGTTGAGCAGATCATGAACAGCGGTATTACGGCCTATATATCAGGCAGGCTGGGCTTAGGCAATAAAATAATTAATAACTCTGCCGCCTGCGCTACTGGCACACAATCTATTTTAATGGGTTATGAGTATATAAAATATGGCATGGCCAAACGTATGGTGGTGGGCAGCTGCGAATATGTTGACCGTTATGTTTTTGGCGGGTTCGACTCCATGCGGGTATTATCCCGTAAATATAACGATGAACCTGAACGTGCATCGCGACCCATGAGCGCCAGCGCGGGTGGTTTTGTCCCCGGATCGGGCGCGGGAGCGTTAATATTGGAAGATCTGGAATTTGCTTTGGCCCGTGGTGCCAAAATTTATGGTGAGGTGCTGGGTGGCGCAACCAATTCGGGTGGGCAGCGCAATGGTGGCAGCATGACGGCCCCCGGCGCGGTAGGAGTAGTTAAATGCATTGAAGACGCTATTGCCGATGCCAAAATATCAACAGAGGCTATTGATCTGGTTAGCGGCCATTTAACCGCCACCATTGCCGATAGGCTGGAAATTAAAAACTGGGTTCAGGCTTTAAAGCGCAAAGAGGATGATTTTCCGCTGGTTAATTCGCTAAAGTCAATGGTGGGCCATTCGCTTAGTGCAGCAGGTTCGATTGAAATGGTTGCCGCAGTTTTGCAACTAAAGTATAACTTTGCACATCCTAACCTTAATCTGGAAGACCCGATACCGGAGATTGTAGATATGATAGGGACAAACAATTTGCCAACAAAAAAGATAGACAGAGAGATTAATACTATAGCAAAAGCTAACTTTGGCTTTGGCGATGTTAACAGCTGTTTAATAATTTCAAAATACAAAGCGTAACAAATGGATAGAAAAGCTATTTTAAACGAGCTGAAAAAAGTACTGGCCCCTTACACGGAAGATAAAACAATACTGGAGGGGATAAATGAACAAACTGACTTAATAAAGGACTTGAAAATAAACTCGGCTAATTTGGTTGATATTATAATTGATGCCGAGTCGCAATATAATATTGAGATAGATTTTGACGCTGCCGAAAAAATGTACAACGTAGGTAATTGCATTGACGTAATTGCCGAAAAAATGAACCGTACTGCGTGAAAAGTACGGGCAATGATATTGTAGCCCTAAACGCTATTGATATTCGGCGCACCAAAAGCAGTCGTTTTTATTCCAAATTCCTTAACGTTGCCGAACAGGCCCTATATCAGCAAACCCAGGCTGATATACCTTTTGAAAAATTTGTATGGTTACTATGGTCGGTTAAAGAGGCAGCCTACAAATATTATAAAAGGCATGATGCAGGGCTCATGTTTTCGCCCATAAAGTTTGTTGTTCAGCAGGTAAATTTTCCTGCCGGGCATGCTTTAACACCCTTTACAGGAATTTATTGGGATAGTGAACATAACACCGAAAATTATATAACAGGTAGTATTGTTTACGGCAGCGAGCAGCTGTATTTCCGGGCAAAATTACATCCCGAACTGATAACAACCGTTGTTAGCCAAGATGAACAGTTTGAAAATGTTTACTGGGGCTTTCAGTTAGTTGAGCACACCGACCATGAGCACCAATCGCGGGAGGCAATAGCATTCTCGCTTATAAAATTAAGTTCAGTTTTAGGAATTGCTGATTTAAACATAGCCAAGAGCGAAATTGGCTACCCGGTTGTTTTAGACGGCGGCACGCCTTTAGATGTGGCCCTATCTTTTGCCCATCATGAGCGATTTGTGGGGTATTCGTTTGCGTTATAATTTTTATGTCATCTCGAACGATAGTGAGAGATCTATACACAGATATTGACAAGCACGTATATAGATTTCTCGCTCGTTCCTTCGTTCGAAATGACAATCTGGGTGCGACAAGCAGAACCCTGAAACACTGGGTTAACACAACTTAACACATTTTCACTATACTTTATGGTTAAATAATTGATAATCAAATTATTATAAATTTTTTTATCAAAAAAGTGTTAACCATAAATTTAAGTTAAAATTTTGCCATATCCTTCGCGTATTATGACTAGTTTGTGAGGTGTTCGTTTGTATTATAATATTAATCCAGTAATACCTGATCGGTAATTTTCGCCAATAGGTACCTTTACCCCGCCTAATTCTACGGTGCTTTTTCCTATTGAAGAAACATGTTCAACGCCAATTAAATAAGAGCGATGTGTGCGTGTAAATAGTTTTTCCGGCAATAATTCGACTAGATATTTCATGGTCATGTGAGTAATATAAGATTCATCACGCGTTTTTATTACGATATAGTCTTTAACCGATTGAGCCATAATGATGTCTTTATGATCAATTTTAACCAGCTTGCCATTTACCTTAAAATAAGAATAATTTGAAACTTCTATTTGCGGTGTGTGCAATTTTAAAAACTTAGCAATGCTCCTGTTAAATTTTTCATAGGTAATTGGTTTTAACAAATAATCTATAGCATCCAACTCATAGCTCATTGCGGCATATTCAGAAAAAGCTGTGGTGAAAATTACAGCGGGTGGGGTTTTAAGTGTCTTTATAAAATCAATCCCGTTTAGTTTAGGCATTTTAATATCCAAAAATATCAAGTCAATTTTTTCCCGGCTAAGTATATCAAAGGCTTCCAGTGCATTGCTGCAACTTTGCACCAATAGCATGTTTACAGTTTGGTTAATATGTTTTTCTAAAACCTGTTGGGCCAAAGGCTCGTCATCAACAATTATGAATCTGATCATTTATTTCAAGGTTATGCTTAAATATACTTCAAAAACGCACCCATACTCCTTTATTTCCAGTTGATGGTTATCAGGGTACAGTATAGCCAATCGTTTTTTTACATTTTCTAACCCAATACCCGGTGTGGCTCCTCCGTGGTTGTTTATAGGGGCTTTGGTGTTTTTGGTTTCAAGAGTAAGTTCATTTTCAACCTGGCATACCACTATTTTAACATAGCCGGAGTTTATTTCCTCGCGTATCCCATGCTTGAAGGTGTTCTCAATAAACGGCAACAGTAACAACGGTTCAATTAGTGCGTTGTTGCTTATGCCCTGTACTTCAAATGTTATTTCGATACCTGCGGGATAGCGTACAGCTTCTACTTCGGTATAGTTTTTTAAAAAATTAATTTCCTGTTGCAAGCTTACCAACTGCCCGGATGAGTTATACAATATGTACCGCATCATATCGGCGTGTTTTGCTACCAATGGGGCGGTTTGTACGGATTGCTGCAAGGCCAGCGAGTAAATATTGTTTAGTGTGTTAAAGAAAAAATGAGGCTGTAGCTGCACTTTTAAATAATTTAATTCGGCGTTTAGTTGTTGCTGTTTAAGCTCGTTCATTTGTTTTTCCTGCCTGGCTGATCTGATAAAATAAGCCAAAAATAGCAACACCATATACTCTCTTAACATATACATAGTGCCACCATAATGAATTAGAACATTGGCTTTATATGTTGCCGTAGCTTCATTAATTACACTTTGTGGCAAAAAGCTTAAATGTGTAATGAGCCAGTTAATATATAAATTATAAAAGTTTAGCAGCACCAGGTAAACCACCATCAATAGCAAAAACCGCCAATACCTTTTATTGAACAGATACTTTTGAATGATTACCTTATACAATATCCAAACTGGTATAATTTTTACCAGTGCGAAAATAAAATGATTGGTAAGGTTTAAAGGATTGGGGTATTGCCTTATGTGCGGCTCAACAAGGTTATATTCAATGCTGGTTAATATATTAAACAAAAAATAATAGAAAATAAAAAACGCTATTTCAATGCGCAGGTATTTGTCATTTAAGTAGGCTTTTATCGTGCTCATATTAGTTAAAGTAAACTATATAAATTCTTTTTTTAGCAAGCGATAAAAAACAAGTACCTGTTTTTCGGCCAACCCCCATGTTTTTTCGACAAAAGCCACTATAGCCTTATTGGTCTAATATATCTGCCCTCCCGTCTAATAATGAAAATTTGATTATTAAAACCCAATATGTTTGTTGTGAATTAAAACCTAAACAGATGAAAAAAACAATAATTATTGGCATTGTTATTTTAGTTAGCAATGTTGTATTGGGACAAACTCCAAAAGAGATTATAGCCCGCGTTTATGCGGCCCAGCACATGCTTAAAACGGCGTCATATTCACTTAAAAGAACAGATACGTTGGTTACAGGTGATACACGCATAATGACAGGCAGCGTAAAAATTAAAACAGATGTAGCAGATGCTCTCTATGGTTTTCAATTTTGGTGCAAACTGGATGATGTAAACGTTGAAACTATTTATAATGGACACCTGATTTATGAAGCTAATAATAATACTAAAACCTATACAATAAATACAAATCCAGTTGATCTGTCACATGTTTTTTATAGTACAGCCGGGGGGCATGTAATATTAACCGACCTGGTAAAACTTGATACTTCAAAGGCGATTGGGTTTATGCTATCGCAAAATACCCAACAATATTATCTTACAATCAAGTACGCTGACTATAAGCAGGAAGATGTAAGCAAAAGATATAAAATAGTTACTATTGACAAAAAGACCATGTTGCCCATTGCTGTGAGGAGTCACCAGGAACCATTGGGACGTGTACAGGATCTTTATTACCAGATCACAAATATTCAAGTTAATGAGCCGCAGTTTAATTATGATTTTACATCGCCCACTTTTTTAACTGAATACAATCAGCAAATTATTACTAATAATGTGGCACAAAACCCGGCATACGGTTTAAAGGGAATTGCGGCACCTTATTTTGAATTAATATCATTTAACAATAAAAAAGTATCAACTAATGACTTTAAAGGCAAAGTTGTATTGCTTGATTTTTGGGAAGTATGGTGCGGGCCTTGCATGGAGGCCATGCCTAAGGTAGAAAACCTATATGAAAAATATAAAGGCAAAGGATTATTAATTTACGGTATAACGAGTGACGCTAAACAGCTGGCACCATCAAAATTGCTAATACAGAAAAGGAACATTGCTTTACCTATGTTGGTTGGCAGTGAGCAATTGAAGAAAGATTATAAAGTGAATGGTTTTCCTCTTTATATTCTAATTAATAAATCGGGTAAAATAAGCTTTGTTAGCGAAGGGTATTCTGAAGATGTAGAAGCCGCAATTAAGTCGGCCATTAATGATTAATTTACCATTACCACACCGTAATGGTGAAGTGTGGATGCGCTTGACCGGGTTGATGGGAACTTTTGGCTAAAGCCTTTATTTACCTGTTTCAAAGTGTGCCAAATATCCACGGTCGCGAAGCACTAAAAATCTTATTTATTAGCCAGCGGATTAGGGTAATTATCGCTCTGGTCCTCGGCCACATTATCCAGGCATTTAAAATCTTTTTCAACCAGTAGGTAAAAATCATTGGTTTTGCTTTCGTAGCCTACGCGGTCAGTGCCTATCCATTCAGCGGCCATCGCATAAGGCATATAAAGAGTAATCCTATTGTCTTTAAACGTAGCGTATAACTCTGCGGCGCCCGTGCCTTCCAATGAATAGGTTAAAATATCCCCACCAAAATTGGTTTGCTCTTCCAGGTAACCGTTTTTGGTAAACGTAGCAATATCTGTACGGGTAAGGCGGTAGCGCAGCGAGTTTCCTTTAATTCTTATCTTCATATCCTGTATTACTTATATAAGTCAACAACCGGCCCGATAATGATAATTGCCGGGTGGGTTAATTGTTTGCTTTCGGCCATTTGGGCAATGTCTTTTACCAGCCCTTTTACCATTTTTTGCTTGGGTAACGAGGCATGCTGAATAATAGCCGCCGGCATATTGCCGTTACCGGCGTCTATATAGGTATCCGCTATTTGGCCGAGTTGTTTCATGCCCATGTATATTACTACGGTTGAGTTACTTTGCATAGCCAGCCGCAGATCGCCTGATAGCGTGCCATCCTTTTTAGTGCCCGTTACCACCCAAATACCCTCGCTCACCGCGCGGTGAGTAAGCGGTATGTCCTCCAGCCCAACCGCCTGCATACTTGATATGCCGGGTATAAAATGCGTGGTGATGCCGTTTTCGCGGGCAAATAATATTTCTTCAAAGCCACGCCCAAAAATAAATGGGTCGCCGCCCTTAAGGCGTACTACCTTGCCTTTGGTAAAGGCAAAATGTTTTATCATCTCCAGTATCTCTTCCTGCGAGGTATATGCACCATACGGCTGTTTACCCACATATATTTTATCGCATTCGGGTTTTGCAAGGTTTAATAACTCTTTATTGGCTAAATTGTCGTATAAAATCACATCAGCAGCCTGTAAAACCTTATAAGCTTTCATAGTTATCAGCTCAGGGTCGCCCGGGCCTGCACCTACAACATATAATTCAGGAAAAATCGACTCTTTTTCTATCATTTAATCTAAAATATTATAAAAACTATTAAATTTTTAATGTTTTTATTCGATTTATGGTTTTATGTATTTAGTAAACGCACAAAAAATAGATTAATATCATGCCATTAATTAAAATAATGTTCAAAATTAACCAATTTTATATCCAATTTAATAAAAATTGCTGTTTTTTATTAAAAATATCTTCAAAAAATTGCAACAATTTGATTTTTTGTCTTACTTTGTTAAAAGTAAATGCATTTGTGTCGCAATTAAATGTATTTATCTTATGCTTTAACACTTAAAAATTAAAAATATGTCTAAACTAAATATTATAGTTGTTGGCAATGGCATGGTAGGATACAAGTTTTGCGAAAAACTTGTATCCAGATCATCCCGGTTCAATATAGTAGTTTTTGGTGAAGAACCACGCCGCGCTTACGACCGCGTACACCTCAGCGAATACTTTAATGGCAAATCTGCCGACGACCTTTCCATGTCGACCACCGAATGGTATGCAGATCATAACATTACTCTTCACCTGGGCAATCCCATACAGGAAATAAACCGCACCGAAAAAACTGTACATGCTTTAAGCGGTTTAAAATTAAGTTATGATTATTTAGTTTTAGCCACCGGCTCGTCAGCTTTTGTGCCAGATATTCCTGGTGTGGAAAAAGAGGGTGTATTTGTATACCGCACCATTGAGGACCTGGAACTGATCAAATCCTACGCGGCAAATGCAAAAGTAGGTGCAGTTATGGGTGGCGGCCTTTTAGGTTTAGAAGCAGCCAAAGCATTAATAGATCTGGGCATACAAGAAACGCATGTAATTGAGTTTGCTCCGCGCTTAATGCCAAGGCAAATTGACTCGGCGGGCAGTGCCATGCTGCAGGCCAAATTGAAAGCATTGGGGTTAAACATCCACCTTAATAAAAGCACCGCCAGTTTTGATGGAGAGCATAAAATTGAAGCGCTGCGCTTTAATGATGATACTTTGCTGCCGGTGGATATGATGGTGATATCAGCAGGCATACGCCCACGTGATGAGCTGGCTAAACTATCAGGCTTAGAAGTAGGTACCCGTGGCGGTATTATGGTAAACCAAAAAATGCAAACCAGCGATGATTGCATTTTTGCCATTGGCGAGTGTGCCTTATATGATAACATGATATATGGCCTGGTAGCACCCGGCTATGAAATGGCCGATACCGTTGTGGCTTGTTTAGCCGAGGGCGATAAATCATTTACCGGGTTTGATATGAGCACCAAGCTTAAACTTATTGGTGTTGACGTGGCCAGCTTTGGCGATGCCTTTATTACCGAGCCGGATTGCCGTACCATAGTTTTTGAAGATACCCATAAGGGCACATACAAACGCATTAACATTACTAATGATGGCAAATATTTGTTGGGTGGTATTTTAATTGGCGATGCTGCAGCTTATAATATATTATTACAAACCGTTAATAATAAAATTGTACTGCCGCCTGATCCGGAGGATCTGATATTAGGTTCGCGCGGGGGCGAGAGCAATGCCGGCGCGGGTGTAATGAGCCTGCCTGATGACGCGCTGATATGCTCGTGTGAGGCAGTAAGTAAGGGTGACATCTGTTCGGCGGTTACCGATGGAGGCTGTACTGACCTTGACGGTATTAAAAAATGCACCAAAGCCGGTACAGGCTGCGGCGGCTGCGTGCCACTGGTTAAGGACCTGGTAAACGGCACCTTAAAAGCAAACGGCCAATACATTAAAAACGTTATTTGCGAGCATTTTGATTATTCGCGCCAGGAGCTGTTTGATCTGGTTAAAATAAACAAGCTTAAAAATTACGATTTGGTATTAGACCATTTTGGCAAAGGCGATGGCTGCGAGGTTTGTAAGCCGGTAGTTGCCAGCATAATGTCCAGCTTATGGAATGACCTGATTGTTAAACAGGATGTAATTCAGGATAGCAATGACCGTTACCTGGCCAACATACAAAAAGGCGGTACTTACTCGGTAGTGCCACGTGTACCGGGCGGCGAGATAACCCCTGACAAGCTGATCGTATTGGGCCAGGTTGCCAAAAAATATGGCCTGTATACTAAAATTACCGGCGG
>NZ_JBDTJZ010000014.1:0-13655 GCF_039935595.1 Mucilaginibacter sp. | reverse complement strand
AGGCAGTCCGTAATTTATGGCTACCTGCTGATATCCGTTGGGGTAACCGTTTTATTTATAGGCGGATTGAGCAGCTTTAGCACCGCACAGGGAATGAGGCCGTTTCACGAATGGATGCTGAGCCTGTTCCTTACCTTTTTTATAACCAAGCTGGTTTTCGCGATGGTACTGTCGCTGGGCGATTTTGGCCGGTTTATAGCTGGCATTGCTACCCATGTTGCCAAACCGGGCCGTGCGGTTGGTCAGCCTTATTTCCCGTCGCGCCGCAAATTTATAAGCGAGCTGGCTATTTTGCTGGCGGCGTTCCCCTTCTTCGGTTTTATTTATGCGATGGTAAGGGGCAAGTATGATTATAAACTGCACCGCACCACCTTATATTTTGATGATCTGCCCGAAGCTTTTGATGGCTTTACCATTACGCAGTTGAGCGACATCCACTCCGGCAGTTTTGACAATACCGACGCCGTGCAGCGCGGTATTGATTTAGCGCAGGCCCAAAAAAGCGACCTGTTTGTTTTTACAGGCGATTTGGTAAACAACGCCGCCTGGGAAATTGAACAATACATCCCCCATTTCAGTAAGCTGCGGTCTCCCTACGGACAGTTCTCTATTCTGGGCAATCATGATTATGGCGATTATATGCAGTGGAATAGCGATGAGGAAAAAGCCGCTAATCTGCAAAAACTAAAACAACACCATGCCGATCTGGGCTATCGGTTATTACTGGATGAGAATTTGGAGATTGAAAAAGACGGTCAGAAAATATCCCTGATAGGCGTACAAAACTGGGGCCGGGGTTTTATAAAAAAAGGCGATTTAAACAAAGCACTAAAAGGTGTTGACGAAAACGCCTTCAAGATATTATTATCGCACGACCCTACGCATTGGGAGGAACAGGTACGGTACAATCCAACTACCATTCATCTAACCCTGTCGGGCCATACGCATGGCGCGCAGTTTGGGGTTGAGGTGGCAGGTGTGCGCTGGAGCCCCGTACAATACCGTTACCTGGACTGGGCCGGGCTAATCAACGAAAAAAACCGCTACCTATATGTTAATCGCGGGTTTGGGTTTCTGGCCTTTTCAGGCAGGTTGGGTATATGGCCGGAGATAACCGTGATTACTTTGAAAAAGAACAAGGCTATTTCTTAATGACATTGTCTTTCCCTCTGTCATTTCGACCGTAGGGAGAAATCTTATACGTCCGATTCCAAGCGCTTGTAAAAGATTTCTCCTCGTTCCTCGTTCGAAATGACAAAAGTATTTTATCCGCTAACGCTTAAACACCATTACGGTAGTTGGGAAAGCCTTATCATCAAAAACCTTTTTTAAATTGGTAATACTGCTGTTTATATTAAACAGCATAACCGGTTTGGTATCCGTTTTATAAAGCGGCCATTGGGGTAGCTCGGGTATATTGGGGTTACCGGTTTTAATAAAGGCAACCCATGCCTTGTGCATATTCATAGCCAAATTCCGTTTTTCAGCATCAGCCATCCCTTTTGATTCGGGATCAAACCAAATAAAGGGCATTTCGCGGGCGTGCGCCGCCTTTAAAGCATCATTTTTAATATAATCAAAACGATACTCCCAGGTAGGTATACCGGCTTTTACCATAGCTTTTGCCCAGCGGTAGTTATGTATGGTGTACATATATTCGGTAAATGTTTTATCAGCGGCGTCATAAGGCGATAAGGTTTTAACCTCTTTTAAATAGGTTTTATATACCATTGGGGCATTATCGGCAAATAAAGCTTTTACCGCGGCGGCATCCGGCGCTTTCATTTCGGGGTATCGGTCCATAAACAGGGTAAACTCATTAGCGTTGGTACCCATTAATGCCTTTATTTTAGGCAGTTTTTTTGCTGCGGCATATTTATAGGGGTCTTGTGGTATTACAACACCATCATTAACAGGACCAAAAAATATCAGGCCGGTTACCCCAGCGGTTGCGGCGGCCTGCGCTTTCATTAACGAATCGGCTGGCATGGTTAACAGTTTGGCGGCTTCCTTTTTGGTTAAATGCAATTTGGCCAGCACCCTGTCGCGTTCGCCTTTGGCGGTATTTATATCTCTTACACATTGTACGGAGCCGCTCTCAGCAATATATTGGCTAAATAAACCTTTTGCCGATGGCGATACCAGCACCGCGCTTTCCAGCTTGGCCCCTGCCGATTCGCCCATTATGGTTACCCGGTTTGGGTCGCCCCCAAAATCGGCAATATTTTGTTTAACCCAGCGCAGGGCCATAATACAATCGAGTACGCCATTATTGCCAGATCCAGCATATTGCTTGCCCAGATCGTCCAGATAAGTAAAGCCAAAAATACCCAGGCGGTAATTAATGGTAACGGTAACAATATCATCCCTATCCGTAAAAGCATGACCGTTTTGCCCTTTACCGCTGCCCGATGTCATGCTGCCACCATGCACCCATACCAGTACCGGGCGTTTGCTGTTATCAACCTTTGGCGTGTACACATTAAGCGTTAAACAATCTTCTGATCCGCCACCGGCCTGTGTAGCTATGCTACCAAATTTGGTAGCTGCTAAGGTATCGCGCCAGGGCGCATGGGGCTGCGGGGCCTTAAAGCGCAGGGCACCAATTGGCGGCGCTGCATACGGCACACCCTTAAATACAGTTATACCACCCTCGCTTAAGCCGCGAATGTAACCCTTATCTGTTTTAACAACAGGAACTTGGGCCTGGGCGTTAATTGTAAATAGTAATGCTACAGGTAAAATAACCCGCAAGGCTTTTTTAAAAAACTGGTTCATAACTGATTTTAGGTGATTAAAAGTAGGAAATATAAACAACTATTCATGTGTCATTTCGAAACGTAGTGAGAAATCTTATACGCCATGCAAAATGTACAAGATTTCTCCTCGTACCTCGTTCGAAATGACATTGTTGAAATGCAGTCTTCAACTCATTGCTATTAAGCTGAAAATTAATGCCTTATGGCAACTAAGTTAAGTTGTACTAAACTTAAACCAGTGCGTAATTTTCACCCTAAAAATATAGACGCATTTATGGGTTACACTATTATTTACTAATAAATTGATAATCAATTTATTAACGAATTTTTTTGCTAAATGTGTAAAGTTGTGTAAACCATTTTACCAAAAAAATCACCCCATTGGCTACGCCCTCACAAACAGCGGATTGGAAGTGCTAACAGTTAAATTCTGTTAATATTTGTTAACTCGGCATTGTTTTTTTAAAATAAGTTATAAAAATCATGATATTTACGCCGCTAAACAACAACCGTTTATTTCTATCCAATGGAATATAAAAAAATAAATAACCTGTTAGGCTGGCTTTGCTTTGTTATTGCCGCTACAACCTATATTTTAACATTAGAGCCATCCGTAAGCTTTTGGGATTGCGGCGAATTTATATCATGCGCCTATCGTTTGCAGGTATCGCACCAGCCGGGTTACCCGCTGTTTGCTATGCTGGGCAAGTTGTTTTCGCTGCTGTCATTCGGCAATAACGCTAAAGTGCCCTATTTCACCAATATGGGTTCGGCCATTGCAAGCGCGGCGGCTATTATGTTTTTATTCTGGACGATAACCGCCTTCGCCAAAAAATTATTGCTTAACCGCGATGACCTTAGCGATAACACACGCACCACATTAATTATGGGTGCAGGTTTAGCCGGTGCTTTAGCTTTTACTTTTACTGATACATTTTGGTTCTCGGCTGTTGAAACTATTGTATTTGCGCTTTCGGCGCTTTGTACCTCCATGGTTTTTTGGGCCATATTAAAGTGGGATGCCCATGCCGACGAACCCGGCGCGGATAAATGGCTGGTGTTTATTGCCTATGTTATAGGTTTATCAATAGGTATACACTTACTTAACTTGTTAACTATACCGGCTGTCACACTGGTATATTACTTCCGCCGTTCAAAAAAAGCGACTGCAAAAAGCGCCTGGATAGCTTTTTTTATCAGCCTGGTTATTTTGGGTACGGTGCAGTTTGGCATACGCCAGTTTACCATAAAACTTGCCGCGTATTTTGACCTGTTTTTTGTAAACAGCCTGGGCTTAGGCTTTGGCAGCGGCGCGGCAGTGTTTTTTTTACTGCTGATCGGCGCGCTGGTATTTGGTATAGTTTATAGCATACGTAATAATAAACCGGCACTTAACCTGGCCTTTTTATGTGTTGCCTTTATTTATTTTGGTTATAGTTCATTTGTATATATCCCTATACGCGCAACCGCCAATACTAATTTAGATAATACCCATCCCGATAATGCCTTTACCTTAAACAGCTATCTTAACCGCGACCAGTACGGCTCAACCCCGCTTGTTTCGGGGCCGTATTTTGACTCGAAGATTATTGACCAAACTGAAGGTGCCAATATGTACCGCAAAGGCGAAAAACAATATGAGGTAATAGGAAAACAACAGAACTACGTTTACGACCGCACTACCATATTTCCGCGTATGTATAGTCAGGAAGGGCAGGATCCGTTGTTTTACAGGCAATGGATGCAACTGGGCGAAAACGAGAGCCCTACTTTTGCCACCAACCTGGGTTTCTTTTTTAGCTGGCAAACCTACCAAATGTATTTCAGGTACTTTTTCTGGAACTTTATTGGCCGTACCAATGATATGGATGGTCAGCAGGAAAATGCCAACCCTTTTAAATTAACCGGCTATTTAGATGGCGACTGGAACAGCGGCATTTTTGATGGCATAAGGCATGTACCGCAATCGGTACTGCATAGCGTTACCTACACACCTTTGTATGGCTTGCCATTTGTTATTGGTTTGATAGGCATGGTGTATCATTTTAAACGCAAAAAAAAGGATGCACTTATTATAGCCTTATTATGGTTCTTTACCGGGCTGGCTATTATAATATATGTTAACCAGCCATCCGTACAACCCCGCGAAAGGGATTACTCTTACGTATGCTCCTTTTATGCTTTTGCTATTTGGATAGGCCTGGGCGTAATTGCCATTGCAGATTTGGCCCTTAAAAAACTAAATGCGCAAACCGCTGCTATAGCTGCTACCCTAATATGCCTGCTGGCCGCCCCGGTGGTATTAGCCAAACAGGAATGGAAAGCGCATGATCGGTCGACCAAATGGGTTGCGCACGATATGGCCTATAATTACCTGATATCATGCCCGCCAAATGCCATTTTGTTTACTTATGGCGATAATGATACGTACTCATTATGGTATGACCAGGAGGTTGAAAATATACGCCCCGATGTGCGCATTGTAAACCTGAGCCTATTTACCGGCGACTGGTATATACGCCAAATGCAACGGAAAATGAACGAATCAGCACCATTGCCTATTACCATGCCTTTTGATAAATATAAAGAAGGGGTGCGCGATTATATTTCATTGAATGATAAAAACATACCCGGCTATATTGAGTTAAAAGATGTTTTTGATTTTATTACGTCAGATAATAAGGATGCTATGGTGCAGTACCAAAGCGGTAATTTTTCTAATTATTTACCCACCAAAAGGTTTAAGATCACCATTAATCCTGATGATGTGCTTAAAAATGGTGTAATAACACCCGACCAAAAAAGCAGACTTACTGATACGTTGAAATGGACGTACACATCAGACAATATTATGAAAGACAACCTGGCCATGCTGGATATACTTTCGCATAATAACTGGAAACGGCCAATTTGCTTTACCACTACCATAGGCCAAAGTAATTTGATTGGCCTGCAACCTTATTTGTATAAAGAAGGCTTTACCTATCGTTTAATTCCGTTTAAGCCGGATACTTCTTTAAGGGACCAATTGGAAAAAAGCAATACCATGGTGATGTATAACAATGTAATGAACAAATTTAAGTTTGGCAATTTTAAAAATGCCCGCTACCTTGACCATGAATCAACCACCATGTTTTACCCTGTAATGATGTCAACGTTCCTGACGCTGTCACAATCATTAATAAATGAAGGGCACCCTGACCTGGCACTAAAAGTAATGCATAAGTATGATGACGTTATGCCTAACCTAGATGTTGATATAAATGTTACCGGCAGCAAATACCTGCTGGCCCAAACAGCCTATCAACTGCATGATAATGTACTGGCAAACAAATTTACCAACTACATCAATAACTACGTTACAGACCAGCTTGATTATAATTATTACGTTATGCAAAATAACGGCAGTATGTTAAGCACCCGAACCATACAATTTGGTCTGCAAATATTAAATGGTCTTGCGCAGTTAACTAAAGACAATCATCAAACCGCTTTAGCTAACAAACTGGAAACCGAGGCTAAGGATTATGAAACTAAGTTTGCACCGGTACTGGGGCAACTTGGCGGCAAACAGTAACGGTGTATAATCCGATAAATAAAAAGGCTTAAGAAATTTAAATATCTTAAGTCTTTTTTATTGTTATCATTCGGACAAAGCACAAAGGCGAAATTATAAAATGGTTTTTTATCCCGCGTTGTTTTTAATTAGTTAATGCAGCAATTAACCACCTGATTAAGCCCGGACTTCCAGTTTTTCAATAATATTTGCTGTTGTATCTACTTCGCCTATACGTGGAAAAATATAGTTAATGCTGCAATTATGCGCTTCCATAACCCTGTCGGTCATCGCATCAATAGCGAAAGTTAGATTGTAGCCGTGTAAAACTGCCTGCCGGGCAGTACCCTCAACACCTATACTGGTTGATATGCCTGCAAGTACAATACCTGTAACACCACGCTTTTGCAATTCGTCATTCAATGGTGTATCATTAAAAGCGCCCCATGAGGGTTTGGTAATAAAAATATCATTAGGCCGGGTTTTTATTTCGGGGACTATCTCGTTCCATCCTTCGGGATATTGCGCAGGCAATGATGCTGCCACCTTGCGGGTCTTTGTCCACAGCCCGGCGGGCACTACATTTACTACAACAATCGGCAGGCCGGCATCGCGAAAAGCAGCAACCAGGGCGGCACAATTTTTTAAAATATCTTCGGCAGGGTGTGCAGCCGGGGTCTGGAAAATGCCCTTCTGCAGGTCAATAAGCACCAGTGCGGTATTTTTATCTATTGGGGTAACCATAACACGTGTTTTTAGGTAAACGCTGCAAATTTAAAGTTGTTACCGGGCAATTACCTGTTAATTGTAAAATAGTGCGGGCAACAACACAATTAGGTTATTTATTAGTTACTTTTATATAGATCATAAATAGATGTCATGGCAAATTTCCAGGAAATAATAGCTTCAGAAAAACCGGTACTGGTTGATTTCTCGGCCGAGTGGTGCGGACCATGTAAAATGATGCCGCCTATATTGCAGCAGGTTAAAAGCAGCCTGGGCGATAAGATCACCATTATAAAAATTGATATTGATAAAAATCCATCAGCGGCAAATGCTTATAAAATTCAAAGCGTGCCCACGCTGATGATATTTAAGAACGGCGAAACCAAGTGGCGCCAAAGCGGCGTAGTGCAAGCCAAGCAATTGCAGCAAATTATAACGCAGTATATTTAGTTTGCAGTTTTTAGTTTGCAGTAAATCAATCTGCACCGCTAACTGAAAACTGCCCACTGCAAACTGCCTACTTATACCACGCCATTAACAGCAATACCATTTGGTTGTAGGTTTCCATACCCTTAGGCTGATTGTTGGCTTTTAAAAAATCATCATACATCATACCACTCAACATCCCCGCTTTACCATGAAAAGAGAACCAATACATGCGTTCGGTAAAAAAATCATGGCGCACCTGCGGCGATATACATTTTCTTAACGTTTTATAAGCCGATGTATCACGCCGGCGCAGCGCGTGCATACACTCGTCAACCGCGTAATGGTAGGCCGAGTAGCGTTGCAACCTATCTGTAGTATTTAAGGCTGCCAGGTAGCCTGCAAAACTGGCTTCATCCTCGGCACCATAACCTGTTTGGTGCGCCATTTCATGGCAAGCCACCATGGGCCGCTCAAAATAAGGCATCTGGTAATTGAGTTGTGCCTCGGTGGTAAACGGATTATAATAGCCGGATGTACCTATATAATTCATTAATGGCGTAAGTAATGATGGTTTTATTTTAGGAGAATAAGTACGAAAGTTTGCCGAATCGGCAGATATTTTGCGTGTTGAATTGATGGCGGTTTTAAATATGGCGCTGTTGTTTTGCGTGGTATCTGTAGCTGTTAAATTGCGTCTGCTAATATTGGCGCTATCTATAAGCATGGAGGTTACTGTTATTAAATGCGCGGTGGTGTAGCTGGTATCGCGCAGGTTTAACCGCTCGCCTGCCGATGGGCGGTAATAATTCATCCCCCAAAAAATATAAAAAACCAGTATGGCTATTTGCAGTCTGATGATGAACTTTAAAGTTAACAAACCCATACGTTTAAACTGCCCTTTAAAAAGCAAGTAAATAAAACGGCCCAAGGCAAAAATCAAATACCCCACAACCAAAATATACAACACATCGCCTACACTAAAGGGGAATAAATTAAGCACCGGATGCAGCACCCAACAAATAGCCGGATAAAGGCCCTCAGAATAATAACGCTCAACCGCATGGGGATGGTTGGCAAACTGCATCAGTAAAAAAATAGCCAATGCCAGCAACAGGATAATTATTACCCTGCCCTGTACGGTATTTTTACTGAATTTATAACTCATAGCTTACAAATATAATTTTTTAAGGGTGGGCAAACCGCATAAAAAAGCCCCCCGAAATTCGGGAGGCTTTTGTTCTAATAAATTTTTAATTTACTTAGCAGGTATAAATACCTCTACATTTTCCCATACTAAGGCAATGCCGTTTGGTCTAACCTCATATCTTAATTTTTCGGTTGGGCCAGCCGCTTTAGCTTTAACATTTATCGAAAAAAGATCTTTAGTTGGATCATTTGCAGCAGTCATTCCCGGCCCTTTAGGATCCTTGGCTATACCCCAAGATGGTATGGCAGAATTAAAAATAACTTTCCAGTCTTTTTCGCCAGGGACCATGTATAAACTGTAAACACCAGCAGGTAGTTTATGTCCATCAATGTTTAGTTCGGCCGTGGTAGTAACTTTAGTGGCCGCATTAGCACCCGCGCGCCATGGTTTACCATAGGGTTCTATCTTACCTAAAATTTCACGCCCTTGTAATGATGGCGAGCCATAGTTAATAGTAACATTGGCGTTTCCTATTTTACCTTGGGCAACTTCATCAACAGCCTTTTTGATCTTAGGGGCATCCTGTGCAAACGTAGTTGTTACTGTAAAAAGCGCTATTACAAAAGCTGCTAACGCCGTTAATTGAAATAATTTTTTCATGGTCTTAATATTTTATTTACTAATTGGTTTCGTAACCAAATATAGTTTGAAATTGTATAAGTTGCACCTATTAATTGTAATTATAAAGCCATTTACTCACCATATAACTAATTATTAAATTATATAAAACCCGGGCATGATTATTGTGTTTTATAATCTGAATTCACATTGCAGTTAGGAATTGACCGAAAGGTTAAACAATTGTTGTGAGTTTTTGGCCCTTGTCGTGAGACAGGGGCTTTTTTTGTTTAACTCCCATAATTATTACCGGCAAAACTTCAAAAAAACTTATTATTACACTTTATTTTAATGCATGAAAAACAGTACACGGCTGCTTTATTTATTGGTGTTTGTTTTGGCTATAGCGGTAACCCTGGCGGGCATTAACGTAAATTTTTTTACGGACGACCCGGCCCTGTATGCTTCTATCGCTAAAAACATGCTTTATAAGCAAGACGTTATACAACTGTTTACCTACAACCAGGACTGGCTTGATAAGCCCCACTTTCCGTTTTGGATGGCTTTTTTAAGTTTTAAACTATTTGGTGTAAGCGTTTGGGCCTACCGCCTGCCTGCGCTGTTCTTTTTTTTGCTGGGGGCGTTGTATACTTTCCTTTTCGCCCGCAAATATTACGATGTTAAAATAGCCGCAACCGCCGTTTTGATATTAATGACCGCCCAGTACGCTCTAATGGGCAATGTGGATGTACGCGCCGAGCCTTACCTGCTGGCATTAATAATAGGCAGTATTTACCATATATCGAATTTGCAGGAACGTTTTAAAGTTACAGATCTGCTACTGGCTGCCCTGTTAACCGCTTGCGCTATAATGACCAAGGGCATATTTGTAATTGTGGCTATTTATGGCAGCTTACTGGGGCAGTTAATTTTTAAAAGAAAGCTGAACCAATTATTCAGCCTTAAATTTATAGCGCTGTACCTGCTTACTTTAATTTTGGTACTGCCCGAATTATACGCGCTATACATACAATTTGATATGCACCCCGAAAAACTGGTATTTGGCAGGCATCATGTGTCGGGTATTAAATGGTTTTTATGGGATAGCCAGTTTGGCCGCTTTGCCAACAGTGGCCCTATCAGCCAAAAATCATCAGGCGATGTGTTTTTTTATGTCCATACTTTATTATGGGCATTTGCACCCTGGTGTTTGCTGTTTTATTTCGCGCTATATAAACGCGTAAGGGGCATTATCAAAAAGCAGGAACAGGCAGAGTATTATAGTTTAAGCGGCGGCATATTGCTGTTATTATTATTCTCGTTATCGCGTTTTCAATTGCCTTTTTATACCAATGCAGTATTCCCGCTTTTCGCCATTATTTTGGCACCCTACTGCACCATGCATTTAAGCACCAGCGAAACTAAAATACGGGCCATAAGTCAGTGGTTATACATTCTGGTTTTTCCGGTGATAATATTAATCGTCAATTATTTTTTAATGCCCGATAGGGTTATACTATTTTATGCCGATGTCATCGCATTATTGGTACTGATATTACTCATCATTATAAAAAGCAGAATGCCCCAAAAGGTATTTTTGTTAAACTGCTGTGTGGTGCTATTTGTCAACTTTTATTTAAACACCATATTGTACAAAGAAGTGGCCGGGTATAACGGGCAGATCACCGCTGCGCAATATGCAAATAGAGCAGATTTTGCCGGTTTTAAAATCTATTCGCTTAAAACGCAGAACAACAATTTCCAGTTTTATTGTAATAAGCCTGTTGACTATATCCCACTTGAGCAGTTTAAAAGTTTTGCCGCGCCACCAAATGCGGTGTTTTACGCTAACCAGGCTTCGCTTGATTATTTAACACAAACCAGCGCGCAGTTTATAATCATAAAAAGCTTTACCAATTATCCGCAGGAGCGTATACTGCCTGATTTTATTAATAAAATTAACCGATATAAAGTGTTGGATAAGGTGTACCTGATAAAAAAAGTAGAGATGCAACATTTTGCATCTCTACAAAATGTTATTTTTCGTCCTTAATTTCTTCCCAGTAAATGGTATCCGAAGGCAACGCGTTTTTTGTAGCTACCTTAGCTTTTACCTTTTCCATTTCTACTTTTATTTCATCCACGCTTAATACTAGCTTTAAGGTGTGATAATATATTATATTACCTGTTTTACTGTTTATAAATTTATAACGGGTAGCTGAAGTTAGTGCCATGGTAGTGGTATATGCGCATTAACAATTTATAGGTAAAATTGTTTGCGACAGGCGATTAATTTTGATCGGCGTTGCCGATATCCTTCACCAAAAAAACAATCAATAAACCCAGAATAGATATAATACCGAACGACCACCGCAAACCGGCTGCCTGAGCCACATAACCTACAAACGGCGGCACCAGCAAAAAGCCCAGGTACCCAATGGTTGATATGGATGCCAACGCGGCCCCGCTGCTCATGGTAGTTGATTTGCCCGCGGTTTGAAAAACCATAGGCACAATACATGATATACCCAAACCAACCAGTATAAAACCAACACCGGCAGTTATGGCGTATGGCAATATTATCGCTATAATAAAACCACTGAAAATAAATATGCCGCTAAATTTTAACAACTTTTTTACGCCGTACTTATTAACCAGTTTATCGCCTAAAAACCGACCGCCGGTCATGGCTATCATATAAGCTACAAACCCGGCCGTAGCTGTATTTTTGGGCAGATGTATTACTTGTCCAAAATAAATTCCGCTCCAGTCGTACATCGTATTTTCGCAGGCCATGGAAGCAAAACAGATAAGCGCGAATTTGAGCAATGGCTTTGGCGGAATGGTAAATAGCTTTTTATTGGTTTGTGGTATGGGCTGCTGGTACATAGTTGCAGGGTACGCCCATATTGAAAATACAAGAAGTAATATACTTACCGTTAAAAGATGCCATGCGGTACTTATATTATAAAACACCATTAAGCCGCCAACCGCGGCCCCGGCAAAGCCCGCAAGGCTCCATATACCATGAAAGGTAGCCATAATTGACTTATCATATAACGACTGTACCCCTACCGCCTGCGCGTTTGACGATATATTTAACAAGTTGCGCGCCGACCCCAGGCAAAACAGGGCCAGTGCAAGCTGCCAGGCTGTTGTAGTAAAGCCAACAAATACCAATACGACACTAAAAAACAAAGCACCAAAAAGCATAACGGCCCTGCTGCTGTAGGCACTTAATACACGCGCCGTTATGGGTAGGGTTGCCATTAAACCTATGGGCATGGCAAACAGCAAGGTACCTAACTGTGCCTCGTTTAAATGCAGTTGGTGCTGTATAGTGGGTATACGTGATGCCCAGGTTGCATAACCAAAGCCTGAAATAAAGAAAAATGCCGTATTGGCTAATCGTAAATGTTTGGCCGGGCGCTGGTTTATTGTCACTTTAAAAAATCAAATACAATTATACGCCATTAAATTGTATTGATAAAAAGTACCGGGTTACTAATTTCGTTGTCCTTTAAGGTACCAGTAACTCAATGCAAACAAATACAAAATCCCTAATAAAAAGCCGCCCAGCACATCAGTAAACCAATGTGCGCCCAGGTAAACCCGTGATACGGGTATAATAAAGATCATCAACATACACCCTATTACCACCAGCAGCCGCAAGGTGTTGTTTATATGTTTAAGCATATACATCAGCAAAGCTAAAAAGCCAAAAAACACCACATAAAAAAACACATGCCCGCTTGGAAAGCTTTGCTGGTGCGTTGCAATAATAACCTTTACAAAGTTCTTGGATGGCCGGGGCCTGTTCACCATAAATTTAACTATAGTGCTTATCAGGCTTGATCCCGTAGTAAGCAACAGGAACAATGCTTCCCGCTTGCGCTTTTTTACATAAAAAACCAGCACAGTTGCCAATACCATAACCGCTGCATAAGGCATATAGCCCGGGTAGCTAACCGCTTTCATTACCAGGTTTAACAACGGATTTTGGTGCTCCTGTATCTCTTCAGAAAATTCGCGGTCAATTAAGGTTGGCGGAAATAACGATACCAGTATAGTGAGAAGTACAAACCCAATAACTATATAAGCAAGTATACGCTTGCGTTGCGGGGTTATTTTCATCAATTAAAAAATTAACACCAACGTGCCGCTTATAATAAGCACAGCGGCAATACCCGTTTTTAAGCTTATGCTTTCGCCCAAAAAAATAGCCGCTAATACAATAGCTATGGCTACGCTTAGCTTATCAACCGGGGCTACCTGGTTAACCCTACCCATTTGCAGGGCTTTAAAATAACATATCCACGAAAGCCCGGTAGCAACGCCCGACAGTATCAAAAAGGTCCAGTTGGTTTTGGTTAAAGTATTTATAGTGTTGTTGCTGCCCTTAATAAAAACCAGCGCCCAG
>NZ_JBDTJZ010000013.1:0-8804 GCF_039935595.1 Mucilaginibacter sp. | reverse complement strand
ACCATGTGGCCCAAAACTCAACAACATATACCTTTCCTTTTTCAAATTCTTCAACAGGTGTTCCTTTAAGCCATTTCTTTACACGTAATTGTGGCACATCATCACCAATATTTTTAATAGGGTGATAATCAGGTTTTCGCTTACAGGCAAAAGCTGTTATTAAACATAACACTAGGAGTAAGTTGATTTTGATTCTCATATATCACCGACTTTTTATTTTTAAATATTATACTAATCAACTAAAAAATTAGTACAAAAGCAAGTATTAATTCAAAAACTTTTCATCATCACATTAGGGTTTCCGTAAGGGATCCTGATGGTGCATTACCCTTTCTCTCGCAGGGTCCTTTGCGAGGGCACATAGCCCTTTAGAGCAGTTGAATAGAGTTAAGGCGTTTTTGGCCGCTTTTTGGAAATGGTGTCGACAGTTTTATGAGTGGGATAAGATGGGGGTATCATTGCTTTTATGTGGGTTACTTCTTTGCTTAGGGAGTCTAATTTATGGGATAATAACTCTTTTTCATGATTGGCATGAAGTCCAAAAATAACCGTTGTTAGTAAAGACCCACCCGCTATAATAACAGCGCCCCAGTTATACCAGTTTTGATTTTTATAAGATTGTATGGTTGCTTCTCTTAGTACACGGGTAGAGTAATATTCAAATCCATCTTTAGTGATAGATGCTGAAAAATTACCATCGACAATATACAGTTGCTGTAAATCTGCGTGTTCATTTGAGTATTTTATATAACCCTGTCTTTCAAGTGTACCCAATACGGACATTACTCGGCTCCAGCTTTTACCAAAAGCGTCCAGCGCATCATCCATAATGGTTTCTTCTTCTCTTGATTTATTGACATAAGGTAGGCATAGGTCTTTAATATTGGTATCAACGCCGATACCCTCGTTGGCCAAATATTCTAATACCTCAAAATACAAATGTTTGATAGGTTTTTCCATAAATAAATATATTAAATTAATCACCGTATGTAAGGTATATATATACCTCTGCGAGAGATCCTGCGGGGACGAAAAAAATTATTTAACTTTCCATATGAACAAAAAGAGAAATGTCATACTATTTGGTGCGGGCGCAGTGATTGACTGGAGCGGCCCAAAAACCCTTGACCTCACTAAAACAACTAGGGAAGGTGGCTTTTTAACAAAAAGCGGAAAAACTAGAATTACTGAATTTATTTATGACAAACTTCTCAAAGTTCCAGGTTATAGTAAAGACGATATAAATTTTGAAACAATTATAAATGTTATTGAAGAATTAATAGTTTATTATGCTAATCACGGACTACGAACGAAAGTTCCGGCATTAATGAAAACATTTTTTAGCGCTAATTTTGAAGAGGAGATATTAAACTTCTCCATTATGGGTGGTGAGTATTATAATATGTATAAGTTACATATTCCCGGAAAAAACGATGAGTGGGCATTGATGAACAACGGAGAGGAGACACCTGAACAGTTCTTTTTACAACAATTACTTGCCCATCTTCTTACCGACATCACAATTGAGATAGAGCATTACGCCTATCATACCGCCAGCAAATCTAATGTGCTGATAGAAAAAAACTTCGAGATTAACAAACTTTTTCAGGATTGGATAAACCTTATAAATGGCGGCGACATTTTGCGTATGTACACATTGAACTATGATAGGAATTTTAAAATATTGTTGAACAAATCCGTCTACAAATATGAGGTGTTTGAAGGTTTTGATTGTGGTGATGTTGTTGGATATACCGATAAATTAAAACCGAACATACGTCGTATTCTTGAAGATCAAAACTGCCATACTTATTATAATCTTCATGGCAGTATATTTTGGAGGGTCGAAGCATTAAATCAATATCAATTAGAGCTGCCGGAGTACTATTTAGCATGTGGCGCTTACTTGGAACAAAACACTGATAAATTCCCTATGTTTCAAAGCGAAAAAGGGAAAACCGTTTTCCTTACGAATTTCATTGCTGGTTATCAAAAAACCCAACGAACAATATTTTCACCATTTAGACAGATGCAGGCAGCATTTGATAGAGACTGTACTTTCTGCGACAAGTTGTTTATAATCGGTTATTCGTTTGGCGATGAACATATAAATTCCAGCATCAGAACCGCGTTGCAGGAAAATAAAAATCTTAAAATTGAAATAATAGATCCCTGTTTCAAACAGAATGAATTTGATTTGACTGTCATGATGAAAATTTTTGCTGCATCCGACAGAATGTATACCGGATTTCCGACTAATGTTTTAGAAAACGTACATGGCTTTCTTAACGGAGCTGTGACTGTGCACGCTAAAACGTTTAAGCAGTATATGATAGATACTTTGAACCTTAATGGTCTATAATATTCTACTTGCAACAAAAAAGCCCCTCATTTTCATGAGAAGCTTTTAGGGTAAATGATGGGGCTCATTATATCATTTACGAAGTTTTTTCATAATAACATCCCGGCTAACAGATTTCCCTGTTTTTGAGCTTGCCATAATAGCCCCTAAGGCCAGGTCTTCGGATTGCTCCTGGGTAACACTATTTACCTTTACCCCCAACTTTTTTGCCAATTTTGCAATTAGTTCCAGGTTATCCGTATCGTCGCTTTGAATTATCAGGCTTGTCATAATATTTTATTATATACTAAGGTACAAAAAAGCCCTTAAAGCAAAAAGACTTGCGAAGTTTTAAAAACTTCGCAAGTCTAATTAGTGGGGTAAATGATGGGGCTCGAACCCACGACCCTCGGTACCACAAACCGATGCTCTAACCAACTGAGCTACATCTACCGTTTTGGAGAGTGCAAATGTATAAAATTGGGGTGTAATTGCAAAGAGTTTATTGTAGAAGTTGAAAAAAGTTATAAGGTTGTAAGAGTTGTAAAGCGATCACACAAAACCGTTATAACATTTACAACCTCTGCAACCATTTCAACTAAACTATTAAAACCACTACAACTCCTTACAACCCACCTACACTAATATTACATTAAGCTTACCCGTTTACCCTTAGGGTATGGTTAAATTTGTACTATGGCCGAGCAACTCATAGAACTGAACGTTACCGGGATGCACTGCAACAACTGCGCCCTGAGCATCCACAAGCTTTTAGAGAAAAAAGGCCTGCACGATATACTGGTTGATTTTGCCGGCGAAGAAGTTAAATTCTCTACCGACGACCAAACCGCACTACCCGGAATAATCAAAGATATTGAGGGCCTGGGCTTTAAGGTGGTAGAGGATATGGCTACCCATCAGCCTAAATTTTACGAAAAGGTAGAAAACAAGTTTATATTCTGCGCCTTGTTTACCGCTCCCCTGCTGCTGCACATGCTGGTGCATATTCCTTTTTTACATTTGCCGCTGGTGCAGTTGCTGTTATGTCTGCCTGTTTTTATAGTGGGCTGCCTGCATTTTGGCAAAAGCGCTATCAATTCCATCCGCGGCGGCGTACCTAATATGGACGTGCTGATTTTTGTAGGATCGACAGCGGCTTTTGTATACAGTTTGATAGGCACTATTGAAAACTTAGGCGAGAACTACCTGTTTTATGAAACCTGCGCCACTATTATTACGCTGGTGCTGCTGGGTAACGTTTTGGAGAAACGGTCGGTTACGCAAACCACATCGGCTGTTAAGGACCTGGTAAAAATACAACAGGTAAACGCCAACCGCATGGTTGACGGTACCATAGAAGTAATAAACGCCCGCGAAGTACGCCCCGGCGATACGCTGGTAGTTAACCAAGGTGATAAAGTGCCCGTGGATGGCGAGATACTATCAGGCAGCGCCTCGGTTGATGAAGCCATGCTTACCGGCGAAAGTGTACCCGTTGACAAGGACAAATACGACAAGGTAATAGGCGGCACTATTGTACAAAACGGCAATTTTACCATGCTGGCTACCAAGGTAGGCTCAAACACCGTACTATCGCAAATTATTGAGCTGATGAAAAAGGCCCAGGCCGCCAAACCACCCGTACAAAAACTGGGTGATAAAGTGGCGGGGATATTTGTGCCTGTGGTTATAATTATCTCGTTCTTAACCTTTGTAATAACTTATTTCGCTACTTCGGCGGGTTTACAGCTCTCATTAATGCACGCTATCGCGGTGCTGGTAATATCCTGCCCTTGCGCTATGGGTTTGGCCACCCCTACCGCGGTGATGGTGGGGCTGGGTCGCGCGGCTAAGAACGGAATATTAATTAAAGGTGGCGATACCATTGAAGCCGTAGCCAACACCAAATACGTAGTATTTGATAAAACCGGAACATTGACCACCGGCAAATTCAGCGTAAAAGATATTAAGGTGGAAGACGGCGTGGACCTGGAGCATATCCGCGGCATTATTACCGTTATTGAAGAACGCTCCAATCACCCCATTGCCAAATCATTAATAAACGGCTTAAAGGGCTTACCACAAACCAAACTGGTACTACGTACCACTACCGAAGAGAAGGGTCTGGGTATGCGCGCAGAGGATGTGGAAGGCAATACTTATTTTTTGGGCACAGGTAAATCTGCTAATGACAGCGACTTTAACCTGTCGCTCTATAAAAATCAAATACTGCTGGCACAAATAGCCATTGACGATACCATTAAACCCGAAGCGGCAGGCTTAATAGCCGAGTTGAAGAAGATGAACATTATCCCGGTACTGCTTAGCGGCGATCGTAACAACCGCTGCCTTAAAGTAGCCAAACAGGTAGGTATTACCGAGGTCCACGGCGAAAAACTGCCCGACGAAAAACTAACGGTGATAGACATCTACAAACAAAAAGGCAAAACCATTATGATTGGCGACGGCATAAACGATGCCCCTGCCCTAACCAAAGCCGATGTAGGTGTATCCATGAACGACGCCAGCCAGGTAGCCATACAATCGGCCAAGGTAGTTTTATTGAATACCGACCTGCAATCCGTCATCAAATTTTTGCAGATCAGCAAGCATACCATGATCACCATTAAACAAAACCTGTTTTGGGCATTTGCCTACAACGTAGTGGCCATACCCGTAGCCGCCTTAGGTTTTTTAAACCCTATGTGGGGCGCATTTACTATGGCTTTCTCGGATGTGGTGGTGATTGGGAATTCGTTGCGATTGAAGTCGAAGAGAGTTGATAGATCATAGTTCATGGATCATAGTAGCCCATGATATTATAAATTGTATATTTTTGCTTTACGATGGCTATGAACCATGAACCATCAACTATGAACCAAATTGAAATTTACACAGACGGCGCATCAAGCGGCAACCCGGGACCGGGGGGATATGGGGTTATACTGCGTTCGGGCAGCCATTATAAAGAGTTATCCGAAGGTTTCCGTAAAACTACCAATAACCGCATGGAACTGCTGGCGGTAATTAAGGGCCTGGAAGCTTTGAACAAACCCAACCAAAACGTTACTATTTTCTCTGACTCAAAATACGTTATTGACGCTATCGAAAAACGTTGGGTGCATGGCTGGGTACAAAAAGGTTTTAAGGATAAAAAAAACAAGG
The DNA here is from genome assembly GCF_039935595.1 of Mucilaginibacter sp. Lineage (GTDB taxonomy): Bacteria > Bacteroidota > Bacteroidia > Sphingobacteriales > Sphingobacteriaceae > Mucilaginibacter. Next base: position 3,298 of record NZ_JBDTJZ010000013.1, on the reverse strand, counting down.
ACCTTTGGTTGCGGTATTTGGACATAGCCAAACAACATAACGTCAAATTCAACTGGGTACGCGGCCACAACGGTCACCCCGAAAACGAGCGCTGCGATGAATTGGCTGTTGCGGCGTCTAAGAATAAGGAGTTGCTTATTGATTCGGTGTTTGAGGTGGAGAGTGCGAAGGGTAGTTTGTTATAAGAACTACAAATCTCAATTACAACCAAGATATCGTAAATGCTCCGTAGGAGCTACCTGTTTGTAGAATTATTATATAAAAAAACAAATTGCTCCGTAGGTGCAACCCCAAACAGACAGGTGGAATTTATTTATTACGGGTTGCACCTACGGAGCAAAAATATCAGGTTGCTAATTTGCTACAAACAGGTAGCCCCTATGGGGCATTAGCTTGGGGCTACTTACCCCCCAACTCAATCACCTGCAAATCTTTAATCTTATCGCCATCAATAGCAAACAGCATCAGTGTGCGCACCTTTTGCCAGCCCTGCTTACCCGCCGCGCCGGGGTTGAGGTGCAGGCAGTTTATCTTTTTATCAAAAATAACCTTCAGGATATGCGAGTGCCCGGATATAAATAACTTAGGCGGGTTAGCATATATTTCTTGTCGTATCCGCAGGTCATAACGGTCGGGGTAGCCACCAATGTGGGTCATCCAAACATCTAAACCTTCGCAGTTAAAGCGCAGGTTTTCGGGGTAAGTTTGGCGTATCTCTTTTCCATCGATATTGCCGTATACGCCGCGCAGGGGTTTAAAGGCGGTTAGTTTATCTACCAGGTCTATATTCCCAAAATCACCGGCATGCCATATCTCGTCCACGTTTTCAAAGTGCTTAAAAACGGCATCGTCGAGGTAGCTGTGGGTATCAGATATAAGACCTATCCTTGTCATAGTATTTCGGATTTTTTTTTGATTTTAGAATATGGTAAAGAAATCCCTTAATGCGTTCTGATATTCATCCGAATATACTTTCTCTTCCCTGTAAATTACAAATTCTTCATCATTTGACATGGCATCATTTAAACCAAAAACCAACATCTCCCTATGCGGTTTTGAATCAGGATAAGATTTAATGGCGATAGTCTTTTGCAGATGCAGGTTATTTTGCTGCGCGATGGTTTTCACCAGTTCGGCAGTATCTAAAGGCAATATCAGCCAGCAAGTGCCGGTATGGGTAAGGCGATTTGCTACGGCTTTAATTAACCCTTCAAAAAAATCACCATCCGCATGTTTGGCCATATTCTTTTTCGCCTCCGGCGATTCGAGGGAGTTGATATAAAATGGCGGGTTAGAAACGATCAGATCATATTTTTTTTGTGCATGATTTTCAAAATAGTCTTCAAAGCTATGGGCGTACAACGCTAACCGGTCATTAAACTTTGAATTTTGAAAATTTATGCGGGCGGTATGCGCGGCAGCTTTATCTATCTCTACCGCATCCACCGTCGCGTTAGCAAAGCGTTGTGCAAGCATCAATGCGATAACGCCCGTGCCGGTACCAATGTCTAATATATTTTCAGGCTGATTTACAGCTGCCAACGCGCCTAACAACACGCCATCCGTATTGATCTTCATGGCGCAGTTGGTTTGGTTTATAGCGAATTGTTTGAATTGGAACATGGGTGCAATTTACAACTACCCCCTGTCATTTCGAACGAGGTACGAGGAGAAATCTTGAACGTCCTGCCAATCGCGCGTATAAGATCTCTCACTGCGTTTCGAGATGACAAGAGGGTTAGGGCCTACCCCTCATACAACTCAATCGGCAACCCATCCGGGTCAGCAAAAAAGGTGAAACGTTTTTGGGTGAACTCATCTATGCGGATATCCTCTAACACAACACCATGCTTTTCTATTTCCTGCTTAGCCTCCTCCACATTATCCACCTCAAAAGCCAAATGCCTTAACCCCGTTGCTTCCGGCCTCGATGGCCTTGCGGGCGGATTTGGAAACGAAAAAAGCTCGATCTGATAAAGTCCGTTCACTTCCAGGTCGAGCTTGTAGGATTGTCTCGCTTCGCGATAAACCTCGCGCACTGCTTTTAAACCCAACACCTCCGTATAAAAATGTTTAGACTTCTGGTAGTCCGAACAAATAATAGCGATATGGTGTACCCGGTTAAGTTTCAGCATAAAATAAATTTATTTCATGTCATTTCGAACGAGGAACGAGGAGAAATCTTATACAAGCAATAAGCATCGGATGTTATCGTATAAGATTTCTCGCTGCGCTTCGAAATGACAATTAGTGTAGGGGTCTATTCCCCTAATATCGCGTGCAATACATTATCATAAACCAATTTCACATCGGTAATATGACCAAATGATTCTTCATCTACATGCATATAACCGTTGCTTACGGTACCCAGCAGACTAAACTCCACCTCGCTGGTAGCCATTAGTTCAATAAAGCGTTCCTGGTCATCAGGGGCAACACTTACCACTACCCTGCCCTGCGCCTCGCCGAATAAAAAAGCATCCTTACGCACGCTGCTATCCGAGGCGATATCAAAGCCTAAACCATTTGGCATAGCCGACTCTACCAGCGTGATAAACAAACCACCATCAGCCACATCATGGGCCGACTGTACAATTTTATGTTTTATCAGTTCCTTTACCACCTGGTGCATATCATACTCCTTATCCAAATCAAAATACGGTGACGGGGCAGCCAGTATTTTATGGTACGATGCCAGGTATTGTGAAGAAGCGATATCATTAACCGACTCGCCAATCAGATACACCAAATCATCCGGTTGTTTAAAGTCTGATGTCATGATGTTATTTACATCATCCATCACCCCTAACATACCAATAGTTGGCGTAGGGAACACCGGGCCGTCGTCGGTACTTTGGTTGTAAAAACTTACGTTACCACCCGTAACCGGGGTTTCAAACTTGGTACAGGCCTCGCCCATACCTTTTATGGCACCCACAAACTGCCAGTAAACTTCGGGCTTGTAAGGGTTACCAAAGTTAAGGCAGTTGGTTATAGCCACCGGCTCACCGCCCGCGCAGGTAATATTACGCGCGGCCTCGGCAACGGCAATGGCCGTACCCTTTTGCGGATCGGCGTATACGTAGCGCGAGTTACAGTCAACCGTTAGCACAATAGCTTTATCGGTACCTATCACGTTTACCACCGCCGCGTCGCTTGGGCGGTTGGTGGTCATGGTAGCCACACCCACCATCGAGTCGTACTGATCAGTAACCCAACGTTTGGATGCTATGTTTACATGGCCTATTAAATGCTCTGCCACCTCAATTAAGTTGGCAGGCTCTTTTACATCTTCTAT
>NZ_JBDTJZ010000012.1:0-13275 GCF_039935595.1 Mucilaginibacter sp. | reverse complement strand
GGGATAGTAAGATTATTGCTCCCCTCCCGATATGCTTACGGGCCTTTTGCACAACCACAGTTGGGTAAAGATTATGGATTGATCAACGGATTGCCGGCAAGCGCGGTATTGGATTTTGATATACAACTGTACGATATACTAAATTAAAACAAAAAAGGCCGGCAGGCAATAATGTGCACAGCACAAGGATAAATAAACACAAATGAAGCAAACAATTTTTACTATTTTATTGATCACTGCAATAGGTTTTATTTCATGCCGCAAAGCGCAGGTTGAACCAGGGATTAAAGAATACGATCAAAGCCAGATACAATCATATATAACCACTAATGGTATTACAGGTATGAAGCGCGATACGGTTGGTGGCGATACATCGGGTATTTACTATCAAGTTATTTTACCGGGTACATCTACCGGATATCAATATACCGACAGTATATCATTAGTGTATACCATCCGTAGTTTTGACGGCCTGTACAGCTCTTTGGATACTACTTATAATCACGTGGCCGATTTTGCGGGCCATATTACCTCACGCGGATTTCCCGCCGGCCTACAACTAATAGTGCATGATGTTTTAAAAAGAGGCGGCAGTATGCGCGTGCTTATACCATCGCGCCTGGCGTATGGTATAAAGGGAAATGGTTCAGGTAGCAGCAGCTTGACTAATTCAAGAATAGCCGGTAACCAATGCCTTGATTATTATATACATGCCATTAACAATCAAAACGCCTATGACGACCTTGTTTTGACTAACTATTTTGCCGCAAACAATATAACGGGCTATCAAAAAACCCCATCGGGATTGTATTATAAAATACTAACACCCAGTACAGGTACAACGCCAATAACCAATAACACTACTGTAACTATTACTTATACTGTAAGTTTATTAAACGGACACATTTTTGATCAATTTAATACTGCTGATGGTAGCGGAACACCGTTTGAAATTCCGAACATGATTGCCGGTGTTAGAGAAGCTATGCAAAATTATGCCAAAACAGGCTCGGTAATATCTTTATATATGCCTACCAGGTTGGCTTACGGAAGTACTGCTGTAAGTTCAACGCCACAGTATAGCTGCATGAAGTTTGATTTTGCCGTGGTATCAACTAATCCTTAATTACTGGTTTAAGGCTGCTTTAAATACTTTTAGGCAACGGTTGCGTGCCATAACATGATCAACAATGGGTTTTGGATATTTGCTGAAGTCGGCATATTCCGGAACCCATTGTTTTATGTATTTAAATTCGGGATCAAATTTTTTTAACTGTGCGTCAGGACTAAAAATTCGGAAATAGGGCGCGGCATCAGTACCCGAACCTGCGGCCCATTGCCAGCCACCAACGTTACTTGCCATTTCATAATCCAACAGTTTGCGGGCAAAATAACGCTCGCCCCAACGCCAGTCAATCAGCAAATGTTTTGCTAAAAAGCTTGCCGTTAACATGCGTACCCGGTTATGCATAAAACCGGTGGCATTTAACTCGCGCATGCCCGCGTCAACCAATGGGAAACCTGTTTTGCCATCGCACCATGCCTTAAATTGTTGTTCGTTATTTATCCATTTAATTCGGTCGTACTCCGGCTTAAATGCATGATCCGTAGTTTGTGGAAAGTGATGTAATATCATCATATAAAACTCGCGCCATATCAATTCACTAAGCCATGTTTTTTCCGGGGCGGCGTATGCATCAGCAGCCAGTTTGCGTATGCTTACCGTACCAAAGCGCAAATGTATGCCAATATGAGATGTGCCCTTTATAGCGGGATAGTCGCGTTTACCAGCATAATCATCAATTATATCCTTATAGATTTTAGGGGGGATGTACTGTTCGCTTTTTTCAAAGCCCATATCTTTTAATAAAAGTGTTGGCAGATGTTTAATAGCATAAAGATTTTTTAAATATGGTTTGGTTGGGTAAGCCTTAAAATAAAATGGCTTTAACTTTTCCATCCACTTACGTTTGTATGGAGTAAATACGGTGTATGGTTTACCGTCATCCTTTACAACCTCGCCTTTTTCAAAAATCACCTGGTCCTTATAGGTTTTAAAACCTATACTGTGGTGGCTTAATAATTTTTCTACCGCTTCATCACGCGTTTGGGCGTATGGTTCATAATCATGGTTGGTGTAAACAGAATTAATAGCATAGGTGTTAATCACCTTTTTCCATGCATCCACAACATTATCATATAGCACTAACAAACTGCTATTATGTCCTTCCAGTTCATTTTTTAATTGCGCAATGGTATCATAAATAAAGGTTACGCGGGCATCGTCCTTATCTTCCAGTTTGTTTAAAATGGCCGGGTCAAAAATAAAAAGGCACAACACGGGCAGGCCACTTTTTAAAGCATGGTAAAGCCCTGCATTATCATCCAACCGCAAATCGCGCCGAAACCAGAAAATGTTAATGGTATCTTTCATTGTCCGTTGTGTCATGGGGAGTTTGTCGAACCATAGCGGGTAAAGGCCCACGCGCATCCTTCGACGGTGCTCAGGATGACATCCCTTTTATTAGCTATAAATGTTGTTTAACGCTTCTTCAATCTCCGCAAACTTAAATTTAAAACCAGCATCCTCAATTTTTTGTGCCGATACTTTTGTGCTGCCTAAAACCACCAGGCTCATTTCGCCAAATAAAAGTTTTAGTGCAAATGCAGGTACATTTGGTGCCCATAATGGGCGGTGCAGTTGTTTAGCTACGGCTTGCGTTAATTGTTTATTGGTAACCGGGTTAGGGGCAACCATATTGTAAATACCTTTTAAATCAACCTGCTCAATACCAAATAAATACATACCTACTACGTCTTCGTGGTGTATCCATGGCACCCAGGCTTTACCATTACCTAATGGCGAGCCTATACCCAGTTTTATAGGAAGTGCCAGCTGCGGTAATGCGCCGCCGTTTATATCTAATACAACGCCTGTACGGAATTTTAATACACGTAAACCAAGTTTTTCGCCTTCGTCAACTGCTTTTTCCCATTTAATACAGCAGGTGCCTAAAAAGTCGTGCGCCGGTGGGCTATCTTCGGTCATTAGTTCATCACCTCTGTTGCTGTAATAACCCGTAGCCGATGCCGAGATAATGGTATTAACTTTATGGGGCTTAGTTTTTAATAGTTGATAAATTAACTCGATAGATTTGGTACGGCTTTCTATGATTTCCTTTTTGCGCTCATTGGTCCAGCGTTTATCAGCAATGCCCGCACCCGCTAAATGGATAATGGTATCTACACCATCAATGCAATGCTCGTCGATAATGCCTTTATGGATATCCCATAAATAGGTTTTTACCCTGCCGTCGCTGCCTTCGGCTCTGCTTAAATGACTTACAGTATAGCCCTTGCTTAAAAGTGCGTTGGTGAGCTGTTTGCCTAATAGGCCGGTACCACCGGTCAATAAAATATGTCTGCTCATGTATCCGTTGATATGTAAAAGTAACAAGAATAAAGGTTTGGTGTTTGCATAGAAGGTTTATGCTTACAACCTGTAATTATAATATCATATTCCTTTGTCATTTCGAACGAGGTACGAGGAGAAATCTTTTGCAAGCGCTTAGTAGCATGGCGTATAAGATTTCTCACTACGTTTCGAAATGACAAGAGGAGAAAGAATTTTACCCCAATATCTCCTTAATATCATCAGCTGAAAGCGATTTGATAAAGCTTTCTTCGGTAGTGATGAGCGCGCGGGCCACACTTAGTTTGCGCTGCTGCAGGGCCAGTATCTTTTCTTCAACGGTATCTTTGGTGATGAACTTATAAATAAACACATTTTTGGTTTGGCCAATGCGGTGCGTACGGTCAATAGCCTGCTGCTCAATAGCCGGGTTCCACCAGGGGTCCAGGATAAAAACATAGTCGGCTTCGGTAAGGTTCAACCCCACGCCACCGGCTTTTATTGATATTAAAAATACCCTGGTACTTTCATCTTCCTGAAACTGCTTAACCACATCGCCGCGGTTTTGGGTGCTGCCATCCAGATAAACATAGGGTATTGCCTGCGTTTCTAAATGTTCGCGGTAAATACTTAACTGCTTTACAAATTGCGAGAATATCAATACTTTATGCCCCCCGTCAAGTACGGTACGCAGGGTATGCGTAACATTCTCAAACTTGCCAGAATCGCCCTCATAGTCCTGGTCAATCATGTAGGGGTGATTAGCTATCTGGCGCAGTTTGGTAAGGCCCTGTAAAACCTGTATCTGGGTTTTGGCAAAGGTGCCGTCTTCCAGGCTTTTTAATAACTCGTTACGGTATTCAGATTTTACCTTTTCATAAACAGATGCCTGCTCATCGCTCATCTGGCAATAAAACAAGTTCTCTGTTTTTGGTGGCAGTTCGGTAGCTACCTGCTCTTTGGTACGGCGCAGTACAAAAGGTTTTATTAATGCCTGTAGTTTTTTGGCCTTATCCTCATCCTTTTTCTTTTCGATGGGGGTTACAAACTCATTTAAAAAATATTGCTGACTGCCCAACAAGCCGGGATTGATGAATGACATCTGCGTCCACAAATCATTAACCGAATTTTCAACCGGGGTGCCACTTAATATCAGTTTAAACCGCGATTTAAGTTGCTTAACCGAGTGGTATGATTTAGACGAAGGGTTTTTAATATTCTGGCTCTCATCTAAAATTATATAGTCAAAAAAGTAGTTTTGCAGCAGTTCAATATCTATACGGGTAATGCCATAGGTGGTTATCACCACATCATAATTGGCAAAAGCCTCCGGCGATTTATAGCGGAACGTACCGGTGTGAACCATGAGCCTAAGCTTAGGTGTGAATTTTTTAGCTTCGTTAAGCCAGTTATATATCAGCGAGGTTGGCATAATAACCAGCGATGTGCTTTTAGCCGCTCCGTAGGAGTCCTTCGGACCCGAGGCTTCGGTATCTTCTTTATGCTTTTGCAGCAGGGCAAGGGTTTGTATGGTTTTACCCAAACCCATATCATCAGCCAAACAGCCGCCAAAATGATAATCTTTTAAAAAGTGGAACCAATTATAACCTGCATGTTGGTAATGCCTTAAACTACCTGCAAAATGCTGCGGCATGGCTATTTCTTCCAGCTGGTCAAAATCGGTTAACTTTTGCAGTTTACGGGTCATGGTAACTTCGGCCAGTTCGCCATCGGCCAAATCATTAACCAGGCCTATATGGTGGCGGCGCAGTTTTAGTCCGTCGCCATTTTCGCTAAAATGCAGCAGGTTGCCATATTGCGAGAACCATTTTTCGGGTATAACCGCAATTTCGCCGTTTGGCAGCGTAAACTCCTTTTTATGGTTGAGAATATGGTTTTTTAGCTGAATAAATGGGATGCTGTACGGTCCGAAATAAACCACGGCATGTATATCAAACCAATCGTTATCTTCTTTTACTTCCAGGTCAATTTTGCTGGCGCCAAATACATAACGTTTTTGCCCTTCGGGTTGTTCAATTTCAAACCCCTCAGATGCCAACGTATCATGATGTTGGTTAAGCCATTCAAAAACCGAAAATGAGTAATCGGCATCATCATCTTTATGATCTACTTCTAAATTTTGAAACAGGGACGAGGTTATTTTCAGGCCCAAACTCTCTAATAACTGCAACTTGTTTTTTTCCCAGGTTACCGAGCGTTTTATGCGGTGAAAGGTATAATCATCCCCCTTATGCTCCATACGCACGGATATAGGTTTACCATCCCCATACGGGAATATATAGCCCGCATATTTAAAGTACAGTTGTAGTTGCGAGGTGCCGCCGTCAACATAAATAGGCTTTAATACGGGTATGGCCTCGTGCTTTTCGGTATCAATGGTAAAGCCTTCGGCATATACATTATGTTTCTCGATAAGCGGGGCAACAAATTTTTCAAAGTAGGATTTTTCTGATGACCGGGGGACGGCAATATATCGCTTGTTTAAAAATGGCAATAGCTTTTTGCCTTCAATTTCTTTATCAAAATAGTATAAGGTATTGTCCAGCAGCATCCAGGCGGGGTGGTTGCAAATGATCTCGGCATTCTTAAACATAAATTCAATACGCATCCCCTGGTATTTGATGGTAGGGAAGTAGCGTATCTCCTCGTCGTTGCGCCTAAAATGGAACAGTACCGAAACAGGCTCCGTAGCTATTTGCAGTTTGCGCTCGGCGGGGTAACCCTCCTTGCTCATCAGGTACACGGATTTGTTACTCAGCAGGTTCAGTGCCTCGCCCATGCGCTTTTCCATTTTGGGGCGAATAGTATCAAATAGTTGCTCGGTAAATACTTTAGTAAAAAACTCCGACGGGCGGATGGGCTTCTTATAAAACCGCTTGATTACATGACCCTGCTCAATTTCTTCGAGTATTTTGATGAGTTTGATATCTGTTTCATCAATACAATGCACAAACTCGCTGGCTGTGTTAGAGAAGAGACGCTGGTGTGTTAATGAAAATTCGCCGTTAGGGTTTAGTTGCACAATGTGCGGTTCTATTACGTAACTCAGGTACTCGTGCCGGGCAATGGCATATATAATTTGGCAGGGTTTGGTACTGTCTACACGCAACATGAGCTTCTGATAGGTAAAAAATTTAAGAGAAGCTACATGAACAAAAAATTCAAACGTAGTTAGAATTTATTTTAAGTAGAAATGTTTAGAAGGAAATAGTTATTAACAGCGTTGGTTTAATATTTTTTGTATTATTGTTATAAGTATAAGCCAACCTTAAAACATTTTGGACATCAACGACTTAAATCATTCTGATAGTACGTCTAAACCCGCGTATCACAATGCAAACTCTTTAATAAGACTTTTCTTTGTTGTTTTATTTTACATGATTATTTTAGGATTAGCCGGAGGTATTTTGCTTGCTGTTTTTAAAACTTATCAGCTTAAATTCCCATTACTTAAACCACTGGTGGGTCTTATAGGTTACATTTTGACAATGTTAATTGCCCTTAAATATGCTATCAGGAAAAGTAAGCAACAGGAGGGAAAACATTTCAGAATTAATTTTGATAAGGCACCAATATGGTTATTTCCCGTACTAATTATCTGTACATTAGCATTAGTTGTATTGTTAGGGCCAGTTTCCCATTTGATACCGATGCCGGTATTTATACAAAAGTTCTTTGAGAAAATGCTTGCTAAGGATATATTCTCAATTATTACAGCTGTAATTGCAGCCCCGATATTTGAAGAAATATTGTGCCGTGGCATTGTGTTGAAAGGATTACTAACAAACTATTCCCCAAATAAAGCTATACTGATCTCAGCAATATTTTTTGCTGCCCTGCATATGAACCCATGGCAAGCTCTTCCGGCATTTTTTGGAGGGTTATTTATAGGTTGGGTTTATTACAAAACGCAATCAGTTATTCCCGGAATGGTCATTCACGCTACAATTAATGGTACCGCCTTAGCACTTTGGTTTTTATCAAACCAGGTTAAGAGCTTTTCATTGATGCCTTATTATATACTATTGTGCGTGCTTGCAGCATTGATATTTTCACTAGGATGTATTATGATCCAAAAGAAATTACCAACGGCGAAACAATCATCTAATTAATCCTTTCGCCATGAACAAGTAATCCGTAATTTATTAACGTTACTTTTTCAATTTGATTTTGTTTATTGAGTTCAAACTGAATTTGAATATCTGCATTATTGCCGTAAAAAAACTTGGTGGTGGATTCTGGTTTAAGTTCTACATCCGAGGTAGCGCTTCTTCCTGGTATATGCCTGTAAAGTTTTCCGTCCCTTTTTATAATATTTAATTTTATGGGAAATGTGTATTCTCCGATATACTTGTCAAGTAAACCAGCATCCAATACAATTTGTTTATGCCGATAAGGAAAGATAACAGGCTTGTTATTTAGTATATAGGCTAATGCCCTTGAAACGGCAACCGAGTTATGCTGATTATTGGATAATGCTATTATTGTATAATCTCCTGATTTGTATTGACTAAGTACAGTTGAATAACCGGGCCAAGACCCATCGTGTGTAATAAAGTCACCAAGTTCATCCTGGCCAATTTCAACGCCATAGCCATAATATCTTTTGGTAAGCGTGTCTGTAAGCGTATGTGGCGAAAGCATGTCGGTTTGGTCAATCTGATTTAATAACAAATGATGTAATAATGCATTGTTCCATTTTAACAGATCACTTGTAGTCGAATTCACAGTTCCATCACCAGTTACTCCGTCGAGCCAATAAACAAAATCATCTTGTTTTAAGCTATCCGGCAAAACATAAGCATTAGTTTTATTGTCCAAAACATATCCGTAAGCGTAATTATTTATAATATCATGTTTTGACCTTCGGGAATTGTAAACTCTTGAGTTATGCATACCCAAAGGCGTAAATATATTTTGATCTAAATAATTGTTATAAGTTTGTCCCGTCAGTTTTTCAATAATGCAGGCTAAAAGGACATATCCGGTATTTGAATAATCATAGCGAGATCCCGGAGTAAAATTTAATGCCGGTTTTTCAGATGCAAGAAAATGAATGATGTCCTTATTAAAAGCGATCTTTTTGTGATTCCATTTTGTATCCATTTCGCTTAAATAATCAGGCAGACCCGAAGTATGAGTTAACAAATTGTATATAGTAATTTTTTGATAAGGCAATTCCGGAAAAAACGCTCTTAAAGAGTCGGTCAATTTAAGCTTTCCCTTTTCTTTGAGTTGCAAAATACCCATTGCAGTAAATTGCTTAGAGACTGATGCTAATTCAAATATTGATGAATTATTGAGCGGCAGCTTTGAAGAGAAATCGCTATAACCAAATGCTTTTTGATATAAGATCTTGCCATTTTTTGCGATCAAAACATTGCCATTAAATCCTTGCAAATGCTCGCCCTGCATGTAGCGGCTAATAAGAGATAAGTTACCACCTTGTTGGGCAAGGCAGCAAATGGGCAGGAGTAGGAAAAGGTATAGAATCTTATACATAACGAATGATTAGGATAACCGTAAAAATACTTTATCCCTTGCAACGCAGGTGTTAAAAGATGTTAATGTATAATATAGAACTTGGTATTATCACCAACAACGCGAAAAAAAACCTTTACCCTTTTGACCCAATCTCCACATCCCCTTCAAAAACCTGTACCGCAAGGGTTATAAAATATATAAATAAATATTTCAAGCCTTACGCATGTCGCTTCTTTTTATCTTTTGGAAGTCCGATTGTACGCAACATTTCATTGGCTTTAGCCAGGTTATCAGGAAACAAGATAACATCATCGTATTTATCTAATGATTCATCAATGATAACAATTGGCACTTTTCTCTTATTGAGTTCTTTTATAGTTCTCATACTTCAAAATTACGAATTTTTCTTTTTACTACAAATGCTTCATAATCAGTTCCTATAATAAATGGTTCCCATTCATCGTGAATTTGCCCATAGATCAGAAAATCTTTCTTTGCATCTTCAAAATATTTGGAAATCCCCATTCGATAAAGACGTGTCCTTGCTTTGGTACTACCGGTAGCATATACAAAAGCATCAGGGTATTGATAGGTAAAAGCATAAACCGTTGCTACAACCGTAGCTAATACTTTTTCACTATCTCCATTATTTGAAATTGCAACATCATCAATTTGCCCTGTTTCGGGGTTTTTATCACCGAAAGCAAGATTATACAAATCTTTGTAATTGGTTGGCGTAAGTTGAACTAATTTAGGTATTCGCCCCTTTGGCCCGTCACTAATAAATTCAAACGTAGTTAGTTTTTTACCAGATTTAAGTTGATAATGGTCGAGTTTCATTTTAAAAATTTATCTCCACATTACCCTCAAAAACCTGCACTGCCGGCCCTTCTAAAAATATATCGGTAAACAATCGGCCGTCATAATTAAAATGGATATTCAGATCGCCGCCTAAAACTTTTATGGGGGTACTGATATGGCCGGTTTGGTTGTTATGTTGGGCCATAGCCAGGGCAACGGCGGTTACGCCTGTACCGCAGGCATAGGTTTCGTCTTCAACGCCGCGCTCAAAGGTGCGTACAAAGTAACCGTTATCGGTAGGTTCAACAAAGTTTACGTTTATGCCTTTTGCGCGGTAGGTGGCATTGTTGCGTATGGCATAACCTTCCTGGTAAACATTTTTATGTTTCAGGTCGTCCGCTATTTTTACATAATGCGGCGAGCCGGTATTAAGTACGTATGCTTCTGCATCCCGGGTAATGGCATCAACATCAATCATTTGCAGGCTCACCCAATCGCCTTCGGCTGAAATTTTGGCATAATGCGGGCCATCAACTGCCAGAAAATTTGTCTCATTTTTAATAACTCCTAAAAATTTGGCAAAGGCTACTATACATCGCCCGCCATTGCCGCACATACTGCTTGGCTGACCGTCGGCATTGTAGTAAACCATTTCAAAATCATAGTCGGTATGGTTTTGCAGAAACATCATACCATCGGCACCAATACCAAAACGGCGGTCGCATAAAGCAGTAATAAGCTTAGGATTATGATGATTTACCGTATTCTCACGGTTATCAACCAAAATAAAATCGTTCCCGGCTCCCTGGTATTTATAAAAATGTAATTTCACAGTTATAATGTATAATTATTAGCAACTTAGCATATATGGCGGCATCAAATAACATCGGTGCAACGGTTTAATGTTAAATTTAACACTTTTTAACATTTATAAGCATACCTTAATATTGATTATGACGTCTATATGGTATTAAATTTGAAGTGTTAAAATTAACATTTGTAAAGCAAGTAAAATAAAGGATTAATAATATGAAAAAGTTTGGTTTAACATTATTAACAGCGTTTGTTGGTGGTGCTATGGCTTTAGGCACTTACAAGGTGTTTGAAAACAAGTATACCGACAACATGAGCCTGGACGATAAACAAAAAGTTTATTTTGCCAGCAACAAGGGTTATAGCAACATTACCTCATCGGCCGGTGAAGTTGATTTTACACAGGCGGCAGCGGCGGTAACCCCGGCAGTAGTTTATATACGTACAACGTATAGTAGTACCGCAAATAACAATGATCAGGACGATCAAATGCAGCAAATGTTTGGCGATTTGTTCGGTCAGCGTATGCCGCGTAATAATACACCGCAAAGGGCTTCAGGCTCGGGTGTAATTATATCTCCTGATGGCTATATTGTTACCAATAACCACGTGGTTAGTAAGGCAGACAAAATAGAGGTTACGATGAACGATCACCGTTCGTTTAAAGCCAAGGTAATTGGTACCGACCCAAACACCGACCTGGCACTTATAAAAATTGATGCTACCAACCTGCCAATTGTAAAGTTAGGAAACTCTGACGATGCACGTGTAGGCGAGTGGGTATTGGCCGTTGGTAACCCATTTAACTTAACATCAACTGTTACGGCGGGTATTGTGAGTGCTAAGGGCCGCGGCATCGGTATTATTGGTCAGGAAGATGATGAAAGTCAGCAAATGAGCCCATTTGGTAGCTTTGGCGGCCGTATGCGCGGGCAATCAAACACACAAAAACCCAGAGCAGGTATAGAATCATTTATACAAACTGATGCGGCCATTAACCCCGGCAATAGCGGTGGTGCGTTGGTTAACACCAAGGGCGAATTGATAGGTATTAACTCGGCTATTGCTTCAAGTACCGGTGCGTATGAGGGGTATGGTTTTGCAGTGCCTATTAACCTGGCTAAAAAAGTATTAAATGATATTAAAGAATATGGCGCGGTTAAGCGTGGGTATATAGGTGTTAGTTTCCAGGAATTAAATGATGATGTTGCCGAAAATCTGCATATCAACAACAATGTCGGCTTGTATGTTAGCGATGTGTATCCAGGTACCGGTGCCGAACAAGCAGGTTTAAAGAAAGGTGACATTATTACTAAAGTTGAGGGTAATACGGTTTATGAGTCATCAGACCTGCAAGAGCGTGTGGGCCGTTTAAAGCCTGGTGATAAGATACATTTAACTGTATTGCGTGAAGGTGCCGAAAAGAACTTTGACGTAACGCTTAAAGCGGAGTCAGGTGCTACATCACGTACAGCTGCTGCGTCAAGCAAGTCTTCAGTGGAACTTTACAACCGGTTAGGTGCAAGCTTTATGCCTGCAACTGCTGCTCAAAAAGCAAGGCTGCATATTAATGGTGGTGTATTGGTTACCCAGGTGCGCGCAGGCGGATTATTTGACAGTTATGAAATTCCTGTTGGCTCTGTAATTACCGATATCAATAAACAACCCATTAACTCGGTAAATGATATTGACAAAGCAATAACCAATTTGAAGGATGGTAAATTGTTATCCATCAGTGGTTATACAAGTCAAGGCAGGTTTACTAATACCTTTAGTGTAAACTAATAACAACATACAATAATTCAAACAAGCCCCCGATATTATCGGGGGCTTGTTTGTTTAGCTGCTTTTTTGCACGCACTTATTTCAAAATTATACCTTTGCAGCCATGATTGATATTGTACTAAAAAAGGGCAAGGAAAAAGCGGTTATACATAAACACCCCTGGGTATTTTCGGGTGCTATTGAAACGGTGAAAGGTAAACCTGCTAATGGTGATATTGTACGCCTGTTAAATATCAAAGGCGATTTTATGGCTTATGGTTTTTATAACGATCAGTCGCGGGTTGCGTTGCGGTTATTGGAGTGGGATGAAAATGTTAATGTGGACGAAAGCTGGTTCCGTGAGAAAGTAGCTACTGCTGTTGCCGGTAGAAATGAATTATTAAGCAGCGGCCAAACCAATACCTGTAGATTGATATTCAGCGAGTCTGATTACCTGCCGGGTTTAATTGTTGATAAATATGCCGACCATTTAGCGGTGCAGGTGCTTACATCGGGCATAGAAAAAGTTATGCCGGTAATTATTGACGAACTGCAAAAACTGTTGAACCCAAAAAGTATTTTTGATAAAAGCGATGCCGCTTCACGGCAGCATGAAGGATTAGAAACCACCAATATCGTATTAGCAGGCACAACACCGCCCGAATCTGTAGAGGTGCTGGAAAATGGTATTGTGTATAATGTAAATATAGCTGACGGCCAAAAATCAGGCTTTTATTGCGACCAGCGTGATAACCGCAGGGTAGTAGCAAGCCATAGCAAAAGCAAGAAAGTATTGGATTGTTTTAGCTATACCGGTGGGTTTACGCTTAATTGCCTGCATAATGGCGCCACTTCTGTTACCAGTGTAGATAGCTCGGCATTAGCTGTTGAAACGTTAAAAGTAAATGTTAAACTTAATAAACTGGATATTGACAGGCATATCGCCATACAATCAGACGTAAATAAACAGTTGCGGGTGT
>NZ_JBDTJZ010000011.1:0-14184 GCF_039935595.1 Mucilaginibacter sp. | reverse complement strand
AAATATGCGAAAGTAGCTCAGTTGGTAGAGCACGACCTTGCCAAGGTCGGGGTCGCGAGTTCGAATCTCGTCTTTCGCTCAAATCCCTTCCACAAGAAGGGATTTATTTTTAAAAGTTAAATCTTTTCAACGGGATTAAGACTTTAGGCTCAGATGGTGGAACTGATAGACACGCCCCGATTTAATTCGGGGTTCCCATTAAAGGAGTGCGGGTTCGATCTGAGAGAATATAATTACTGCCCAGGTGGTGGAACTGGTAGACACGCAGGACTTAAAATCCTGTTCCCGTCAAAGGAGTGCGGGTTCGATTCCCGCCCTGGGTACATAATCAGCAAAAAGCCTTGAAAATCGAACTTTTCAAGGCTTTTTTATAGGCGTTTTTAAGAAATCGGTAAGTATCTAATATATAATATTTTCCATAGTTCGATACTGCTCCCTGCCACAAAGAAATAACTTGCTAATAATCAGCAAGTTATTTCTGTCGTAAAAGAATTAAACCTCTTTCCACGAAATTCGCCGGCCTACTAATTAGTCGTCACCCTAAATTCGGTCCTCCTGTTTTGCTTATGTAGCGCTTCGGTACATTTTACGCCCGCTTTACAGCCATTAGCCAATTTTGTTGCTCCATAACCTTTTGGGATAAGTCTGGATTTACTGATACCATTTTTTTGCAGGTAGTTAACCACCTCCTGTGCCCTGGCCTGGCTAAGTTTTAAGTTTGCAGCCTTACTTCCACGACTGTCCGTATGCGATGCAATTTCGATCTTTAGGCCCGGGTTATCATTTAAAAACTTCACCAGTTTCTCAAGATCTGATGAGGCGCTGGCCCTTATTTTAGTGCTTCCAATATCATAGTATATGTTTGATAGTCTGATAGCTTTATCCGGAAGAGCCTGTTCAATTGCTAATTCTAAATTTACATACAGGGTTTTACTGCGGGTAAGCCCTTTGGTGCTTATTTTTTCAATGTTTGAAATATAACTGGCCTTTTTGCCCGAAACAGTGAAATCGCTGCCCCCGTCTAATTGCAGGTTGAAAGTACCGTCAGCGAGCCCATCCTGCATGTCGACAGAGGTATTTTGAGTGGTATTAACAAGATTAACAGTTACACCGCTTTCGGGGTTACCTGTATTTTTATTGCTTACACGCCCCGACAAGGTGAAGCGCGGGTCGTTATGAGAGATGTTTATATTAATGTCCGTTCCCTGAACGTCAAAATCGCTTTTTGAAAGCTTCTGTACTTTCGTATTAATACTGTGAAGCAGTCCGCTTATGCTATAATTAGCTGCAAGTATATTGCTAAAAGCGACCTTACCGTCCGGACCAGAAACAGCGCTTGCTTTACCGCCAGAGCCGGTAACAGATACTTCAACTCCCGACAATGGCAATCCGGTCAGTTCATCGGTTACCTTTATCACCAAGTTTTTAATGGGTGTTTTTATTTCTTGTGCAACCACCACTGGTTCTGCTGCTTTTACTTGTTTTTCGGGGATAACAATAGCCATAGATGGGGCAGCTTTTTTCTTCTTATCCATGCTCACGCCTACACCTATGCTGTATTGGATATAATTAGTTACAAACGAAGTCAGCCCGCGCTTGTATTGCATATTGGCAAAAACGAGGGCTTCCTTAAACAAATTGAATTGCAGCCCGGCACCCACCGGAACATAGAAACCCATTTTTCCTTTATAGGCAGAGATGCCCGCGCCGCCTGAAAGATAGGGTACAACCGGATGATCATCGGTAAGCAGTTTGAAGTTAAATCCCGCATTAGCATCCAATAAAAATTCGCTGGTGCCGTTATAGGTATCGCTTTTAAACAGGTAGTCGGTATAACTGCCGTCAACGGTTGCAATGAAGTCAATTTTGGATTTAATCCCCCTGAGATAATTAACGCCAAAACCCATTTGCGCATCGCTAATATTGCTCCAAAGGTTATCGCTTAGTACATGTATCAGCGAAGTGGTATGTATCAGGTGCGCTGTTTTAAAATCATCATAAAAAACATGAAAAACCAGTGTAGACGGTTTCTTGCCCGTATCAACCTGGGCAAACAACTGCAAAGTAAAACAGCTCATGAAGATTATATAAATTGCGCGTTTCATCATTGCTTTATTATACTCTCATTCTTTTTGTGTGTGTCTATTGCGCCTATATGGTTCACGATATTGAAAATGGCCGGTTCGCTTCTTCCCTGTACATTCATATCCTCGGTTGGTATCGGTATTCCATTCATATCCAGGGTTTGTACCGTCCATATAAACTGCCGGTTTGCGGTAGAGTCAATCATGGGCAGGCTTGGCCGCCATACCAATTGCGTAGCTCCTTTTATAGCTTCGTCATCCAGTACAGGGCGGTTGCCTCTAAAAGCCTGCATAGGCGTTTGTCCCGGCAAAATTTCAAATACCTGTATCCGGTAAGTGGGAAGCTCCTGGTAGCCGGGTATTAATGGCGTCCACCTAAAAACGATCACGCTTTGTGCTATATGGGCATCCAATGCTGTTCCGTTGGCAGGCTGCATTAAAACAGGCAATTGGTATGATGTTACAAAAAACGGTTTGCTTTGATTTGTCCTCACCACATCGCCGGCAGTATTGGTTATTTCAACCATTAACTGATATTGGCCGGCAGCTAAGCGTCCGGTACGTTGCAGTAGTGTTCTTGCGCTTCCGTATAGTATTAAATTTTGCAGTTGCAGCGCGTCGGCTATACTGAATTGATTTACGCCCTGTTTTAACATATATACCCTTGCCGCGTTAATATTGGATATACCGATAGTGCCGCCATTTTGATCAAGCAGGGTAGTTTTTATTTTTATAGCTGGATCAATCTGTATTGTACTCTGCATAAAAGAGATGACCATCACACCATTAATAGGATTACCCCAGTCGGCCAGCCGTGGCTGCGGCCTGGGATTTAAAGCCAAGTTCAGGCTGATCTGCGCCTGCGATACCTGAACGAGGAGAAGCATTCCTAATGATAATAATATATGGTGTAGTTTCATGTTCGTATTGTTCATTAAAACCTGTACTGTAAGCCTGTTCGTATGTTACTCTCCAAATATCGCGGATCGCCGGGATAAACCGGGGTTAATGAACCTCCCGGCAATTCGGTGCCATATTTGTATAAATTAATGGTCACTAACATTTGCCATGTAAGCTTTTTATATATTTCCCAGTCATAGCCCCCTGTAAGTAAGCCATTTTTATTTGCAGTAAATGGCGCGGTTGTACTTAAATTATATTGCAATTGCCCTTTATAACTTATTTTTTTACCCGGTTTCCATGTAATGCCGGCGGAGGCATTCAACAGGGTAAGATTAATTGACGGAGCCGTATTGCGGAACCACATGACGCTAAAATCAGGATTGATTTTAGCATTAAAAATTGTTGGGACATATAACAGCAAAACGGTTTGGGTATTATTATTTGTTACCGATGCCGGTATAATAATAGTTTCATCATACTTGCTCCAGGTATAGGTGGCACTTATAAGGTTACTCATGGTGGTGGTATTCCAGGTATAGGATGGGTTAATGCTTAACTCGTTGCTTACACTTTTATAGCCCGAAATATCGGCCGAGTTAAAGCCAAAGTTGTTAAAGCTGGCGTTGAGGCTAAAATGATCGCTGAACTGAGTAAACACATTTGCATTGGCAATTAACTGTTTGGTTATATTGGGCCCCGATATAAGGCTCAAATTACCAAAACGCTGACCAATACTCGCTACCACATTTATCTTCTTTTTCCACGCGTTAAAATGAGTATTGGCCAGATATTCCATACGGTCATTGGTCATAAAAGGGTAGCCTGCAGTAAAATAACCGGCACCGTAATAATTAAATTTGGTGCCTATTTCCCAATCGCTTCCCTTTTTAGCGACAGCCAGCATTACCGCATTATCCTTGTTAGTAGAGGTATGCGAATTTAAAAAAGGCTTCATATCTAGGGCCGGTACGTTGGAAAGCGGCGTATTTAAGTTGGTGGTATGGAAACTTTGTCCCAGCTCGATATGGTAATTCCAGCCATCACCCGTGGTGGCATTGGCTAAAAAGCTTATCACTACATTCTGCTGCGGATCAATAGGTGGTAAGGGCGCGGATGTAACCGAATTTATTTTATCGGTCATCCTTACAATGTTAAAACCCGCAAAGTATTTTCCCTCTTTTTCCAGCCCAAGCTGCGCCATCCATTGGTTGCGCTGGTAAGCGCCAATAGTGCCCGGATTGGGTGGTATCAGGGTTGGCGCCACATAATCAATGGGCCTTTGCGATACGCCGTTAAACAATTTAAACCTGAACTTTCCGGGCGATAGGTTAACCCCATAACCAAAAATACTGAGGTCGCCGGTACTCAAGTCGCTGTAATGAAGGTTTTGCGTACCTAGCAATATTTCGGTAGTGCCAATTTTAGGGCTTATACCAAAGTTATTGGCCGGGTTGGTTAAAAACTGCCATACGCTTTGTTTGCCTGATGTAACCGGAGTAATAAAATTGTTTTGCAGTGCGCTGAAATTAAAATTGAACGGAATACTCCATTTACCATAAGTGATGTTAGGGTTAAACGAATAACGAAGCGAGTTCCACGGCTTACGAGGCTGATAAAAATTTGGGGTCGACTGTTCCGGCGCTTTATCCAACCCATAGCCTTCATACCAAACACCCATATCGCCAGTAAGTGTAACCTTTTTTTTCTTCGTACTATCTTGTGCCCTTGCGTTAAACGCAAGAAACAAAAGCACAACTACGGATATCGCTGTAATACGATTCATTTTTACTGATCAAATACGATTATGTGGCTATGTTTAATATTTGCTTTATTTAGAATTTACTTCCAACTCATTGCTAAAATTTGAATTGTTTTTATTTTCATCAACCAGCCGCACGGTATAGTATGTGTTTTGCTGGCCGCTTTCTACATCATCTAAAAAGGGCTTCCCCTTTTCAAAATCAATTATTTTATAGGCTATCCATGCCGATGTAGTATTTGGCCTTTTATATATCTCAACCTTAAGCTTCTTATTTTTCAGCTTATCATCCACTAAAATTGAAAGCGATATCTTCTTTATGTTACCGTCATAAGCGCCTTGAATAGTTGGCGCAGGTATCCTGTTGTTAAGCAACGTTTTTATAATGATGCTTTTAATTGCTTTTGATAATAAGCCGCCGTCATCTTTAGCTATCATAGCATATTCATATTCTTTGCCGCCAATAATTTTTTTATCGATAAAACGGGTTACCCCGATATTTTTGTTGATAAAAACAGTGTCGTATTTTGCTTTTCCTGCTTCTCTTTTTAGCAGGATATTGCTTACGGCGTCCTCGCTGGGCGAGTTCGCAAAATCAAGGACCACGGTGGTATCCGTAACGGCGAAATTGGTGATCAGCGGGCTTACAGGTGGTATGGTATCCCGTTTTTTAAGTTCAATAATCTTTGATGGCATGGATTGGTTGTAGTGCGAATCAAAGGCTATTACTTTGTAGTAAATATGTTTTGTTAAGGTATTTAACGTTGTCGAATCCTTTAGCGTAAATGTAGCGCGTCCAAGGCTGTCCCTAAATGTTTCTGTTACTACCGAAAATTCATGGTCGGCAGCATTTGCTTTTAGTAGCTGGTAACCAATAAAGTCCTTTTCGACATTAGGTTTTACTTTGATCAGAATTTTACCCGCGGTATCAATTCTTGCTAAAGCAATAACCGGCACAGCGGGCGGGATGCTATCAATTAAAGTTACATAAGCAGGGAACGAACTACTAACGTTCCCCGCGGTATCAATAGCTTCAACTACATAGTAATTATTGCCTTCTGTATCAAAACCACCATCAATATAGTTTCTTGCTGTTGCAGGTAAAATTTCTTTCGAGATCAAATTGTATTTACCGTCTTCTTTATTACTTCGCTTTACGTAAAAGCCTTTTAAATCGCCGCCCTTTTCACCGTTCATTTCCCATGTTAATTTAACTTGTTTGGGGCTAATATTATCGGCTGACCGTAAAAATGGCGTAAGCGGTGGTGTTTTATCTTTGGGTATGCCAGTAAACTCAGCTAACGGTAGTTCATCAGCATAAGGGGTAGAAACGAATACTCTATAAAAATATTTTTTATAATTAACAAGACCCGTATCACTGTACGAAAACCCCATTTTATTATCCCCATTCGACGCGGAATTTAATTTTGGCAATTTTGACAGTCTTATATAAGTGGCTCCGTTATCGTCCGAACGTTGAACAGTAAATGCATAATATTCCCTGGATGAGGGGAATGAAAAGGAAATTTTTCCATCCCCTTCGTTTAATTTTATGGCTTTATCATTTCTAAGGTATTTTTCATTAAAATTCGCGCACTTTACTTTAGCAAACGCTGTCTCTTTCCCTGCATCCTGAAGCGGCTGGTTAATGTGAACACGGTACACATAGGTTTGCCCCTGAACGACATCATTATCTGTTACGCTTAGCGCCAGGCCACTAGCGGCAGTTTTATTTCTGTTGGCTGCTATCAAGGCAAACCCGAAACGCATATCAGCCTTATCTTTCTGATCTTTTAAAGATTTTAGCCCATCCTTTAAAATATCATCAGAGCCCGCAACGCCGCCAGGGTCCGAAAAAGTAGCTGCAAGTCCTACTAAATTGGTATTTGTACTATCTCTCGGGTCGGTGTTTTCAAGAGCCTTATCCCATTGTTCATCACTCCATCGTTTAAAAGGAGATCCTTTAAGAGGGGTGTAAACTAATGCATTAAACGGAATGCCGTCTTTATAAACGGCTTTTTCTACTACATAACCAACTATGTTTGCTTTGTTGAACAATATGGGCGTAGCCGGGGCATATCGTAAAACAATATGGTCGGAATAGCCGCGCCCCGTTATTGCTATAGTAATATTGGGGCCGCTTCCTGTCTGTGCGAAACAAGTGGCACCAACAATTGATAGTTGAAGTATAAAAAGTATTGTTTTCATTATTACTATCCATTAAATTTTAAACGCCTCATCTGATGCTTGTTGTTGTCCCCGCTAATACCGCGGTATTCGTCTTAAAATACATGCTCTTAACCTGTCTCACAGGATTGGTGGTGTTTTTATGGTTTACTGCCTGCCAAACGTTGTTTACTTTTTCCTGCTATGCCCCTGTTATCGCAAATTTATAACTTGTGTTTGCTTTAAGGGCATTAGCGGCGGGGTGAAGGGTGCCGATGCCTGTTAGAGCTGCCTGTTCATAAAGTTTTGCGCCCAGCGCATCATAACCGCCATCAGTCAGGTCGACATCGTTTGATATAAATAGAGTGGCAACGTGGTTAACGCCCAATGAAGCCACTGTAGCATTATTATTGTGCTGGGTTGCATGGTTAGCAGCATTGCCGGTTGTTTGATGAAACGACCCGGCATGCAGGACGGCGCCGTTACTTTGCAACGCAGGGCTGGTAGTTGCGGGTATGGTATTGCCAGTATCGTTAACTAAATAGGCGCCATTATGTACGGCAGCATTAGGGTCCAACTGGGCGACGTTACTAATAGAGTCTTTCGTTAAAGTTGCCGTATATACTGCCCTGAAAGTCCTAACCTTTATTTGCCCTGATGCCTGCTGCTCCTGCAAATCAAATGGCTCGTTGGCAGGATAATTTAATAGCACGCTGAAATTAGTGGTCCGTGCTATCTCGCTAGTGCCGCCGGGTGTGATAATGTTTCTAATTAATGAATAACTTAAGCTGTCCGCTTCGTTTTGCTGTGTATAAACGGTGCTATTAGTACCCGCAACTGGCCCTCCGTCACATGGTTCTCCAATTTTAAAAGAAGTATGATAGCTAAATTTTATCAGGCCGTTAAGTATACTTGCATCTTTTACCGCTATTGCACCTTCAGCATAAAACGGGTTAGGGAATTCAGCTCCGGCATAGCCGCCGCCATTAAATGAGAGCAGATCAATCTCCCCTGATTTGCCGTTACATCGCTTGTAATAGGCTTTAACATCAACACTTGCATAAAATGCAACCTGTGTTTTCATCCGCCAACCGGTGTGGCCCAATCCGGGGCAAAGGGTTGCATCATATTGCAATAGCGAAGCGTCAAATTCGCCGCCTACGTTATAGTTCCATTTAGCCCCCGCGGTTAAAGAACTGCCGCCTATACATGAAATCGAAAACGCGTCCTCATGCCCCGAACCACTAAAATTTAAGCCAACCCCTAAAGCAAACCCTTTTGCTGTTTTTGTTTCGCTACTGACAGCAGATTGGCCAAACGGACTAGTAA
The DNA here is from genome assembly GCF_039935595.1 of Mucilaginibacter sp. Lineage (GTDB taxonomy): Bacteria > Bacteroidota > Bacteroidia > Sphingobacteriales > Sphingobacteriaceae > Mucilaginibacter. The sequence continues at coordinate 5,943 of NZ_JBDTJZ010000011.1, read as the reverse complement.
TGCCCGCATTCTGTAATCCTGCCAAAGTAGTCGGCATAAATCCATTAGGTATTGGAATTTTATTTCCAAACATTAAATATTCGTTCACATTAACGGTGTTAAACAATCTTACTGTGTTTAAACTATCTGGTATCCCGCAGGTAAATGCCCACTCGTTTTTTAAACCATCAATATAAAAATGCGCATAAATGGGGTTCACGGTTTTTATTACGTCGTTATTCAAGTTCAATCCGGCCCCCATGTCAAATAATTTATGAGGAAAATCATATTTAACGGTTACGGTTCCATTGGCAAATGCTTTAACTTCCTCGCCAATTTTTGCCCCGCAATTAAATATCCCATCAAACTGAATAAAATCCATGCCGCCGCTGGTATTAAACTGCGCCGAAAGTGCTACGCTGCCGTTAAATGTTTCTTCTTTCGGTGTGGTGGCTATAATGGCTTTTGCTTTAAAACCCATGCTTACATTCATATCGGGCGTAAAAATAGCGCCACCAAATGTGCTCGCGGCTGCCTGGGTAGGATTAAACACGGTCGGCACTGTCATGTGCATACGGCTGTAAACGCCTGCCCCAAAGCCCCTGAACGCCACACCAGGTAAAAACACGATACCCGGCGGCGGCAGGTTAACCTGTGCCTGTATCATCCAGTATTTAAAACCTATGCCATTATTTGCCGGGACATATTTGGTGTTGCCAAATATGGCTCCTGCCTGTATGGCCAGTTCAAGCGTGGTAAATTTCGCGGTCAGGTCTCCTTTAAATCCGTTCCCGTAAACAGGGTCGTGCTTGTAGAAATTAACACTACCTTTAATATATACCGCTGGCATGTGCGATTCTATATTAATGCTGTCAACCTCTACCCCCAGGTAAATCGGTTTTAACTGGGTTAAAAAACCATAATCGGCCCTGGCGCTGCTTATAGTGGCAGTTGATGGCTGGATACCACTGGTAGCAAGTTGTGATTGCGCGGTGAGTACATTTAAGTTAGTTATAGAATTTGTTGACCCGGTAGCAGAGGTGGCAGGCGGCGTATATTTTGAAGATTCAATAGCCCCTGTTAACGCGATCTTAGTATCGCCGCTTATGCTGATGTTGGAGTTTTCGCTGCCGATATTTATCTTGGCATCCAGCTCAACCCCGCCTTTAAACAGATATTGCTTTTCGGTTGTCTGGTTAATAACCTCAATTTTAGGCTTTACATTAGTGATCGTAAACGCAAAACCCGATAATTTTTTCTGAGGGCTCGCAAACGACCAATGTCCAGAATCGAATGTAAAACTTTCCTGAGCATTTTTGTTATAGGTCATACCCAGATGCTCAAAATCGCACGACAAGTCGAGGTCAAGCGGTATAGTACTGCCGGGGTCAATGATCTTACCGGTTGGGTAATATAGTTTCCCGTTCAGGTCAATGCTTAATTGAATATTCCTCACATTGGCGCTTGATTTTGACAAGATGAGGTTCAGTGAAGAGGTCTGATTGATCTGTATCTTTCCGTCCCCCAGAAATTTGGAGGTAATATCCAGGTTGGGGTGCAGCGCGAACGTTAAAGACGACGCGTTTCCCGTCGCGGAATTGGAGGGTACAAATAAAGCCGAATAATTTATGCCACGGGTTGCATTGTCCGAAGAACTTAGCGGCAAGGTAATTTTGCCCGACATGGATGCCTGGGTTAATACACTGTTGGCCAGGCTTATATTAACCGTATCAATACTGGCACCCAGGTTGCCTATGTTAGCTTTGGGGTAATTTAATATATTGTAAGCATTAACCTTGCCACTTATTCCGTATTGGTCTATGATTAAATTCTCGGCTGTTACCTGTACCGCTTTAGTGGTATCCGCATAGCTTCTTAGCTGGTCGGGCAGGGTGAATTTAAAGTTCTTGAGATAAAACCCGGTAAAAAACGTATTGGTATTACCGCCATATCCAGCGGGAAAAACCATTCCGCTTGCATTGCTTATGGATGAATGGTCGTAAACTATCAACCCTGATTCCAGCCCAACGCCATTGGTATGTGGTATAATACAGGCCGGTAAGGTTCCCTGTAATATAAAATCATCAAACTGCGCTATGGATAGCTGAAAGTTCATATCCACATTGGTTTTGGTCTTATCAACTGGTACCAGCCATTCTTTGGGCAATTGCGCGTTGACATCAAGGTTATACATCCAAAACGTGTTGGCTGCCGGGCTAAATACAATGCCATTGCCTATATGCCCGGCGCTTTCTATATTAAAAGTGAGTTTTAAATTTTCGGTACCGGCGTTAGCGTAGGTAAAAGTTAGCGGCTGTATAAGCTTGATAGAACCTGTAATGCCGCTCAGTCCGGCATCAGTAAATTTAATACCTCTGCCGCTCAGGGCTATGGCATCTGTTCCGGTAAAACCGCCGGTTTTAAATAAGCCTTTTGTATTGTATGAGGCTATGGCTTCAAACTCGGCATAGTCCGGCCTGAATATCATTTCGGTAATGCCTATAGCAGTAGTAGTATCACCGCCTTTAAAGTAGCCCAGCGGCATGTTAACCGGGTGAGCTGCCAAAGTAGCATTTACCTGGTTTGTTGCCGGCACCAGCGGTTTTAATAGCTTATTTGTTTTTACCTCACCGCTTATTTGTTTTATGCTGTTAATTGTCCATGAGCCTGCGCTGTTGTCATTTAATATATCAACCGCCCATTGGGTGGGGTAATGCTGATTAGGGTCGGTATCGGTGTATACAGCGCCCTCGCATAAATTATTATCGCCATTGATCTTGATATCCTTAAATTTAACATTAAGCAGGCCCAGCCATTTTACAGAAACGGTGCCGGTACCTGTTAATGCGGTGTTGGTGCCTGTAGGTACGGCGGTAAGTTTTACTTTATAACCATTCGACAGGCCTATCTCATCCCCCGTATTAAACACTTTTGTTGATACGGTTGCACATCCCAACCCCGCTATTGTACCTGTAGGTACACTAAATTCATTCATGTTGCTTGTACCGGTGTTACTGCCTATGGGCTGCCCCTGGGCATTCAGCGCCTGCACCGTCCACACAAAATCAGCTATATAAGGCGGCTGGGGTGGCCCCGATATCAGGCTGGTAACAACAGTTTGCGTAACACCAGTAACGTCTTTGTTAACCAGTGGTGTATTCAACGTTTTTGCCTGGGTGGCGGTTTGCCCAAGTAATAATTGCCATATCTTTAGCCGGTAGGTTACCACACCCTGCGGTGCGGGAATAACCGGTGTCCACCTGAATGTGATGGGTTGAGTGATGGTGGCAGTGGTAAACAATGCCGCGTTTACGGGCTGTAAGGTTTGCGGCGGCTGGTAAGCCTGGGTGGTGTTTACAATGGTAAAAGGTTTTGTTTTCTCATCACTTACGGCAGCCATTTTACTCGTTGAATGGTTATAGCTAAAAAATTGTACACTTAATTCATAATTACCGGGAGAAAGTGTGCAGGATTGTCCTAAAAAAGTTGTAGCGCCATTACCGCTCCATACCTTTGTTATCGTATTGAAACTTGCTGATGGAGCCGTATTACTGGTATAGGTACCGCATACTTTGGTGCCATCCTTTTTAATGGTCACCAATAACGTACTTGCCTCTACAGAGAGATCCACACGCCCGTTAACCACATGGGTAGAAGCGGAGATCAATAACAACGAATTTCCGTTAATCCAATTTGCGGTATTGGCATCAGGATTTGAGGGTAAGGTAATATTGATACCCGTTATAAGGTTGTTTTGGGCGAATACCCGTGCGGTTAATGCAATAAGTACAATCGTAAGAAATTTTTTCATTGCGAATATATTATTCCCCTTTTGCCAGGAAAAAATCATGAATAATGGTTTTAGCTTTTGTTAAGTTAATTGCTATTAAATAAGTGGGCAACCCCGCCTGTTCCAATATGCGAAATGACTGATTGTAAGGGCAGTATAAATGAGTGTGCGGTAAAGTGGTTATTATTGCCGGGCTTGTACCCAGGCATTGTGAAGTTCGTGCGGAACAAAGAGAATGATTTTATTGCCGGGGTTCTTTTCGCTTACAAACGCGGGAGATATTAAAATAGTAATGGCCTGTGGACCAAACCGGCTTAGTGCCGCAATACGTTTTTTTATTAGTTCCATACCACGACTTTTGTGCGCGCCTGTTGCTTCTTTAAGGGCCATACTATTGGCCACGCCAATACCATTGTCGGTAATAATTATTTGCAAACCGTCATCCTTTTCTTTCAGATCGATAATTATTTTTCCATCTATAGCCGATGGCATGATACCATGCAGAAGGGCGTTTTCCAGCAAAGGTTGCAATATCATTGTAGGCACCATCCATTCGTCCGTATCCAATTTTTCGTTAGCTATTATTTGGTAGGCAAAGCGGTCGTTAAAACGCATTTGCTCTAAGCGCAGGTATATTTTTATGTTTTCTATTTCCTGTTCAAGTGGTATAAATGATTGTTGTGCCGCTTCAAAATTTTTACGGATAAGCGACGCGAAATCACTCAAATAACGGTTGGTGTTCTGCCTGTCCCGCATATTCATATAATGCTGGATGCTGTTAAGGGCATTGAACATGAAATGAGGGTTCATTAACGAAGTAAAAGCCTGCTGCTCAAGGGCCGCGGTTTGCACATTTTCAATTTCTTTTGCCAGCCTTATTTCTTTTCTTTTCTTTTGGCGACGGTTTACAAAATAGATGGTACCGGCCTGGGCCACCAACGCTACTATCAGCCAAAACCATATCGCTTTCCAAAAAGGCGTTGCTATATCAAAATTAACGGTCAATATCTTATTGCTCACGTTTCCGTTTACATCAACCGCCCTAACTTGTACCGTATGGTATCCGCCACTCAATTGAAGTGCGAGGGTACTTTCATTTAAATTTATCCAGTTTTTATTTTTATCAATAGAGTATTGAAAGTTTTTTAAATGCCCCCCTAATTCAATTCCCGCAAACCGCATCTGAATATTTTGCTGGTTATAGCCAAGTGTATAGTTTGCTGCTAAAATGGTATCGCGTTGATTAATGTTAAGGTGTATGAGTTGTACCGGTATATTGAATTTCGGAATGGAAATATTGATGGGTATTATGGAGATACCATTGCCGGTAGCCGCGTAAACAGAATCGTCCTGGTAAAGCATTTCATTGATAGTATTATCCGTTAACCCATCGTTGACAGACAAGTTTTGGACGGTATAACTTAATGTACTGTTACGCAATTTATATTTAATAACATTTATTCCTTCAGCAGTACCTAACCAAATTTGCCCCGGTCCGCCAGCCGTTATACTTCGGCTTGAATTATTTATAATACCGTTATTAACCGTAATATGGCCTATTACTTTATCATGGTTTAACACTACAATGCCGTTATTGGCCGTTGCTATCCATACCAGGCCATCAGCAGTAGTGCTCAGGGCCATTACCCTTTCGCTAAGCAACGGACCGTTGCCGGTTAACGCCCAGGCCGTATCTTTTTTATAACTATATTTATATAAACCATCAGTCGACCCATAATAAACCATTCCGTCAACAGCTTTAGCCAGCGCGGTTACTCTTTTAACAACAGTGTGTAAAAGGGTAACCTTTTCTGTAATAGTGTTTAATTTTTCAATGTAGCCAACATTGCCCACCAATATAATACTGTCACTATATTTGATTGCTGTTTTTCCGTAAAAGAGACCAAACGCCGGAACGATAATCTGTCTGGAATAATTCACATAATTACCCGCATCTGAAAAAGTGAAAGTTTTATTTTGCGACAGTAGTATCTTACGTAGCCTGAAGATATTATTACCTTTTTTACTACTTTTATTTACAATAAGCCTTCTTCTTTTTGCTTCAATCACCTCGCCGTAATAATTGCCGGCTAACAATGTACCATCAGGTTTACGGGCGATGCTGAAAAAATTGGTGTGGGTAAAGTTATCAGGGATATAAATTTCATTAAATG
>NZ_JBDTJZ010000010.1:0-3134 GCF_039935595.1 Mucilaginibacter sp. | reverse complement strand
AAAGCATTATAAAAATGCTGGCTAAGATGACCACCATAGTATCCTGGATATACAAAAAATCATTGGGACATCCGGTTATTTATCCTCAAAATAAGTACGACTATGTTACCAATTTTTTAAATATGACTTTTGGTCAGCGCACCGAGCAGATACAAATAGATCCGGTTGTAGTGAATGCCATGAATACTTTACTGATACTACATGCTGATCACGAGCAGAATTGTTCAACATCAACTGTACGTATAGTAGGTTCGTCCGAGTCAAATATTTATGCTTCAGTATCAGCAGGTATTTCTGCCTTATGGGGGCCGCTACATGGCGGAGCTAACCAGGCAGTTATTGAAATGCTGGAGCAAATTAAAGAGGATGGCGGCGATACCGATAAATGGATAAATAAAGCAAAAGATAAAAACGATCCGTTCCGTTTAATGGGCTTTGGTCACCGTGTGTATAAAAACTTTGACCCTCGTGCAAAAATCATCAAAAAAGCATGTGATGATATTTTAGAGAAACTGGGCATTGATGATGAGGTATTAGAGATTGCCAAGCGTTTAGAAGAAGTGGCCTTAAAAGACCCGTATTTTGTGGAGCGTAAATTATATCCTAACGTTGATTTTTACTCAGGTATCATCTATCGTGCTTTAGGTTTCCCTACGGATATGTTCACCGTGCTATTTGCGCTGGGTCGCTTACCGGGATGGATTGCCCAATGGAAAGAGATGAAAGAAAACAAAGAGCCTATTGGTCGCCCGCGTCAAATTTATGTAGGTGATGTTAATAAGGATTATGTAGAGTTAGAAAAAAGGTAATAGCTTTAATCATATTAGAAAACCGCTTCACTTTATGGGGCGGTTTTTTTGTGCCTTGATAAAACTATAGATACATTTTAATAGTTTTGAAATTACCCTAACGCATGACTATACAGGAAATATTAAAACAATACTGGAACCATGATACCTTCCGCCCCATGCAGGAGGATATTATACAGTCTGTATTGTTAGGTCATGATACATTGGCGCTGTTACCCACAGGTGGTGGTAAATCGGTATGTTTCCAGATACCTGCTTTGGCTAAGGACGGTATATGTATTGTAATATCGCCATTGATAGCCTTAATGAAAGACCAGGTAGAAAACCTGAAAGCGAAAGGTATTGATGCGATTGCCATTGTATCAGGCATGGGCAAGCGCGAGGTTGATATTGCATTGGATAACTGTATATACGGGCCTGTAAAATTTCTGTACCTGTCGCCCGAGCGTTTACTGTCCGAATTGGTGCGGGAGCGCATTAAGTACATGAACGTAAACTTAATTGCGGTTGATGAGGCGCACTGTATATCGCAATGGGGCTATGATTTCAGGCCATCGTACCTGCATGTGGCTGATTTGCGCGAATTACACCCTAACGTACCTGTGTTGGCACTCACCGCTACCGCCACTGCCGAGGTGAGGGAAGATATACAGGAGAAGCTGCTGTTTAAAAATCAGCTTGTTTTTCAAAAAAGTTTTGAGCGTAAAAACATAAGCTATGTGGTACAGCATACCGAAAGTAAATATAAAAAGATGCTGGATATTGCGCATGGTGTAAAAGGTAGCGGAATTGTATACGTGCGAAGCAGGAAGGATTGTGCCGAAATAGCACGGTTTTATACCGACAATCAAATAAAAGCCGATTACTACCATGCAGGCTTAAGTCCCGACGAACGGGCCAAAAGACAGGAAAGCTGGAAGAATAACAAGATCCGAATTATTGTGGCTACCAATGCCTTTGGTATGGGTATTGATAAACCTGATGTGCGCTTTGTGATACATAAAGACATGCCCGAAAGCCTGGAGGCCTATTACCAGGAGGCGGGCCGCGCCGGGCGCGATGAACATAAGGCTTATGCTGTTTTATTATATAACCATCCCGACAGGTTAAAGCAGGAAAAGCTGTTTGTGCTTAATTTTCCTTCGGTGGATGAGATCAAACTGGTGTATCATCATCTGGCTAATTATTATCAGTTGGCATATGGTGCAGGCGAAGGTTTAAACTTTGATCTGGATATAAGTGATTTTTGTTCGCGCTTTAAACTCGACCCCATAAAAACACTTAACGCGCTCAAATTTTTAGAACAAGACGAATACCTGTCTTTTAACGAAAGCGTGTTCCTGCCATCCCGTTTCAGGTTTGAGGTGATGAACGAGGAGTTATATAATTTTCAGATACAGAACCAGGGTTGGGACAGGTTTATTAAAACGCTTTTACGGTCATACGGAGGTGCATTTGAAAACTATGTGCGCCTGCGCGAGTTTGACCTTGCCCGGCGTACCAACATGAACGTGCAGCAGGTAATTGAAGGCTTAAAGCAGTTACAGGACTATAATATATTAAGCTATTTGCCCCAAAACGATAAGCCACAGGTTACGTACTTAAAGCCCCGACAACATAATAATAACCTATATATTAATAAGGCATATATTGAAGAGCGCAAAGCCACTTACCTAAAAAAAATGGAAGCGGTGTTTGCTTACTCACTGCATAAAAAATGCCGCAGCCAAATGCTGCTGGCTTATTTTGATGAGCCCGGTGCACATAAGTGCGGTATTTGCGACGTATGCCTGGAAGAAAAACGGCAAAAAAACGCTGCCGAAATTGGTGACAATATCACCAATGAGCTGGTGCAGTTATTAAGCTCGACGCCTATGGATATTGATGCTCTGGTAACCTCCCTTAAAAGCGGTGACGAAAAAGAAAAGATAGCTACCATACGCTTATTACTTGATGCAGGAAAACTTAAATTTAACGGCGATAAGTATTATTTATAATTCTCCCCATCTCTCTTTGCCATAACTTTTCCTGTTTGTTAAAAAAATCTCTTTCCGGTTGGTCTATAAAATTTCAGTGTTTGTAGTGATGTACAGTGTGTGTGTCTATTACACTCATATTGGGTTTAACAAATTGTAATTCACGTAGTCATAAGGGTGTAAATAACAACAAGACATAAACAAAACATAAAATATTAAAGCTATGAAAACTACAATATTAACCCTTATCGCAGCTGCAACATTAACATTAAGCACCAGCGCTTTCGCATCAACAACCGGCGACGGAACCACTACCTTACCTAACATTACCCCGATAGCCAAAATTGAG
>NZ_JBDTJZ010000009.1:0-12031 GCF_039935595.1 Mucilaginibacter sp. | reverse complement strand
AATGCGATTGATTATGTAATTAACCACCATAAGCCTACTTCCGTTGAATATCAATCTGATTTCGGCACCGGTAAATGGTATATAGCCAAGTTTACCCCGGTTTTTGATCGCGATGGTAATTATTTGTCGCTTATATCTGCTTCGATAACTGATATATCCGAACAAAAAAAATATGCCGACGCTTTAAAACAAAATGAACTACTATTAATTGAAGCGCAGCGTATTACTAAAACCGGTAACTGGTGGTATGATTTTAAAACAGACGAAAGCTATTGGTCAGCCAGTTTGTTTCCAATTTTAGGGATCGACAAGCTACCTTCCGGTACAAAAAAAGCCGAGTTTTACTACAGCCTGATACATCCTGATGACCGTGCAGGTTATGATCAATATTTTGCGATTATCACCACTACAGTTATTAAACAACACGAACACCGTTTAATTACCCCCGACGGCAGTTTAAAATACATAAAGATCATAACCGGCGAGTTAATAACTGATAATGACGGCAAGGTTTCTCGCATACATGGCATTATACAAGACATTACCGAAACCAAGCTGGCAGAAAAGGCAGTAAAAATAGGTCGTACGGAATTAATAGAGGCCCAAACTATTGCCAAAATTGGTAATTGGAACTGGGATACTTCGTTAAAAATAGTTAAATGGTCTGACGAGATAGCCCATATAGCGAAGATTGACCAGCACGTGGCCGGCGAATTCGGCGTTATAAAACTGCTTTTAAAACACACTCACAAGCATGATAAATTTATACTGCAACACTTTTTAAAAAGTGTAAACACCGTAAGCAATTATACCTGTGTATTCCGCATTGTTACTGCTGATGGTAAAATAAAATACCTAAGTATTATTGTTGGCAAGATTATTACGCGCGAAGACGGCACATTACGCAAAATTGTAGGCACTTTACAAGATATTACCGACCGCAAGCAAGCCGAAATTGATTTCAAGCGGTCTGAAAGTAAATATAAACTGGTATTAGAAACCATAAAATTGGCTGCCTTATCGTTAGACCAACAAGGCGTAGTTACTTTTTGCAACCCCTACCTTGCCAATTTGCTAGGGTATGACCAAAGCTATATTGTAGGTAAAAAATGGATAGACTTTATACCCGAAGATTCAAGACAGGTAATTATTAATTGGTTTTCTGATAATTCACTTAAACCGCAATTTACTAATGCTGTTATTTGCAACAATGGCGAACAGCGTATTATAAGCTGGCAAAATACGGTTAGTTATGACGAATATGGATTAATAAAAGAAACCACCAGTATTGGCGAAGACGTTACTGACCAGCAAAAAGCTACCGAGGCATTGATATACGCCAAAGAAATGGCCGAAAAAGCCTCAGAATTCAAATCGGAGTTTTTGTCGATAATGAGCCATGAAATACGCACACCAATGAATGCGGTTATTGGCACTACCAATTTATTGTTAAGCGAGGACCCTAAGCCCGAGCAGCAGGAATATTTAAACATTCTTAAATTTTCGGGCGAGAACCTGTTGGGTATTATTAATGATATTTTAGATTACAATAAAATTGAAGCGGGCAAACTAGAGTTAAATGACATATTGTTTAACGTGCATCATTTGGCGCAAAAAATAAGAAAATCATTTACCCCAAAAGCTATAGAAAAACAGTTGGAGATAACGCTTATTATTGATGAGCGTGTACCTGAATTTATTTTAGGCGACCAAATGCGTTTAAGCCAGATATTAAATAACCTGATAGGCAATGCGGTAAAATTTACGCATAAGGGCACCATAACTTTCCGCATGGATATGGAATCGTACGATACCACTCAGGTTACTATTAAGTTTACCATAGCTGATACTGGGATAGGTATAGCCGAGAAAAACCTGAATATGATATTCGATCCTTTTATGCAGGAAACACAATTTATAAATAGTAACACCGGCGGCACGGGTTTGGGTCTGGCTATTACCAAACGACTTATAGGGCTGCATAAAAGCAATATTGATGTTTATAGCGAATTGGATAAAGGCACCCGGTTTACTTTTGCAATATCATATATGCTACCGCAGGAGAGCGATTTATTGCCGCCGGCAAAAGATACTGCCATGCTTAATTTATACGGCATGAACATACTTATTGTTGATGATAATAAAATGAACTTGTTTATAGCTACCAAGTTTTTAAAGAAATGGCAAGCCAATGTTGACGAAGCGCTTGATGGGCAGATAGCTGTGAATATGGTAAACTCAAAGCTATACGATGTAGTAATTATGGACCTGCAGATGCCGGTAATGGATGGTTTTGAGGCTACTAAGATAATTAAACAAACCCACCCCGATTTACCTATTATAGCGCTTACTGCTGATGCCATGCCCGAAACCTATAACAAGGCCCTGGCTACCGGCATGAGCGATTATTTAACAAAGCCTTTTGTACCAGCTATGTTTTTTGAAAAAATATCAAAATTCTACAAGGTGAATGGATAGTGGTCAGTAGGCAGTTTGCAGCGGGCAATTAACCGTGGGTAGTTTCTTACCTATCTACTGCTAACTGCCCGCTAATTAGACCTGATAGCTTCAACAGGGTCAAGCCGGGATGCGGAATAAGCCGGTATTATACCCGAAATGATGCCAATTAATACTGATGTGCCAATGCCTATAATTATATTTTTAAGGTAAAGCACAATGCTTATATCGGCAACCCACTTAACTACAAAGGTGCCGCCATATACGGTAAGCAAACCTATTAAGCCGCCAAGCAGGCAAAGTATAATAGATTCAATTAAAAACTGTAACAATATGAAGTAGTTTTTGGCTCCTAATGATTTTTGAATACCTATAATATTGGTACGCTCTTTTACCGATACAAACATAATATTAGCAATACCAAAGCCACCTACCAAAATAGAGAACATGCCAATAATAAAACCTGCGATATTCACCACTTTAAATAAAATATCCAATTGATTGGATAACATCGTGATCTTGTTAAGCGAAAAACTATCATCCTGACCTGGGCTTAAACTGCGTATGGAACGCATAATACCCCTCAATTCGCCCTCTACTTCATCAACAGGGATGCCGTCTTTACCCCTAACTACAATAGAGGGGCTGTATTTTTGATTTTGCACATCAACAACGCTGCGGGCAAAGTTTAACGGCACCAATACCTGTTTATCATTAGATATGCCCAGCATATCTTGTCCCTCTTTGGCAAATGCACCAATAATGGTTACATATTTACCCATTACTTTTATTTGCTTGCCAACAGGATCGCTATTGGGGAACAAGTTATCTGCAATATCATTGCCAATAATGGCTACCGGCGCACCTGTTCGCGATTCAATATCAGTAAAATACCTGCCACCCGCAAAATCAAAGTTCCAGGTTTTATCATGATCCTGAGTAACGGCACTAATTTGTGCGCCATCAACGGTATTGCTCTTATATTTTATGGTTCGGTTATCAATACTGATCTCGTAAGTAAGGGCCTGCGCGGTTTGACTGCGGCGCTGCAGTTCGCGAAAGTCGCGCAAATTAGGTACAGGGCGCTGCATATATTTCCACCAAGGGAAACCATCGTCGGCTACCCATGGCCACTTTTCAATATAAACGCTGTTATTGCCCAGCTTATTTACGCTTTTTTGCAAGTTATCGCGCAGGGTATCAACAGCCGAAAATACCGCTATAATCGTAAAAATGCCAATGGTAACGCCTAATAAGGAAAGCATGGTTCGCAGTTTATTTTGCCTTAAAGCATCGTAAGCAAACAAAAAGCTCTCTCTGAATAGTTTTAAAAATATCATATATGGTTAATTTAACCGGATTTTTTATAGATTTTAACGGATGGTAAACTTATTTATTAAAACATTGTTATAATTTAGACACCTCGCATGGCGTTAAGTTACACTATTTTTTAGTTTAAGTAAATCATTGAACATTAAATGTATCAGCTTAGTCAAATAATATAATAGGCGCAAACAATAAATATATTTGTACATTTGCGCCCTGAAAATTCATATAGAATAACATGAAATTATCTCAATTCAAATTCAATTTACCCGAGTCATTAATTGCACATTCCCCATCCGAAATACGCGACGAATCGCGTTTAATGGTTTTACACCGCGATTCGGGAAAAATTGAACATAAAGTTTTTAAAGATGTACTGGATTATTTTGACGATCAGGATGTAATGATCTTGAACAATACCAAAGTATTCCCTGCGCGGATGTATGGCAATAAGGAAAAAACCGGTGCCACTATTGAAGTATTTTTATTGAGAGAACTGAACAAGGAACTACGTTTATGGGACGTTTTGGTTGACCCAGCGCGTAAAATAAGGGTAGGTAATAAACTATATTTTGGTGATGACGACCTATTGATAGCCGAAGTTGTTGATAATACCACTTCGCGTGGTCGTACCATACGCTTTTTGTTTGACGGTACCGACGAAGAGTTTCGCCGTAACGTAGAGATATTAGGCGAAACACCATTGCCTAAATATATAAAGCGTAAAGCTACTGAAGAAGATAAAGAGCGTTACCAAACCATATTTGCAAAACATGAAGGTGCTGTTGCCGCCCCAACGGCCGGGCTGCACTTTAGCCGCGAACTGATGAAACGCCTTGAACTTAAAGGCGTTGATTTTGCAGAAGTTACCCTGCACGTGGGTTTAGGTACCTTTCGTCAGGTTGAGGTTGAGGACCTTACCAAACATAAAATGGACTCTGAACAGTTTATTATTGAGCAAAAACAAGCTGATATTGTAAACCGTGGCATTGAAAGAAAAAAACGTATATGTGCTGTAGGTACTACATCAATGCGTGCTATTGAGTCGGCAGTATCGGCAAATAAATCATTGAAAGCCGCTAACGACTGGACCAGTAAATTTATTTTCCCGCCATATGAGTTTAGTATAGCCAACTCCATGATAACCAACTTTCACACACCCGAATCAACTTTATTGATGATGATAGCGGCTTTTGGTGGTTATGATTATGTGATGCATGCTTACGAAGTGGCTATAAAAGAAAAATATCGCTTTTACAGCTATGGCGACGCCATGTTAATCATCTAATTTAGATATGAGATTTGAGATATTAGATGTGAGATTGGGAACGGTCTCACATTTTTATTTTTGATAATATTTGATAAACTACTTCACATTTGTTTAAAGAAACCGACATGTCTCAAATCTCAAATCTCAAATCTCAAATCTATTTTACAATAATAGTTGCCGGTGGTTCGGGCAGTAGGATGCAATCTGCCGTTCCTAAGCAGTTTTTGCTATTAAATGGGTTACCGGTGTTAATGCATACCATACTGGCTTTTCACAACTCCACCTCAAAACCTCATATTATACTGGTTATCCCTGCTGATGCGCATACCTATTGGAAAGAGTTATGCATGCAATATAGCTTTACAATACCCCATCAATTAGTTAGCGGTGGCAAAACCCGCTTCCATTCAGTGCAAAATGGGTTAGCTGTAATTACAAATACTGATGCCCTTATTGCAGTGCATGATGCGGTGAGACCGTTAACAAATGCTGATATTATTGACGCTTCATACAAACAAGCTGCTAAAAAAGGGAATGCAGTTACTGCTGTTAAAAGCCGCGATTCCATACGGCAGGTTAGAGATGGCATATCCACCAGTTTATTGCGCGATGAGATTTATTTAGTACAAACGCCGCAAACTTTTCAATTTTCCCAGCTAAAAAAAGCGTATGAGCAGCCTTATAACCCAGGTTTTACAGATGACGCCAGCGTTGTTGAAGCAACTGGCGAGCCCATACATATTTTAGAAGGCAGCTATCAGAATATCAAAATAACTTTTCCGGAGGATATTGCGATAGCAGAATTATTACTGAAACAAGGTTAGTGTTAATTGTTTTTGGGATAATCATAATAAACCAGGTGCCCTGTACCAAAGCTTACTTCTGCCCAGTTATCCGTATCAAAAGTTATCAGCATTACTGCACAGGTAGGTACTTCAAGTATTTGCCCTGCAAGGTAATACAGCAACTCGCTTATACCGGGATTATGCCCAACAATACCTATAAAATCGTGCTCGTTAGGTAAACTATTAATTACATTAACCAATATTTTCTCGCTAGCCTCATAAATATCCATATTGATTTGCGCCTGCGAAAGATTTAAATGTTGCGAAAAAATATTAGCAGTAGCTAAGGTGCGCAGTGCCGGGCTTGAAATAAGTATTTGTGGTATGTCGCCGGTTTCCTTTAAACGTGTGGCCATATTGGCTGCGTCATGCAAACCACGGTCAAGAAGAGGGCGTTCAAAATCCTTAAAATCTGCCTCGTGTGTGGCCTTGGCGTGTCGTATCAGCAGTAATTTTTTCATAGCTATGAATTTAATAATTAACAGCTATATTATAAGTTAGTTTTATATAAACTTTAAAAGGCTGTTTACTACTGTTTGGGGGGCTATATTATACATACAGGCATAGTCCTTTCTGAAACAAGGCTTATTACCGAATACAGAGCATGGGCGGCACTCAATATCATCAGCCACAATATCATTTTCTGATTGGCCATAACCTAAAAAACCCGCGTAATGATGGGTTGCTCCCCATATAGAAACAACTGGAGTACCTTTAAGCGATGCCAAATGCATCCCTGCCGAATCCATGCTTAGCATAACGTTTAACTGGCTTATTAAAGCCAACTCCTGCCGCATATTCAATTTACGGATAACAGATATTACATTAGAAAACTTAGCCTCCCACGCGGCGCAAACTTCCTGCTCAAACGGCGATCCACCAAATAAAAAAACTTTAACATTTTTAGTACTCAATGCCTCAATAACCTTTTCCATTTTTTCAATTGGATAAGTTTTGCCTTTGTATTGGGCAAAAGGTGTTATGCCTATCCAGGGCTGGTTTTTCACATCGGTAAGTTTGGTTATATCGTCAGTTAGCGACTGTGGTTGTTTAACTAACTGATAGTCCAGGTTAACGGTCAAACCCAACGCTCTGAAAACATCTGCATAACGCTCAACTGTGCGTTTTAATGGCTTTAACACCTTATTAGGAAAGCGGGTTAATAGTTTTTTTTCGGCTTTGCCTTTGTCAATGACTATAAAAGGCATTCCGTAAAACCTGAACATATTTCTTAGAATCCTTGTGCGTAGGCTGTTGTGTAAATCTGCAACACCATCGTATCTTCCATTAACCCGAATATGTGTATAGAATTTCACTAAACCCAACATACCTTTATACTCGTTAGTTACGTCAGCAGCAAAAAAGGTTAGTCGTGATATATCTGCAAAAAATTCAGCAAAAGCGGGTCTGGAAACATAAGTGATAATAACATCCGGATTTTGTGCTAAAACAGCCTTAACAACGGGCACCGTCATGGCTACATCGCCCATTGACGAAAAACGCATAACCAACAGGTGCTTTGCGCCGTCCATTATTTTTTATTGTATAAAACCGGGTTAAGTTCCGGGTCGTTATACATTTTCATCTGGCGGTAAACTTTCATGTATTTATCGCCGTTGGCAATATCCTCCAACAACTCATCAATAGCTAATGATAGATCGGTTTGTTGTTGAAGCAATATGCCCAGTTTATTATTGCATTTTTCCAGTTGGGTAGCATCAGTATCAGTACGCAAGGTTTCCTCGCGCATATGGTATATTTTAAGCACAAGGATAGAGAGGCGGTCAATCGCCCATGCCGGACTTTCGGTATTTATTTTAGCCCCCGGTTTGGGCTGAATGGCTTTATATTGATCAAAAAAATACGTATCAATCTCTTCTACAATATCGGTGCGATCCTGGTTTGATTTATCTATATGGCGTTTCCATTGCAGTGCCTCGGCCGGATCAATAGCGGGATTACGTATCTCATCCTCCATGTGCCATTGTGCTGTATCTATCCAGCATTTGGCATATAATACATTTTCAATTGAGCCAGGTATAAAAGGATTTGGGCAAACTTTATGAATATCATTATACTGATGATAATCAGTAACAGCCTGTTCAAATATCTGGATACATTGCTTGCTAAACATATAGGGAATCATTGAAAATAAAGCGTCAAAGATACTTATTTGCCCGCTTTGTCTTTTATCTTTTGAATAATTGCGGTAGATGAATGACCCTCTACCAGTTGGATGGTTTTTACTTCGCCACCATTGGCTAAAACCTCTTTTGCGCCGGCAATATTATCTATAGCATAATCGGCACCCTTCACTAAAATATCAGGCAGTAAATAGCCTATTAATTGTTGCGGGGTATCCTCTTCAAACACCACCACAGCATCAACAAAAAATAGTGCAGCCAATAACATAGCGCGGCTATCCTGGCTATTAACCGGACGGTCATCGCCTTTAAGGCGTTTAACCGAGCTATCGGCATTTAAGCCGATTATCAATTTATCGCCAAGTTCAGCAGCTTTGACCATATAGGTTATATGACCTATATGTAATAAATCAAACACACCATTGGTAAAAACTACTTTTTTACCATCAGCCTGCCAGCCTGCTACTTTGGTTTTAAGTGACCGCAGATCAGTGATTTTATCTAAGAGCGATTGTTCCAGTCCGTTTCTCATTCAAATAAATTATCAACGGCAGTACATAAAATATGACCAATAAGAATATGCATCTCCTGTATTCGCGCTGTCATGTCTGACGGTACAATAATTTCAACATCGCAAAGCCCCTTCATTTTACCGCCGTCCCTGCCGGTGAGGGCAAGCGTTTTGCAATCATGATTTTTTGCTGAAGTAATTGCATTTAAAATGCCCTGGCTGTTACCGCTGGTTGATATGCCTATAAACAAATCGCCGGGTTGAGCCAAAGCTTCTAATTGGCGCGAGAATACAAAATCGTACCCATAATCGTTAGCTATGGATGTTATGGCAGATGTATCAGTAGTCAGCGCAATACCGGGCAGTGCCCTGCGGTCCTTCACAAAGCGGCCACTTAACTCGGCGGCAATATGTTGTGCATCAGCAGCACTGCCACCGTTGCCTGCCAGCAAAACTTTGTTTCCGTTTTTTATAGTGTCGACAATTAGCGCACAGCCTGCCTCAATATCGGGTACCAGTGTATCAATTACCTTTTGTATTGTATTTTGATGATCTTGAAGTTGTTCAATAACCATGTTAAGCAATTTTATTAATTTAATGTATTTAACCGGCTACCTTAATTTTTTTGGCTTCAAAAACCGATTTAATTTCCTGCAATGATAAGGCATTTAAACATCTTTCTTTATATAAACCTCCTTTTCGGGCTACTAATACGCCATAAAGCATATCCATAAAGCCTTCTATACGGTGCGCGTCGGGATTAATGGATAGCCATACACCTTTATCCAAAGCATATTGGTGCCAGCGCCAGTCAAGGTCTAACCGCAGCGGGTTGGCATTTATTTCAATTACTACATTATTTGCCGCACAGGCGTCAATTACCTTTTTATGATCAATACTATAGCCATTGCGGCTTAAAAGCAACCTGCCTGTAGGGTGGCCCAGAATGGTAGTGTACGGATTTTCTATAGCCTTTATCAAACGCGTGGTAGCCTTATCAATATCCATTTTTAAATTGGAGTGTACCGAGGCTACTATAAAATCAAACCGCTGTAATATCTCTTCAGGATAGTCCAGTGAACCATCATTTAAAATATCTGATTCTATCCCTTTAAAAATATGGAAATCGCTTGTTTTTTTATTCAGATGGTCTATTTCTTCCTGCTGCTGCAAAACCCGCTCAATACTAAGGCCCTTAGCATAAAAGGCGCTCTTGCTATGGTCGCACATGCCCAGGTACTCCAATTTTAACTCATCGCGACAATAAAGCGCCATTTCTTCAATAGTATTAACCCCATCGCTCCAGGTACTGTGGTTATGTAGCGTACCTTTCAGGTCGTGGTAACTTATCAATTGCGGCAACTCATTTTTTTTCGCTTTTTCAACAAAAGCATCACCTTCACGTAATTCGGGCTGCATAAATTGAAGCCCGGCTTTTACATATACCAGTTCCTCGCTTTCGGGTTGATCTATTCCGTCATTAATAAGTGCTAAAACAGTTTCAACATGCTCAGATGTACCGGTACGTAAAAAAAGTTCCTTATAGAAATACCCTTTTTCTATACAATATATACTCACTTTTAAGCCGTTTGCCATTTCACCGGTAACATAGTTACCATCAAGCACTATATTATTAAAAAAATCTGATTCTAAAAGAGTACTAATTGCTACGTCGGTATCACGGCTACCCAGTATTATAACCAGTTCGGTAATTATCTCGCATTTGCGCCTAAACTCTCCGCCAAACTCAACCAGTCCGTCTACAAATACCGATCGTAAAGATTCCAGAAGGTTGCAACATTCCTGTTCAATATGCGCATACAAAAATTTACCGTGACTGGCCATAGTAAACTCAATCGCCTTTTTTATCTCTTCCTGTGTTTTTAAACCAAAACCCTTTGCTTCAATAAGCCGGTTCTCATTGCAGGCATAATATAATTCGCCAATTGTTTCAATGCCCAGGTCATGCCATATAATAGCCACTTTTTTTCCGCCAATACCTTTTATGCCCATCATTTCAACAACACCCTCGGGAGTTGCAGCCAAAAGGTCCTGTAATTCAGTCATTGTACCTGTTTGCACCAGTTCGGTAATTTTAGCGGCAACACTTTTGCCTACGCCATCTATTTTTTCCATTTCCTCAGCGCTTTTTTCGGCTATACGAAAAGGCAATTTATCTACCTTAAACGCAGCGTTGGCTATTGACTTTATTTTAAAAGGATTTTGCTCATGCAGTTCCATGAGTTGCGACAGCAGGCGAAGCGTGCGGGCTATTGGCTTATTTTCCATAACGTGATTAACCCTATAAAAATACAAAAGGTTTTTAAGTAGAAAGTATAACAGCAACATAATGCTGTAGCAATTGTTAACAAACTATTATTATATAAGCCTCTTAATAATGAGTTATAAAAATAATATTTATACAGGCACCAGTAATATTGTACTCCCCGTATCTAATAAACAACATTTCCCGCCCGATTATCAAACCAAAAGCAGGTTATGCTATTATGCATCTTTATTTAACAGCCTTGAAGTAAACAGCACCTTTTATAAAGTACCCAAGCCATCAACCATACAAAAATGGGCAGCTGATGTGCCCGATGATTTCAAATTCACCTTTAAGCTTTGGCGGCAAATAACACATAACAAAGAGTTGGCTTTTAACTTTAGCGACCTTGAACGCTTTATACATACCATAAATAGCATCGGAGATAAAAAGGGTTGTTTGCTGATACAATTTCCGCCCAGTCTGCAGGTAAACACAAAACAATTAAACTTACTCTTATTAGCTATAATTGCTGTTGACAATGCCCGAGAATGGAGGGTGGCTATTGAATTTCGCAATTGTACATGGTATCGGGAAGATATTTACAAATTGCTGGAAAACTATCAAATGGCTATGGTAATACATGATATGCCCACCTCAGCAACTCCTTTTATAGAGAGCGGTGTACCTTTTGTTTTCCTGCGCTTTCACGGGCCCAACGGTGGTTATCGCGGCAGTTATACAGACGATGTTTTGGCAGAATATGCAAGCTATATTAATGAATGGCAAGAAGCGGGGAAAAACATATATGCTTATTTTAATAATACCATGGGCAACGCCTTTCAAAATGTGATAACTCTCGACCAGTTTATAGCGATATAAATCACTGCCTGTGTAATATAATTCTATCGCCACTATAGTTTTCCTAAAAAACATGCCGGGTTCGTCGAAAGAAAACAACCGTTTGTAGTGATGTACAAGGTGTGTGTCTATTACACCAATATTAGCGTTAACAAATTGTAATTCACGTAGTCATAAGGGTGTAAATAACAACAAGACATAAACAAAACATAAAATATTAAAGATATGAAAACTACAATATTAACCCTTATCGCAGCTGCAACATTAACATTAAGCACCAGCGCTTTCGCATCAACAACCGGCGACGGAACCACTACCTTACCTAACATTACCCCGATAGCCAAAATTGAG
>NZ_JBDTJZ010000008.1:0-7130 GCF_039935595.1 Mucilaginibacter sp. | reverse complement strand
GCTTTTATAACCAGCATTCCGTTTTCCGAAGTATTACCACCGCCGTTTATAGCCAACTGCTGCTTTACTTTACGATTAGCGGCTATAGCCTTGTTATAATTCTCCTGCGCTTCGGTATATTCCCGTTCGCTCGAAATTCCATTTTTATATAGTGATTCAGCCTGGTCTAACTGTCTTTTAGCTACGGCTACGTCAGATTGGGTAGAAGAAAGATCGGTGTAGTTGCCCGCCACATCGGCGCTGCGCATTACAGCCAGGGTTTGTCCTTTGCTTACCTTATCGCCCAACGATACCTTTACCTCCATTACCTGTCCGCTTGAAAAAGGGAAAACCTTTACTACGTTATTATCATCGCTTGAAACCTCGCCCGACAGGTTAAGCTCGTTTTTTACTTCGGCGGTTTTAGCGGTATCTATAGTGATCATTTTTTCCAAAGAATCACTTATGCATACTTGCTTGCTTACAGTAGCATCATCTTTTTTTTGCTTGCATGCAGCAAACAACATTAGCACGGAGAGACCGATCAAAAACGTTTCTCTTTTCATCATCAGTATATATAAAATAAATTAAGGCGTTATTATAGTTGTGCCGGTAGCAAAATTCAGATCCGCAATTGCTTTTTGCAGGTTATATTGCTGTTGCAGTAATTTTAGTTTAGTATCCTTATAGGTATCAAAAAAATCAACAAACTCAATAAGCCCAATTTGCCGTTGCTGAAAACTTTTAAGCATATTGGTAAATAGCTTATCATATTGCTCATTGAAAGTGGTTTGCTGTGCCGAGAATAGCTGTTGGGTAAGTTTATACTGGTTTACAGCGGCAACAACCTCATTTTTAAGTCGCGCTTCATTTTCCTTTACCACGCTTTCCTGGCTCATCTCACTATATTTTGCCGATTTGATATTACCCTGGTTACGGTTAAATAATGGCAGTGGTATACCTATTTGCAAACCATAATAATTAGGCGCGAAACTGGCATTGTTATCATAGCTCATGCCCACTGTAACATCAGGCGCGGCAAGTGCCTTTTGCAGGGCCAAATTGTGTGTAGCCGAGTTTAACTGGTATTGGTTAGATAAATAGTCGGCCCGATTAGCTTTTGCCTGCTCGATCAATGCCGGGATTTCCGGCACGACCGTATTAGCAGATCTATTATTTAGAATAGGGGAAATGTAAGCGGTTTCGTTGGTTTGCAGCAGGGTTTTGAGTTCTGTTTCCAGGTCATTGATTTGCCGGTTGTTTTCTACCAGGTCATTTTGAAGGCCAAATAACAGGGCCTTTAACCTGATCAGGTCTTTCATGGAGGTATTACCGGCGTCAAATGATTTTTGAACGCCATTAACCAGGTTTGTGGCCGATGATATCTCCATCTGATAAACCTTGCCCTGCTCCGTTAAATTAGCCAACTGGCTAAAATCAAGCATCAGGTTATAGCGCAGGTTACGCATCAAATCGTTAAACTCGGCCTGCTGCACTTGTTCATTATCCTTTGCTACCTGTACTTGTTTACCGCGCTTGCCGGCAGTAAGAAATACCTGGCTTAGCTGTACAAATACCTCGCCCAGATTTTGAGCATTATTGTGATAAAAAAACTTTTTGCTGGCACCGTCATGTATGTTTTGGTCAGTGCTCAACGTAGGGTTATCCCATAGTTTTGCCTGATCAATAAGGGCTTTGGTAGCCTCAACATTATATTTTTGAGAAAGGAGGCTTAAATTTTTTTCTAAAAACTGCTTTTCAGCTTCCTGAAAAGTTATTTTTAAAGTATCAGTTTGTTGGCCGTATCCGTTGTAAAAACCTATTATACTTAACGTAAACGTTAAAAGAACTATCTTATTTATAGTATACATATTAATTAGTGCTCATTAAATATGACATGAAACATATTTGATGATAGTAACGGCAAAATTATTTATAATATGTATCGGTGGGATTAAAACAGGATTAGAATTGAAACCTCCTATTTACAGCTTCAAATACGCTCAATAAGCGTAATGTCAATATTACCGGTTACAAACCTAACCGCTATAAGTAATAGTTTGGAAGAAAGCAATAAGGGTGTAGTAAAGGGTACTTTATTTTTTTATCGCGCCATCTATTAACGCGCCATAAAACTCGCCCAAATGCATACCGGCGGCCCTTACCTGCTGGGGTATTAAACTGGCTGCTGATTGGCCGGGGGTTGTATTAACTTCAATAAAATAAAAGTCGTTTGTGGTACCCAATAAAATAAAATCAATACGCACCATGCCACGACAGTTTAACCGCAGGTAAACCTGGGTAACAATATCGGCTATCTCCGCATTTTTATCAGCAGAAAGGTCGGCAGGAGTTATTTCCTGTGATGCTCCGGCGGTATACTTGGCTTCATAATCAAAAAAATCTTTCGAACTTATGATCTCTGTAGCAGGCAAAACCTGTATGTGTCCGTTAATACGCGCTACGCCGATGCTAAATTCGCGGCCCTGTATAAATTGCTCAACCAGTACCTGATCGTCTTCTTTAAAAGCTTTATTTAAAGCATCGGGCAGGCCGCTTATTTTATACACCTTGCTCATACCCACGCTGCTGCCGCCATTGTTAGGCTTAACAAACAACGGAAATTTCAATGACGCTCCGATAGTGGCAATATCGTGCAAATCCTTTTTATGTAATTGTATTGACCTTGCGCAATGCAAACCATTAATACCATTTACTATAGATTTGGTATAAGCTTTATTCATGGTTATGGCCGATGTAGTAGCATCGCAAGTATTGTACGGAATACCTATCATGTCAAAATAACCTTGTAGCTTTCCGTCTTCGCCGGGTGTACCATGAACGGTAATGAAAGCAAAATCAAATTTTATCTTTTCGCCATTCAGATTAAGGCTAAAATCATTTTTGTCGATATCAAACCGCCCGCTTTCTAATTCATAAAACCACCTGTCGCGGTTAATTAAAATGGTATAAACCTTGTATTTGCCGGTATCTAAATTATCGGCAATGTTTTTAGCGCTGTTAAGTGATACTTCATATTCGCCGGTATAACCACCGGCTAAAAGGGCGACATTTATCATAGGCTCAAATATAGTTTTTTTTGAGGGTGGATAAGTTATTATTTGGAAATTTTAACCTATGTTTGATGCTTTATTTAGTATAATTTACTCTTACTGCCGATGAATAAATTTGGGGCCTATTTAAAAACAACAGCTTTTCGTAATACTATATTATTGGCCATTGGAGCGGTAATTGCGGTGGTTTTAATTGCCTTTTTTAGTCTGAGCTTTTATACCAATCATGGCGAAGGAATACCTGTGCCCCAATTAAAGGGCTTACCGGCAAATAAAGCATTTGATATATTAAAGGATCAGGGTTTTGAATACCATGTTGATTCTGTATATCAACTGGATAAGGCCCCCGGCAGCATTATTGAGCAGGACCCCGACGCCGGTACCTTAGTAAAGCAAAACCGTATTATTTATTTAACAATGGTATCGGGTTTGGCGCCTAATATTTCTTTGCCTGATGTTGAGCAAACCCAATATATATCTGCTGTGGCAACATTAAAAAATTTCGGGCTAAAAATTGATACCACTTACCGCTCTGACATAGCACGGGATATGGTGCTCGAAATACAGTTTGGCGGCCAGGTTATAAAGCCAGGTACCAAAATACCAAAAGGATCAACTATTACCCTGGTACTGGGCGATGGTGCCGGAGCGAGCGAAGTAGAAATACCCGATCTGGTTAACCAGGATCTTGATGCAGCCAAATTTGTTTTACATAACAGCGGTTTAATATTGGGCGAAATCCAATACCGGGGCGCAATAACTGATTCCAATAATGTTATAGTGGTTGCCCAATCGCCCATGAAAACGGATTCGGCAATAAAAGTAAGCAATGGTACCCGGATTAACCTTATTGTTACACAGGGTAAAAAATCCGATGGAGCAAATTGATGCCGCAAGCTTGCTGGCACGTTTGCAGCAAGGCGAAAACTTAAATTTGCTTGACGTGCGCGAAGAAATTGAATACCATACGTATAATATCGGTGGCAAAAATCTTCCACTGTCCAATATTCATCAAAATATAACCGGTTTAAATTATAACAAAACAGATGAGATAATTGTTATTTGCAAGGTTGGCCTGCGCAGCGAAACGGCACAAACTATGCTTATACAACATGGTTATCAAAATGTGAAAAATTTGACTGGCGGATTAATTGCATTACAAAAAATACAATAACATTATCATGACTGCACAAAACACCACATCAACCGACACGTTCAGAAAATTTATGATTGCTCTGGTGGTTATACTTTTTATTGCCCTGGTTGGCAGCCTTATTTTTTATTATTTACGCTACTTTGGCCCCAATGTAACCAGCAAGCAGGAATATTTGTACATACGCACCGGCGAAGGCTATGATGATGTGTATAAAACCATACGTGAACAAGGTATTGTTAGCGATACCACCACTTTTAACTGGGCCGCCCATAACATGAAATATACCGAAAAGGTAAAGCCGGGCAGGTACCGCCTTAAACCGGGCATGAGCAACCGGAAACTGATCAATATGTTATTAGCAGGAAATCAGGACCCGGTGGTACTATCATTCCATAATTTAAGGTTAAAAACACAGTTTGCCGGTTTTGTGGGTAAAAAACTGGAGCCCGATTCTGCATCCATAATTCGTTTGTTGGATTCGGCTGATTTTGTAAAGCAATACGGTTTTACTACCGATAATGTATACACCGTATTTATGCCCGATAGCTATGATGTATACTGGAATACTACGCCCGAAAAATTGTTTAAACGGATGTATGACCATTATGAACACTTCTGGACACCCGAGCGCAAACAAAAGGCTGCTGCTATTAACCTAACCCCTGTTCAGGTATCTATTTTAGCTTCAATAGTTGATGGCGAGGCATTGCATGATGATGAGATGCCTACCATAGCAGGCTTATATTTAAATCGCTTAAAACGAGGCCAAAAATTAGAATCAGACCCTACGCTTATTTTCGCTATTGGCGATTTTACTATCAGGCGGGTGTTAAATAAGGATAAGGTATTTAATTCGCCTTATAACACTTATTTGCACACCGGCCTCCCTCCTGGCCCGGTAATGATGCCATCTGTAAATGCCATAAACGCGGTGTTGGATTATAAACACAGTAATTATATTTATATGTGCGCTAAAGAGGATTTTTCGGGCTATCATAATTTTGCGGATAACCTGGCCGATCATATGGTTAATGCACGTAAATTTCAGCACGCGCTTGATGAAAGGAATATTAAAAGGTAATGTTTGAGCATTCTACCAAAGTACGGGTGCGCTATGGCGAAACCGACCAAATGGGCTATATGTATTACGGCAACTATGCCGAGTTGTACGAAGTGGGCCGTGTAGAAATGCTGCGCAGCCTGGGGCTTACTTATAGCGGCATGGAAGCATCGGGTATTATGATGCCCGTGCTGGAGATGAAGTGCAAATACTTAAAGCCGGCCCGTTATGATGAAGAGTTGACCATAAAAGTAATTATGGATAAAATGCCGGGGGTAAAAATTCATTTCAGATATGAGTTTTTAAACGAACGGCAGGAGCTGATACATACCGGCGAAACTTTGCTGGTATTTGTTAATATGGCCACTAACCGCCCCTGCCTGCCATCTGCCGAGTTTTTAGATAAACTGAAGCCTTTTTTTAAGTAAATTAGCCCTATGAGATGGCTGCACCACTTATTACTGCGCATAAAAAATTACCGCAAATTTGTTAAATGGGCCAAAGCAAAAGTTTTACCGGGCTTTGGCACACTATCTGTTTATGAAGTTATAGCCTCACTGGTTTATGAGTTTTCGCAGGATTCATTGGCCAGTAAAGCCTCCTCACTGGCTTATAGCTTTATGTTGGCCCTGTTTCCGGGTATTATATTTTTATTTACGTTAATACCGTATGTACCTGTAAGAAATTTTCAGGAAACCTTGTTAAGGCTGCTATCATCCATACTTCCATATAATGCTTATATGGCATTGCAAACTACCATTGTAGACATCATTAAAAAACAAAACTTATCCTTGCTATCGGTAGGCTTTTTAACGGCACTATATTTTGCCACTAATGGCGTAAGCACGTTAATGCGTGCCTTTAACCGATCATCGTTAGAAATTGAAAAGCGTAGCTGGTTTAAAAGGCGCATCATTGCACTTAACTTAACCGTAGTTATCAGTATATCGTTACTAATAGCTATAGCCATCATGATTGGCGGCCAGGACGTTATAAACCTTCTACAGGCCCGTTTAGCCAGTAAAAGTCATTTTTGGAAATACCTGATCAGCTTGTCGCAGTGGATAATTATAGTAACCATATTTTTTACTACCATATCCCTGCTGTACCGTTACGGGCCATCGCATAAATTAAAATGGAACTTTTTAAGTCCCGGTTCGGTACTGGCTACCGGGTTGGCTGTTTTAACATCGCTGGGATTTACCTATTATATCAATCACTTTTCGTCCTACAATAAAATATATGGCTCCATAGGCACACTTATCGTGGTCATGCTATGGCTATATTTAAACTCGCTTATTCTTTTAATTGGCTTTGAATTAAATGCCAGTATTGACCTTTCCAAGCGGTCGGTCAAGGTGGTAAAGCAGCGTTACAATAGTTTTAAAAATGCCAATCAGCCTGAATAAGCTTGTTAACCCTCTTGCTTACAACCCGTTATAAGGCTTAACACTATTTTTAAAAAAAATCAATATCCAATTTGGCAATTCGGCATGGTTTTGTACTTTTGACCCCGGAGAGCTGGCAGAGTGGTCGATTGCGGCAGTCTTGAAAACTGTTGACTGTAACAGGTCCTGGGGTTCGAATCCCTAGCTCTCCGCACATTTCGGTATCAAAACCAAACAAAAGCCTGCAAATCAAATGATTGCAGGCTTTTATGTTTTAATCGAAACCCCTATTTATCCACCAATTCCCGACAAAAAGGGGCGTGATTAGGTGAGTAGTTTTAGGGGATAGTATAACTCACCGAATATGGCATAACTATTTGACATACAGCATGTTCCAAAACTGAACATCTTGACTGGAAGTATCTGCAAAGCTAAATTTGTTTCACTTTTTAATGTAAAAACATTATGAAAAC
>NZ_JBDTJZ010000007.1:0-4036 GCF_039935595.1 Mucilaginibacter sp. | reverse complement strand
TTTCAAAACCAATGGCTTTGCCCATCCATTGCAGGCGCATGGTGTTCAGCAGGTCATTTACCTGTGGCGGTATTGGCCCAAAACGGTCATGCAGTTGCTGCTGAAAAGCCAGTAGTTCGGTTTCATTTTCCAGTTTGGATAGTTCACTGTATAAATTATACCTTTCCGATAAACTGGTTACATATTCATTGGGTATCAATATCTCCAGGTCGGTATCTATCTGCGTAAAGTTGATAAATGGCCGTGGCTTATCATCAGGGAACAAGCCTTTAAACTCATCATCTTTTAACTCCTGTAGGGCTTCGTCCAGTATTTTATGGTACATTTCAAAGCCTATCTCGGCAATAAAGCCGCTTTGCTCGGCACCCAGCAGGTTTCCGCTGCCGCGGATATCCAGATCGCGCATTGCCACGTTAAAGCCGCTGCCCAGATCGCTAAATTCTTCAATGGCACTTAACCGTTTGCGGGCCTCGTTAGTCAACGTTGATAACGGCGGACTCAGCAAATAACAATACGCCTTTTTATTGCTTCGCCCCACACGGCCACGCATTTGGTGCAGATCGCTCAGGCCAAACATGTGCGCATGGTTAATAATGATGGTATTGGCGTTTGGTATATCCAGACCGGCTTCAATAATGGTGGTGGCTACCAGTACATCGTACTCGTTGTTCACAAACTTCAGCATCACATCTTCCAGCGCGTCGCCCTCTAACTGGCCGTGTGCAATGCCTACCCGTGCTTCGGGCACTAAAGTGTTTATCATGCCACCCAATTGTGGCAGATCGGCTACGCGGTTATGGATAAAGAATACCTGCCCGCCACGGTCAATCTCAAACTCAACGGCTTCTTTTATCAGCTTATCATTAAACACATGCAGCTCGGTAACTACCGGCTGGCGGTTTGGCGGCGGGGTGGATATAATGGAAAGATCCCTTGCACCCATCAACGAGAAATGCAGCGTACGCGGTATGGGCGTGGCGGTTAACGTCATGGTATCCACATTGGCACGCATTTGTTTGAGTTTCTCTTTAGTACTTACACCAAATTTCTGCTCCTCGTCAATGATCATCAGGCCCAGGTCCTTAAACTTTACGTCCTTGCTTACCAGGCGGTGCGTGCCAATGATGATATCCACTTTACCATCCTTCAGCTTTTCCAATGTTTCTTTGATTTGCTTTGGCGATTTAAACCTGTTTACATAATCAATATTGCAGGGGAAACCTTTAAGACGCTCGGTGAAAGTTTTATAATGCTGGGCCGCCAAAATGGTGGTGGGAACCAATATGGCTACCTGCTTACTATCGGCAACGGCTTTAAACGCCGCGCGGATGGCTACTTCGGTTTTGCCAAAGCCCACATCGCCGCAAATCAACCTATCCATAGGGTGCGGCGACTCCATATCCTTTTTAAAGTCGGTGGTGGCTTTTTCCTGATCGGGGGTGTCCTCGTAAATAAAGGAAGCCTCCAGTTCGGTTTGTAAATAGCTATCCGGCGAAAATGCATTACCCTGCTGCGATTTACGCACCGCATAAAGCTTGATCAGGTCGCGGGCTATATCCTTAACTTTTTTTTTTGTGGTTTTCTTGAGCTTATCCCACGCGTCGGTACCCAGCTTATTCATTTTGGGTACGGTACCCTCCTTACCGCTGTATTTAGATATGCGGTTAAGCGAGTTGATGTTTACATACAACAGGTCGTTGTCGGCATAAACCAACCTGATCATTTCCTGCTGCTTACCGGCAACCTCTACCTTTTCCAGTCCGGCATATTTGCCAATACCGTGGTCAATATGGGTAACATAGTCGCCGGGCTTCAACTCGCGCAGTTCTTTCAGGGTGATGGCCTGCGAACGCTGGTAACCCTTTTTTAGTTTGTATTTATAATAGCGGTCAAATATCTGGTGGTCGGTATAGCAGGCCAGCTTTTGTTCGCGGTCAATAAAACCTTCGCGGATAGAGATGCTTATCGGCGTAAACTTTACGGTTTTATCCAGGTCATCTAAAATGGCGTATAAACGTTCAACCTGCCTTGCCGAATCTGTGAGAATATAATTTTCTATCTTCTCTGCCTCGTTGTTTTTAAAATTATGTATCAACAGGGTAAAGTCTTTATTAAAAGACGGCTGCGGGCGCATATCAAAGTTGATGGTAGCATCTGCATCATAAAAAAATTGCTTTCCAAACTCCACTACCGGGAAATCATGCAGTTGGTCGGCTATCAGCTTTTCGTCAGTAAAACCAAACTTAGGGTCTATCCAATCGGGGTTTTGGTTTTTTTCTTCTGCGGATAGCGCCTTCCATAACTGGGTAGCTTTTTTGTAGCCGCTTTGAATAATATCGAAGGTAAATTGTACATCCTTTATCCAAACCTGCGTACCGGCATCTACATATTCCAACAACGAGATATTGCTCTCCGTTAAAAATTTAGATTGCACATTAGGCACAATGGTGATGGTTTTTACCTGCTCAACAGATAGCTGACTTTCAATCTCGAAGGTGCGGATAGACTCTACCAGATCGCCAAAAAATTCCACCCGGTAAGGCAGCTCGTGCGAGAAGGAAAAAATATCAACTATACCCCCGCGAACCGAAAATTGTCCGGGCTCGTATACAAAATCAACCCGCTCAAAATCATACTCCACCAAAAACTCATTGATAAATTCAATGCTGAGTTTGTTGTTTACGCCAATTTCCAGCGTGTTTTTTTCCAGCGATGCGCGGTCAATCACTTTTTCGGCTAAAGCTTCGGGGTAAGTAACTATCAACTGACCAAATTCGGTAGAGTGATTTAATTCGTTCAGCACCTCGGCACGGGCCAGTACATGGCTGCTATCGGGCTGGGTAAACTCAAAAGGTTTACGGTAGGATGAAGGGAATAATAAAACTTCTTTACCGGTCAAATTCTCCAGGTCGGCCTGGAAATAACCGGCTTCTTCGCGTTCGGGCAGCACAAAGATCATGTGCTTATGCTGCAAAAAATACAAAGCTACCGCCATAGCCGCATCACCTGACCCGACTAAACCACGAAGCTGTATCCTTGGATTTTTAGAAGCATTTAAGGCTGTCGCCAATGCTTTTATCCGTTCATCAGCTTTATATTTCTCTAAAATATCACGGATGTTCAAACTGTTGCAAATATAGTAAAAAAGGTGTTTTAATGCGGTTACACAACAATTGTGCTAATTAATAAAACAATATGCGGGTATAATTACTTTTTATGATAGTTAAACAACGTTGCCTATCCGGCCAACGTATTATAATAAGAATAAACAAAAAACGCACAACAATTTAACCTAACACTTAATAAGATGAAAAACGCATTAGTTTTCGGCCTTATAATTGGCATACTAAGCGGTATATGGCTTTTTGCCATGCACGCTTTTGGCGTTGGTATATTAGATGATCAAGCCGCGCCGGTTGAGTATTTTTCTATCCTGATACCGATAATTGGTTTGTTTTTTGGCATAATGAGCTATAAAAACAACGAACTTGGCGGCAATATGGGCTTTTTAGAGGCCCTGGTACAAAGTTTTAAAATTTTGCTGGCGGGTGGTATAGTAGCCATTTTTTCGGCTATTGTTTATATTAACTATATCCAATCAGGCAGCGACCTGCGCGATCTTTCCAGCAGGATGTTCGGGGCTTTGTTAATTGGTATTTTGGCGGCG
Organism: Mucilaginibacter sp.; assembly: GCF_039935595.1. Taxonomy (GTDB): domain Bacteria; phylum Bacteroidota; class Bacteroidia; order Sphingobacteriales; family Sphingobacteriaceae; genus Mucilaginibacter. The sequence continues at coordinate 369 of NZ_JBDTJZ010000007.1, read as the reverse complement.
TTTGCAGTATCTTTACTGCTTGCAAACAAGTCGAACAAAATTGATTAAACAGTTTATCAGTAAAAATTTAGAGTTACTGTTTTGGGTAGCCGCGTTAATAGCGCTGGCTACTACCAATCCGGCAAACCCATCGCAATACACGTTGTGCCCGTTAAAGTTAATGGGCATAACCTGGTGCCCCGGCTGCGGGTTGGGGCATTCTATCGCTTTTTTACTACATGGCGATATTAAAAACTCTTTTCATGCGCACTGGATAGGGATACCTGCGTTGGGTATCATTTTATACAGAGTGTGGGTATTGGTTCGTCAGTTTACTCACCCGGTCGGCGCTTCGCTGGACCACCCTCTCTATGCTAGAGAGGGAATTAA
>NZ_JBDTJZ010000006.1:0-15003 GCF_039935595.1 Mucilaginibacter sp. | reverse complement strand
GGCTACATCCAGTATATAGTCCTTTTTGTCTATTTTATCTTTATCCATCTCTTTTCTCCTGTGCAAAATTAATCAAACGATTGATTAATGTAAAATAGTTTTTACCAAAATATGTTAACTAATTGATTTTCAATAAGAAAAAATTAATCAAATGATTAAATGACCATTATAATTACACAAGTTTTAATAAATTGTTTTATTATTGGGTTATAAATCAACTAATTACATTTCCCTTATTTATAGCTATGAAGCGTATCCTAATAAATGCCTTGTTTTTGCTGAGTTTAACCGCTGCGTTTGCGCAAACCGCGCCACCTGCTGACAGGATAGCTATTGAACAAGGTTTTCAGAATTTGAATGTATTGGGCAGCGTATTATATGTTGCCGCGCACCCCGATGATGAGAATACCCGGCTTTTAGCCTACATGGCGCAAGAGAAGCATTATCGTACAGGATATTTAGCCATGACCCGCGGTGATGGTGGACAAAATTTAATAGGCAACGAGCAAAGCGAGTTATTAGGATTGATACGCACGCAGGAGCTTCTGGCCGCGCGTAGAGTTGATGGCGCCGAGCAGTTTTTTACCCGCGCTAACGACTTTGGCTTTTCAAAAGGGCCCGAGGAAACGCTAAAGATATGGGATAAAGAAAAAGTGCTGGGCGATGTGGTTTGGGTGATACGAAAATTTAGACCGGATGTTATTATATGCCGCTTTGCTACCGATGGCAGCGGCGGGCATGGGCACCATACATCATCGGCCATATTGGCGCAGGAGGCTTTTACTTTGGCTGCCGACCCGACCAAATACCCCGAGCAATTAAAATATGTACAGGTATGGCAGGCAAAACGCTTGTTGTTAAATTCGTTTAATGGTAACCCGGTTAATCCGCTTAAGGTAGATGTAGGTGTATACAACCCCTTAATTGGCAAAGGGTATGGCGAGGTTGCTGCCGATAGCCGGTCGAACCATAAAACACAGGGTTTTGGCACAGCCAAACAACGCGGCGAATCCTTTGAACTATTTAGTACCATTTTAGGCGATGCGCCTAAAACCGACCTGATGGATGGTGTAAATACCACCTGGGCAAGGGTAAGCGGAGGCACTGCCATTGCTGCTAAACTGGCTGCCATAAAAAAGGATTTTGATGGTGCAAACCCAAGTGCGTCAGTACCGGCATTAGTGCAGTTATTGAGCGATGTGGAGAAGGTACCAGATACCTATTGGCGCGAACAAAAAGCAAAACAGTTAAAAAACCTGATTGCCGCCTGCGCGGGATTGTGGTTTGAAAGCTATGCCACGCAGCCTACCTATGCCATTGGCGACCCGATAGAGATACGATCGCAGGTTATTGACCGGTTTAACGACCAGATTAAGATAAACAGCATTGACGATCATCATAACATACAACGTTTTGATGGTGGCAAAACTATCCCGGCCAATACCTTGCAAACTTATACTACTGCTACTATAGCCGATAAATATACCCAGCCATATTGGCTGGAATCGCCGCACCCGATAGGGACCTACACGATTAATGACCCATTAAAAGTAGGAAACCCCGAAAACCCCGACCTGCCATCAGTAACCTACGAGTTTACCATTGCCGGTAAGCCCATAACATTTGAGCGCCGTTTATACTATAAATATGTTGACCCGGTAAGGGGCGAGGTTTACCAGCCGTTAGAGATTGGGCCGCCCGTAGCCGCTGATATTGCCAACAAAGATTATATTTTTAATACGCAGCAGCCGCAAACCGTACAGGTTAAAATGCAGGCATTTACCAATGCTGCAGGTAGCATAGTTATTAAACCAGTAGCCGGGTGGAAAATAACGCCCGAAAAAATTGAGTTCGCCGATAAAAAACGGGGTGACGAATGGGTAGCCACTTTCCAGGTAACACCAACCAATATGCAGCCCAAAACCAGTGATCTGGTAGCGATTACTACGGTTAATGGTAAAGATTATTCGATGGGTGTACAGCGCATTCGGTATGATCACGTTCCGGCTATTACGCTGTTCCCGCCGTCGCAAGCTAAGGCTATAAACGTTAACCTTAAAATTGCCGGAAAAAAAATAGGCTATATAGAAGGAGCCGGCGATTTTATGCCCGAAGCACTTGCGCAGGTAGGCTATGATGTGCACCAGCTTACTGAAAATGAGATACTAAACGGCGATCTTTCTGTTTACGATGCTATAATTACGGGTGTACGTGCCTATAACGTAAACAAGCGCCTGCCCGTTGAGCAGCCTAAGCTAATGGCTTACGTTAATAATGGCGGTAACCTGTTGGTACAATACAATAATAATAACGGTATAGTTGTGCCACAGATAGGCCCTTATCCGTTCCGCCCCGTTAACCAGCGTGTTACGGATGAATTTGCCCCCGTTACTTTTTTAGATCCCGAAAACCCGGTGCTAAACTATCCCAACAAAATTACTCAGGCCGATTTTGACGGCTGGATACAGGAACGCGGCTTGTATTTTGTAAGCAATATTGACCCGCAATACAAAGCCATTTTGCAAATGAATGATCCCGGCGAACAGCCAAACAATGGGTCGTTAATTGTGGGTAACTATGGTAAGGGCCGGTTTATATATACATCGCTGGCTTTTTTCAGGGAGCTACCTGCGGGGGTACCGGGCGCATACAGGTTGTTTGTTAATTTATTAAGTAAGCCTAAATAATGTGCAAATGTGCGGGTATGCAGATGTGCGGATAACCCGCTTGTCATCTCGAACGTAGTGAGAGATCTATACACCTACAATTTCCCGAACGAGTGTATAAATTTCCCGTTCGACGACATCAAAAATCATGGTTAACACATTTTTGCATTATTTTTTTATAATTAATTGATAATCAAATTTTTAATATCAAAAACATGCAAAAATGTGTTAAGTTGTGTTAACCCTGTTTTGGGGCTTGCATAACAAGGATGATAAAATAATAATCATTTAAAACAGTTATAATATCTGCAATGCAGGCTAATAGTTTATTTTTGCGGAGATACTAATGAAAAATAAAACATCATTACTTTTTGTATTAGGGCTGGTATTAGTTGGACTGCTTGTTAATTCCTGTAAAAAGGATAACCAGGGTACTATTGAAACGCTGTTAACAGCCGGTAAATGGCAGCTGGCATCAGTTGTAGCCACAGTTTACCTGGGCGATGCTACGTTATCAACCACTACACTAAACACTACTTGCGATACTACACAGATATTTTCTTTTAATACTGATAATAGCTGTACTTACAGCAATTTTGATTGTATCCCGCAAACATCATCAGGCAGATGGAGCCTGTCGGCTGATAAACTAACCTTATCCGCCGATATGACCTGCCGCGATACTACAGCCGTCGGCACTTCAAAACCGTTCGTTGCTGCACGTATTATCAATTTGGGGCAATACTCTATGGTGTTGGATACAGGCAATATACAAACCTATGATGTAACTAAGCCACGCACAATAGTCAGATATGGATTTGTGCATCAAAAAACTACAATTAAGTAGTAATAAGCTAAGTAATATTTTATATTTGGCATATACCGCATGAAAGCAAAATAGTTTAATGAAAAAACGAATAGCCATTTTTGCTTCAGGATCGGGGTCAAATGCTCAAAAAATAATGGAGCATTTTAAGCGTAATCCCGAGGCTGAAGTTGTATTGATATTAACTAATAATCCGCAGGCATACGTATTACAGCGTGCTGATAATTTTGAGATACCATCGCATATATTTACCCGGCATGAGTTTTATGACACCGACGATGTGATCAGGATATTAAAAACGCTGCAGGTGGACCTGATTGTATTAGCCGGATTTTTATGGCTGGTGCCACCTGCCTTGTTAAGCGCGTTCCCTAACAAAATAATTAATTTGCACCCCGCCCTATTACCTAAATATGGCGGCAAAGGCATGTACGGCGATCACGTGCACAACGCTATATTAGCAGCGGGCGAAGAAGAGTCGGGCATAACTATTCATTTTGCCAGCGAGCAGTTTGACGAAGGCGAGATCATCCATCAGTCAAAGTTCAAAATTGAATCCGGCGATAACCTGGAAATGATTAAATTTAAGGGCCAGCAGTTGGAACATCAGCACTTCCCTAAAGTGATTGAGAATTTGCTGAAGAAGATGAAGAGTTGAGTTTAGTGATCGGTTAATTAGAGACCAGAGATTAGTTACCTCGTGAAAAGAATAGTCGCTAAGCTGTATTTTTTAAATGTAAGAACTTTATTCAAAAAAACTAATTACTAATCACCAATCTCTAATCACTAATCCCTACATTTGCGGCTCAAAATTCTCCCTTTAAATGAGTCAGTCTGTAAAAATTAAAAATGCCCTTATTTCAGTTTATTACAAAGATAATCTGGAGCCTATTATTCACGAATTGAAGCGCTTAGGCATAACCATGTACTCAACCGGTGGAACAGAGACGTTCATCCGCAACCTGGGTGCCGATGTGGTTGCGGTTGAGGACCTGACCTCGTACCCATCGATATTAGGCGGTCGTGTTAAAACATTACATCCAAAGGTGTTTGGCGGAATATTATCAAGGCGCAGTTTAGCAGGCGACAAGCAACAATTAGAGCAATACGAAATACCCGAAATAGACCTGGTTATTGTTGATCTTTACCCGTTTGAAGAAACGGTAGCGTCAGGTGCCGGGCATGATGATGTTATTGAGAAGATAGATATTGGCGGGATCTCGCTTATCCGCGCAGCGGCAAAAAACTATAAGGATGTAGTTATACTGGCATCAAAAGATGATTATACAGAACTGGCTGAAATTTTACAGAACCAGGGTGGTGCCACTACCATTGATCAGCGTAAAAAATTCGCTCAAAAAGCGTTTAATATCACCTCCAATTACGACACGGCCATATTTCAATACTTTAACACGCAGGACCCGATGCCTGTGTTTAAACAAAGTATACAAACCAGCTATGCTTTGCGCTATGGCGAAAACCCGCACCAGCAAGGCACTTTTTATGGTAACCTTGATGCTATGTTTACCAAATTGCATGGTAAGGAGTTATCATACAATAACCTGGTTGACGTTGATGCAGCTGTTTCATTAATTGATGAGTTTACCGAGCCAACCATAGCCATATTAAAGCATACCAATGCCTGCGGCGTTGCCAGCAGATCATTTATAAAAGAAGCCTGGATTGATGCTTTGGCTTGCGACCCGGTATCAGCCTTTGGCGGCGTTATTATTGCCAATGATGAGATAAATGCCGAAACAGCTACCGAAATAAGCAAACTATTTTACGAAGTGTTAATAGCACCTGCTTATACTGACGAAGCTGTACAAATATTATTAGGGAAAAAGAACCGCATAATTTTGGTGCGCCAGCGTGTGGAGTTACCGGTTAAGCAATTTAAAACGTTATTAAATGGCGTTATTGAGCAAGACAAGGACCTGGTTATTGAAGGGCCGGATCAAATGACTACGGTTACCAATAGGCAACCTACCGCGCAGGAGTTGCGCGACCTGCATTTTGCCAATAAAATTGTAAAGCACACTAAATCAAACACTATTGTGTTTGCCAAAAATAACCAATTATTGGCAAGCGGCGTAGGGCAAACCTCAAGGGTTGATGCGTTAAAACAGGCAGTTATTAAAGCCGAAAGCTTTGGTTTTGATTTGAATGGCGCGGTAATGGCGTCTGATGCGTTTTTTCCGTTTAATGATTGCGTAGAGCTGGCTGCCGAAGCAGGTATTTTGGCCGTTTTACAGCCTGGGGGGTCAATAAAAGATCAGGATTCGGTAGCTATGTGTAATGAAAAAAATATTTCGATGGTTACAACCGGGGTTCGTCATTTTAAACATTAGCAATAATATAATTATCCAAATAAATTAACTGTTTAAATGGCAATTATTTGATGTTTTTAAAGTTATATTTATAAACTTTGCAAATAATTTTGAAGCAAACTACAAATGGGCTTATTTAATTTTTTTACGCAAGAAATTGCCATTGACCTGGGCACCGCAAATACCCTGATTATACATAATGATAAAGTTGTTGTTGACGAACCGTCGATAGTTGCTTTTGATCGCTCGACCAACAAAGTTATTGCTATTGGTAAGCAGGCCATGCAAATGGAAGGCAAAACGCATGATAATATACGTACCGTTCGCCCCTTAAAAGACGGTGTAATTGCCGACTTTAATGCTGCCGAGCACATGATACGTGGTATGATAAAAATGATCAATCAGGGTAAAGGTTGGTTTTTTCCATCATTGCGTATGGTTATTTGTATACCATCGGGCATTACCGAGGTAGAGAAACGTGCCGTGCGCGACTCGGCCGAGATAGCAGGGGCCAAAGAGGTTTACCTTATACATGAGCCAATGGCTGCCGCTGTGGGTATTGGTATTGATGTAGAAGAGCCCATGGGCAATATGATCATTGATATTGGTGGTGGTACTACCGAAATTGCCGTTATTGCCTTATCAGGTATAGTTTGCGATCAGTCTATCCGCGTAGCGGGCGATAATTTTGACTCGGACATCGTACAATACATCCGTCGCCAGCATAATATTATGATAGGCGACCGTACTGCCGAAAAAATAAAAATTGAAGTTGGTGCGGCTTTGCCTGAACTTGCTGACCCGCCTGCTGATTTTGCTGTACAGGGTCGCGATTTAATGACCGGCGTACCTAAGCAAATCATGGTATCATATACCGAAATTGCACATTGCCTGGATAAATCTATATCAAAAATAGAGGAAGCTATACTAAAAGCGCTGGAAATAACACCACCTGAACTATCGGCAGATATTTATCAAACCGGCATTTATTTAACCGGCGGCGGCGCGTTGTTGCGCGGCCTGGATAAAAGAGTAGCCGCCAAAACCAAACTACCTGTACACGTAGCCGAAGATCCGCTACGCGCAGTAGTACGTGGTACAGGCACGGCACTTAAAAATATTGGTAATTTTAAATTCCTGATGCAGTAACAGAGATTAGTGATTGGTTAATTGGTGATTAGTTAAATAAATATTTTATAATTAGTAGATATTAACTAATGAAAGGTTTTACGGAACTTGATGCCTGGAAAAAATCACGCGTTTTACGGAATGATATTTTTGAATTGGTTAAGAGTTTCCCGGGTGAAGAAAAATATAGACTAGCCGACCAAATAATTCGTTCATCAAGATCAATAGGTAATAATATAGCGGAAGGGCATGGGAGATTTCATTACGCTGACTCGTCTAAATTCTTGATAAATGCCCGAGGGTCGGCCGCTGAAACAATCGACCACCTTATTATAGCTTTAGATCAAAAATTTATAAGTGATGAAATTTTCGAAAAATTCAAAAGTCAAATTGAAGAATGTATGAAGTTGGTAAACGGGTATATTAACTATTTAAGGCAACAAGCAGTTACTAAATAATCGATCGTCAACTAATCTCTAATCTCCAATTAACTAATCACTAACAAATGCGCAACCTCCTGATATTTATCACTAAATACAATGCGTTTTTTTTGTTTGTGATATTTGAGGTAAGCTCATTAATTATATACGTTAAATACAACTCCTTCCAAAAAGCTACTTTTATAAACAGCACCAATACCGTAACTGCCGGCTTATATACCCGTGTTAGCGAATTAAACAGTTACTTATCATTAAAAGAGGTTAATGATAGTTTAGCGCGCGAGAATGCCACCCTGCGTAATCAGCTTAAAACATCTTTTTTTGTTGATACGGTAAACAAGCGGTCGGTAATCGATTCGGCCTACAAACAACAGTACCAATACATACAAGCCAAGGTTATTGATAACTCCATCAATCAACGAAATAATTATTTAACGCTCAATATGGGCAGTGACAAGGGTATTGATAAAGGCATGGGGGTTATAAGTAGTAGTGGTGTAGTGGGCAAGGTGCTTTTTGTGAGCCGGCACTTTGCTGTAGTACAATCATTATTGCATAAAGAAACTATTATAAGCGCCATGCTGGCTGACACCAAGGACCAGGGTTCATTTAAATGGGGAGATGATATGGATCCGCATAGCGGATTATTATATGATGTATCAAACAATGCCCGGCCCAAACTGGGAGAATGGGTGGTTACGTCCGATCAGTCCTTATGGCCAGCCGGGGTGCGCATTGGTACTATCAGCAACCTGCACTCCACAAAAGGCGATGGCTTGTTTTTGAATATGGATGTTAAGCTTTCGGTTGATTTTAGCAAATTGCAATATGTTTATGTTATTTATAACAAAATGGCATTAGAGCAAAAGGGATTGGAGGCCCAGGAAAAGAAAGATGAGTAGGGCCATTATTGTTAATATTATACGTTTTGTTGTACTGGTATTTATACAGGTTTTTTTATTAAAAAATATAACGCTGTATAACCTATCAACACCTTATTTATATATCCTGTTTATCCTGTTGCTTCCGTTTGAAATACCTAACATATTGTTGTTTTTGCTGGCTTTTATTATAGGTTTAACGGTTGATGCTTTTTACAATACCCCCGGCCTGCACGCGGCCTCGTGTGTTTTGCTGGCATTTGCACGCGTTTTGTTTATTAGCATTACCGTACAAAAAGATGGGTTTGATAATGAGCCCGAACCTACTTTAAGTATTATGGGTTTCAGGTGGTTTTTTACCTATGCCGTTATTTTAACCCTGCTTCATCATTTCTTTCTTTTTAACCTCGAGGTTTTCCGTTTATCAGAAATACAATATACCTTAACAAGGGTTGTTTTAAGCGCAGCTTTTACCGTATTTTTGATGTTAATATCCGGACTGTTATTTTACAGAAGCAAAGAGCGTAAATGAACAATTTTTTTGAACGGCGGTACATCATCGCGGGTATATTTATAACCATTATACTAATATTGCTTGCCCGGCTATTTTATATCCAGGTGATAGACGATAGCTACCTTTATTACGCCAAGCAAAATGTTATAAAGCAGTATATCCAATATCCCGCACGTGGTGTGATTTTAGATCGTAACCAAAAAGTGCTTGTAACCAATGAGGTGGTTTACGATATTTCAGTCATCCCAAAAGAAGTTAAAGCGTTTGATACGCTTGAGTTTTGCAAATTAATAGGCATTACCAAAGACGATTTTGATAAAAGGCTTGAAAAAGCAAAAATATATTCGCCCAACCTTTCATCTCCCTTTGATAAGCAGCTTTCGCCCACATTATTTGCTTCTTTGCAGGAGCGCATGTCAGAGTTTCCGGGTTTTACGGTTCAGCCGCACCCCATACGTACCTATCCCGATTCGACAGCTGCCCAGTTTTTAGGTTATATAGGCGAGATAAACGACGATAAGATAGCCAAATCGGGCGGGTATTACCGTCCCGGCGACTACATCGGTATAACCGGTGTTGAAAAAGCTTATGAAAATGTTTTACGTGGCCAGCGCGGCGTAAAAAATATGCTGGTTGATTCAAAAGGCATAATACAGGAGTCATACAACGATGGTGCATTAGATACAGTGCCTATTCCCGGTGAGCGCTTAACCTCATCATTAGATATAAGATTACAAAAGTTAGGCGAAAAATTAATGACCAACAAAGTTGGGAGTATAGTAGCCATTGATCCATCAACCGGCGAAATATTATGCTTTGTAAGCAGTCCAACTTATGATCCCAATTTATTGGTGGGCCATGATCGTAGTAAAAATTATACTGCCATACATGAAAATCCTTACGAACCATTTTTTATAAGACCCATACAGGCAAATTATCATCCGGGGTCGTCATTTAAACCACTTAGTGCCTTGATCGCTTTGCAAGAAGGTGTAATTACACCTTCAACTACTTATAACTGCCCGGGCTATTATATTGCCGGTAATCGCAAGATTGCTTGTTTTAATGGCGAGGTTCATGGAGTGGTTAATTTGAGCAGTGCCGTGGCCCATTCATGCAATGGGTACTTTGATATGGTGTTTGAAAAATTGATCAATCTTAAAGGACCGAAACAAACAGATACCAGCTTTACTTCATGGAGAAACAATGTAGCCAAATTTGGATTAGGTACAAGGTTGGACCTTGATCTGCCTGCCGAAGGTAAGGGTTTTTTACCGCAAGCTTCATTCTATGATAAAAAGTATCGTAAAGGTAGTTGGCGCTCAAGTACCGTTATCTCATTAGGTATTGGACAGGGCGAGCTATCGGCCACCCCTTTACAATTAGCCAATATTGAGGCTACTATTGCTAATCGGGGATTTTTTTATAAACCACATTTAATAAAATCTATCGGTGATAAACAGATCATAAAACAGGAGTATCTGGTTAAAAACTCAGTACAGATTGATCCACAATATTTTGAACCGGTTATTGATGGTATGCAAAGTGTTGTTGATTATGGTACTGCTGCCGGTTCAAAAATACCCGGCATAGTAATGTGCGGAAAAACAGGTACGGCAGATAACTCGCATGGAAAACCTAACTCAGTGTTTGTGGCTTTTGCACCGCGCGATCATCCAAGAATTGCTATTGCCGTTGTAGTTGAAAATGCAGGCCAGGGCGGTACATGGGCGGCACCTATTGCCAGTTTTATTGTAGAAAAGTATTTAAGAGATAGTATCACATCGCGCCCCTCTGGTATAACGCCCGAATACTATATTCAGCAAAATCTTTTGCCCGAGTTGCGGGTAAAACCTCCTGTTAAAAGCAAGGGAGCTGCTGATAGTTTAAAAAAGAGTGTGGTTAAAATAAAAATGCCATCAAAAATAAAAATAGCCTCAGTGCCGGCACCTAAAAAGACGGTACCTGTAAAATTAACGGCAATGCTCACTAACTTAAAAGACGATGAGTAACCAGCCGCGCAGTTTTTTTTATAACGTTGATTGGTTAACCATAGCGCTTTATCTGGCTTTATGTACCATAGGCTTATTAAATATACACTCGGCTGTTTTTAATATAAAACACGATAGCATAGTCGACATGGATACCAATTACGGTAAGCAATTTATCTTTGTGCTATCGTCTATAGTAATAGGTATAGTAATTTTATTGCTCGAGAGCAGGTTCCTGTCGGCACTTGCGCCTGCCATTTATGGCATAACTATATTTTTGCTTGTTCTGGTATTGGTTATTGGTCGTAATGTAGGGGGTAACCAGGCCTGGATATCTATAGGTGGCGGTTTCAGGCTGCAACCGTCCGAGTTTGCCAAATTTGCCACTTGTTTGTTATTGGCCCGTTATTTAAGTGGTGCTAATGTAAAGGTTACTGATATAAAATCTTTTTTAATAGCTGCGGCGATCATTGCCCTGCCTATGGGCCTGATTATATTACAACCCGATATGGGGTCAACCCTGGTATTTTGCTCGCTTATTTTTGTCCTCTATCGCGAAGGCTTATCGCCCTTGTTTTTAATTGGGGCGGCCTTGTTTATCTTTTTGTTTGTAGCCTCCATTTTATTTAATCCTTTATATGTTATAGCCGGGTTAATTGCCTTTACTGCGTTAATCATACTGTTATTTAAGCGGTTTAAAAAACTGGTTATTACCATGCTCATTGGTCTGGTTGTATCCATAGCGTTTGTTTTTAGCGTGAAGTATATTTATAATCACGTTTTGCAGCCTCACCAAAAGGTTCGCATTGATATTATTTTAGGTATAACCAGCGATCCGCGGGGCAAGGGGTATAACCTGCGCCAATCAAAAATTGCTATTGGCTCGGGCAAATTATGGGGCAAGGGTTATTTAAAGGGCACGCAAACCAAATTCTCGTTTGTACCCGAGCAAAGCACCGATTTTATTTTTTGTACCGTAGGTGAGGAGTGGGGCTTTGCAGGTTCGGTAACAGTTTTGGGTATATATTTATTTTTATTGCTGCGCCTGATAGTAATAGCCGAGCGACAGCGATCGCCATTCTCCCGCATTTACTGCTATGGAGTAGCATCCATCATATTTTTCCATGTGATGATCAACATCGGTATGACCATTGGGCTTGTGCCGGTAATTGGCATACCTTTGCCATTTATAAGTTACGGCGGTTCCTCACTATGGAGCTTTACAATCCTGCTATTTATTATGCTGAAACTGGATAGTAACCGGATGGGGATGATATATGCGTAAGTAGGTTATTGAGGTTAAAAATGTTGAAAGGGTTGTAAGTTAAAATTGTTTTTGTTTAACACATCACCTGCAACCTTTATAACAACTACAACTTTTACAACTTCTTCAATTACATATATCTCCTCTTCAACAACTCATAAAACTTAGCGGTGGTTTCGGGTTTGGCCTCCCAATTATTTTTTACTACATAATTTTTCTTCAAAAAAGTATCAGCTTCTTCAAAACCTTTAAAGCGGTTAAGTATTTCGATAGCTTCGCTATAGGCCAGGCTATAGCCGTTAAACAGATCTTTTATAAACAACAGCTTGTCGTTTAAAGTAATAGCAGGTTTAAGGTCGGTTATTGGCAGCAACCCCATATCAGGCTTACTACCCATTTGGGCAGATATTTTTTGATTAATAGTAAATACCTCGTCAACTTCTTTAGCCGGTTCTTTAATGGCTGTTGGCTCTTCTGCTATTAATGGTTCGGGTAGTTCACCTACCATTATTTCCGGCTCGTTAACGTGTATTGGTTCACTAACTAATCCCTCGTCCTCAATTACTTCCTCGTCCAACGTAGTTTCTTCATCATCAGTCCAACTTTCATCAACCTCTAATTCATGCTTTATCATTTCGGGTTCTGGTTCAGGATCTGCTTTGCGTATAACCGGTTCAAAATGTATTTCTTCATAACTTGCCGGTTTTTCTTCTACAGGTTTGGCAGCAGTACTTTGTTTATTTATTTTGCGAAGCACTTCTGCATGATCGGCCAAAAAATGAGTATTGGCAACAAATAGTTCCAATTCCAGATCGTTTAATGTTTCCGGGGCAGTTTGCAGGTATTGATATTGTTCGTTCAGTTCCTTTATTATACCACCTATTTTATTAAATACTTCTTTTTGCTTCATCATAACGGGTACCGATGTAAAATGCTTACCAAAAATAAGCATTAAAATGCTGATATTAGGCGTGGGTAAAATTTAGGATGCAACTTACTGAGGATATTTTTAAGCGTAAAAACGAAAGCGGCGGAAGCATTGAAGTAGTATGCGGCTCCATGTTTTCGGGCAAAACCGAGGAGTTGCTGCGGCGCATAAACCGGGTGCGTATAGCTAAGCTAAGCTTTAAGGTATTTAAGCCAAAGCAGGACACCCGCTACCACGAAAAATCTGTAGTATCGCATAATGCTAACCAGATAGACTCGATCCCTGTAAAAAAATCTTTTGATATACTGCTGTTATTTGGCCATGCGCAGGTAGTAGGTATTGATGAGGCCCAGTTTTTTGATGATAAATTGCCCGAAGTTTGTAATGAGTTAGCCAACAAAGGAGTTAGGGTGATCATTGCAGGGTTGGATATGGACTTTAAAGGCCGCCCGTTTGGCCCCATGCCCGCGTTAATGGCCATTGCCGAATCAGTTACCAAAGTACATGCGGTTTGCGTAAGGTGCGGCAGCCCAGCTTTGTACTCCTATCGCCTGGTGCCGGGGAAAAATAAAATACTATTAGGCGAGAAAGAAAGTTACGAACCCCGCTGCCGCATTTGCTATAACCTGGTATTTCCTCAATAATTACCGGTTTATTGGATAGCTACCTATAGTTGTAAAGCACAAAATTATCTGCAACTAAAACAAAACACCCTATATGGGTTGTTATGTAGTAGTATTTGCAATAGAAAGACCATGGCCAAGAGAATATTAGTAATTGAAGATGAGAAAGACATCCGTGATACTATTGTTTATGTGTTGGAAGAACAAGGGTATAAAGTAACCTCATCAGAAGATGCCAGGATCCTTAAATCATTGGATACTATAAAACCCGACCTTATATTATTAGACAATTGGCTTACCGAATGGAAAAGCGATGCCAACGGGCAACAAATAAGTAAGGAGTTAAAATCAAACCCGGCCACCAGCCATATACCCATAATTATGATATCGGCAGTAAGTAATATACAGGAAATTGCGGAAGCCGCCAATGCAGATGCTTTTTTGAAAAAGCCTTTTGACCTGAGCGAAATATTGGATATTGTAAAAAAATTTACAGCTTAAATTTATTTGCCCGCAATAACCGGTACTCTGAGGCTATCAGCAGGTACTAATGGTGCTATTTGCAAATGTTTCAGCGCAGCGCTTGTTTTCTTCCATGCCGATTCATCCGTTTTACTTAATGTCAGAGTATCTGCCTTGCTGTAAAATGAAATTATATTTTGCTTTAGCGGTCGGGTAAGGTACCTGAACTTATTTTCATCCAGTTTATCAACCATTTCGTTATAAGCATCATCTGTTAACTGGTACTCGCCAAAAGCAGTAGTGTTTCCGGTATCAAAATCAACGTTTGGAAGGTTTTCAAGTTTACCTGCACCTAATTGGGTTATAGCTTCATCATAGTGCTGCATAACCGCGTCAAAACTTTTAATAAATTGTTTTTCGCCTTCAGGGCCTACCTCCTTAAATCTAAATGTTTTAAGAGGGCCAATTTTGGGTAATATTGTTATTAAAAAAGCCAGCATCCGCTCTTTAAATTTGGGCTTATCTCTTTCGCCCCCAAACTCGGTTTTATATTTTTTGCGGTGCATCCTGTATTTAAATTTACGGGCGGTTATACCGGGTTGCATTTTTTTTATTTCGTCTTTTTTTAACAGCCAGGCACTGCGTGTAACGGTAGGCATCAGGCTATTAACCGCCCACCTAAAATTATTAATGGATTTATCAATATTGGGGAAAATTTCATGAATGTTTTGTCCGTACGTTTTAAAAAAAGCCCTTTCTAAAACAGGTACAGAAACATTAAAACCAATAAAATCATGAAAGGCTTGCGATGCATAATTACCCCTGGCAAGCTGCAAAACATCAAAAGCAATTTCAACGCGGCTGTGCGCCGAATGGTCTTCTTCGTAAGTTACTACATTACCATATTTTGTTTTGATTTTTGGGTATACCATGGGTACTACAAGGTTGGT
>NZ_JBDTJZ010000005.1:0-17388 GCF_039935595.1 Mucilaginibacter sp. | reverse complement strand
GTGCTTTGAACAAGCGAGTCTTTAACGGCATTGCCAATGTTATTATTTATCTGGGTAAGTACCCTGTCCTCGCGCTTAATTTTTTGTAACTCGCCTTCGGGGCGGTCATATTGGTCCAGGTTATATTTTTTAATTACCCCAATTATTAACTGCGGATAGTTGGGGTTGGTGGCATAACCGGCTTTTTTTAAGCCGTTGGCCCAACCTTCATAATCGTTTTTATCCAGCTCAAACAAGGCGGCATACCGTTTTCGCTTTAAAAAATCTGAATGGTCACGATATGAATCCTCGGGGTTATCGTATACCCTAAAGCAATCGTTCACCATATCGTCGTCTTTATAATAGCTTTTTCCTTTCCAGTCGGATGTGCATTTAATACCGAAATGGTTGTTGGCAAATTTGGCCAGGTCGCCATTACCATTGCCCGATTCAAATAAGCCCTGGGCAAGAGTAATGCTGGCGGGGATGCCGTACTTATTCATTTGCTCAATGGCTATTTTTTTAAAACGGTCAATATAACTAAGCGCTGTAAAGGTGGGGTAGTTGGCAACAGCTTTGCTATTGGCTTTTTGGATGCTTTTATTATTGTCCTGCGCCTGTCGGTTGCTAATACCGCCCACCGTTTTTTTGCGGGCAGAACATCCGCATAAAAAAACAAGCGACAAGCCCATACATACCATAATACGTATGGCCGGCACACAGAAATATCTGGCATTAATCATTAAGCCAAAAATAACTTTTAAATTGAATTATTGATTGTTTTGCGCAACAGGTTTATCTGCAACTGCGGCATCTTCCTGGTCAAGGTCGTTAAGGTTATACTTGTGTATTATCCCTAACACCTGCGATGCCCATTTACGGCTGCTGGCATAACCGGCGCGTTGTATGCCTTTTACCCATTTTTCGTAATCATACTGGGTAAGGCTTTCGGCCAGGTGGCTAAATTGTTTACGCTCGGTCATGATGCGGGCAAAATCAGCGAACGAATCCAGGATAGAATCGTATTTTTTATAAGATGATTTTACTTTCTTTTTATGGCTGTAATACACGGCACCGCCCCCGCCTTTTACCCCAAACTGGTTGTTTAAATTTTGAGCTATTTTGCTGTTGCCGTTGCCCGACTCGTGCATGGCAATGCCTAAAATAATGCTGGCAGGTATGCCTGTTTCGTGCATTATGCTTATAGCATTGTCCTTAAATTGCTCGATATATGATTGCGATGTGTTTTTTTGCGCGAAGGCGCTTACTGCGGTAATTAACAGCGTTGTAATCAGTAAGATTTTCTTCATAATTTACTTTTTTCTGATGAGCAGCAGGCCATCACGAACGGGAAGGATCAATTTTTCCACCCTGTTGTCAACAGCTATTTGCTCATTTAGTTTGCGGATGCTTTCGGTATCAGCGTCGTTTTCGGCGCTGTTGTATACCTTGCCTTTCCACAAAACATTATCAATTATTATTAATCCTCCGGATCTGACTTTGTCAAATATTAATTGAAAGTATAAAAAATTATTCTTTTTATCGGCATCTATAAAAACGATGTCGAAGTTGTTTTCTTGTAAATCACCAATAATTTGCTCTGCGGGCCCAAAATGCTGCTTTATCTTTTTTTCCACATTTGTTAATGCAAAGTGTTGATTAAGCATATCTTCCAGTTCGCGGTTAACTTCAATGGTATGTATTGTGCCATCTTCGGTTAGTCCTTCGGCCAGGCAAATAGTTGCATAACCCGTGTATGTGCCTATCTCTAAAATGGTTGTAGGCTGCATCATTTTACTGAGCATGCTCAACAACCTGCCCTGGTAATGCCCGGATAACATATTAGGTTTTAACACCTTTAAATGCGTTTCGCGGTTAATGGTTTGCAGGGCCGCAGGCTCCGCATCGCAATGGTTATCTAAGTACGCTTGCAAGCTTGGATCTAAAATTTCCACCGGGCAAAGATACACCGTTGATTTTAATGATTGATGGATTTCGTTGATTTTGTGCAATATTGGCTTGATTTACAGCTGTTTATACATTGTTTTTTTATTGGGGTTTTTGCTTTGCAAGCTTGTATTCATTGGTGATGCGTTTATATTCTAAGCTTTTTGAGCCAAAATTTATAAGCAATCCCGTTTCTAATTTATAGGCTTCTAAATAGTTTAGGCCCTGGGTAAGATGAACGTCATCTAATTTGTTAATGGCTTTTAATTCTACCATAATTTGTTCTTCAACCAGAAAATCTACGCGCCTTGTACCAACATTTATACCCTCATAATAAATGGTCATTTCTAATTCGCGCGAAAAGCTTAAAGATTGCTTTTCCATTTCGATAGCCAGACACCGTTGATAAATAACTTCTTGAAAACCATTACCCAATACACTATGAACTTTCATGGCGCATCCAATAATTTTGCCGGTTAGCTCAGAATTTTTGTAGGAAGTATTTACAAAATCTTTCATTGTGATAAGGCTATCACAATATACAAATCATCAACGAAATCAAAAAATCAACGGTCCTACATCACCTCACTATCCTTCTTCATTTTTTGAATTTTGAAGGTGGCATATAAAAGGATTGCGGCCGGTATAAAATCATAAAGGCTGGTAGTAAAGCTGGCGCCTCTTATTAAACTTATGATGCCTATTAGCAAAAATGCGATACCTAACCCCAGGTAAAAATAAAAATACTTCTTGCTCATCTTTTTTTATGTTGTTTGCAGGTGGCCTGGAAAAATTTCCATAAGGCTAAAGTACGCATTTTTGCCGCAACGGACGTCTGTGTCTTAATGGCTGTCTTTTGCGTTTATCTTACGCAACAGCATTTCATTATATTTTTTTGCATACAGCGCTGCCGCGCTTTGCAGTGGCGGTGCTTTTTTGAATTTTACCGAGCCGGTACCTTGTATCACTTTAAACTTATATCTTTTAATCAAAGCCTCTTGTTTTGGGCTTACACCCGGGTAAGAATATATTTTTCCGATGCTTAAAGCTACAAACCGCGCGTCTTTATGTGCCATAGCCCGGGCAAAATCGGCGCTTACGTTGGCATCTTTTAAGTTTTTATACTGGGTGATAAAATCAAAAATCCCACTCTGTTTTTGGTATAAATCATTTTCAGATAAACTGGTGATGGGGTCGTAAAAAAATATGCAGCGCAGGTTTTTTTGCGCGTTAGCTATAACCGAAAAAATACAAATTGAAACAATGATGATCGTTCTTTTCATTTCCATTTAAATTTAGTTGTTTGACTTGAGTAAGTGTAAAAATTGGCGAAGCAAATTTAATATTTTCGATAAATTTCAAAAAAATTTTTCACCCGAATTAATGCGTTTTACTCATCCATGATTGCAGCAGGATAACTGCCGATATGTTATCAACCAACGCTTTATTTTGCCGGGCTTTTTTACCCATACCACTTTGGGCTATAGTAGCCGATGCCATTTTGGAGGTAAAACGTTCATCCAGCATTTCAACAGGAATTTGCGGAAATGTTTTGCTTAACAGATTAACAAACCCTTTAACATGTATGGCCGATTGCGAGGGGGTATTGTCCATCTGTTTAGGTTCGCCAACTATAAACCGCTCAACCTGTTCGGTTTGCAGGTATTTTTTAAGGTAGTCGATTATTTTCAACGGATGTATAGTATCCAGCCCGGTGGCGATGATCTGCAAAGGATCAGTAATCGCTATGCCAATGCGCTTGGTGCCGTAATCAAAGGCCATGACCCTCATTAGATCTGATTATTGAGATTTGAGTATTGAGACGCCATCAAACAAAGATACGGGTTATTATCTGACGGGCAAATCAAGCTGACCGGGCAATATTTTGTAAAATTCCATCTGTCTCACATCTCAATACTCAAATCTCACATCTAATCTAAAATCAAATCACTATTTTGCACCAAATGCAGTTTAAGCACATAGTAGGGCAGGATGCCGTAAAACAACGTTTAATTAACACGGTTAATGAAAACCGGGTTAGTCATGCGCAATTATTTTTAGGCCCGGAAGGGGCCGGGGGGCTTGCTTTGGCAGTTGCTTACGCACAATACTTATCGTGCGAAGATAAGCAGGTAGATGATTCATGCGGGGTATGTTCATCATGTCGCAAGTATGAAAAACTGATGCACCCTGATCTGCATTTTTCGTACCCGTTTTTTGCCAAACACAAAGAGGATACCGCGATTACTTTTATAGAGCAATGGCGCGAGGCCTTTTTGGCCAACCCATATCTGAACATGGATATTTGGCGCGGATACCTGGATGCCGAGAACAAACAGGCCAACATTAACATTGCCGAGTGCCACCAAATCATCAAAAAACTAAGCTTTAAGCCTTTTGAGTCGACCTACAAGGTTTTAATACTTTGGCTGCCCGAATATTTGGATAAAGAGGGAAACACCTTGCTTAAAATTATTGAGGAGCCACAGCCCAACACTTTGTTTTTGCTGGTGGCACAAAACCAGGACCAAATATTAAACACCATACTATCGCGTACGCAACTGGTTAAAATACCGTCATTGGGGTACGATGAGATAAAAAACTATTTACTAACCCAACACAACCAAACCGAAAACAGCGCGGCGCAAATAGCTTATTTAAGCAATGGCAACCTTACCGAAGCATTAATTATGCTGCAGCAGGAAACCAAAAGCTACCACGCACTTTTTGTGCAATGGCTGCGGCTATGTTTTGCCAACAAGGGCATTGAGATTGTTAGCTTTGTTGACCAGTTAGCTAAAATGGGCCGCGAAAACCAAAAGAATTTTTTATGCTACGGTATCAGCTTTATACGGGAGTGTTGCCTGTTAATGGCAGATGCCGGTAATTTGGTACATTTGCCGGCAGCCGAACTGGAAACGGCACAAAAAATGGCCGCTGTAATGAATATTTCAATGGCGCAGCGTATTAGTGCCGCGCTTGAAAAGGCACATTATCATGTAGAGAGAAATGCTAACCCTAAAATTTTGTTTTTAGATGTATCTTTACAAATTATAAGTTATTTAAAAGTTAAACCAATCCCGCAAGGGAATCAATATATATCGAATTAAATTATGGGATGTGGAAGTTGCTCAACAGGGGGCGGATGTGCTCCCGCGGGCTGCAAAAGTAATGGCTCATGCCTTACTAATGGCTGCAGCAAATTAGACGTTTACGACTGGCTGGCACATATGGATTTGCCGGTAAATTATAAGGCCTTTAACATTCTGGAAGTTAAATTTAAAGGCTCGCGCAAGGAGTTTTATATAAATACCGACAATATATACTTAGAGAACGGCGACCTGGTTGTTGTAGAAGCAACAACCGGTGGTTATGACATAGGACACGTATCATTAACCGGCGAACTGGTGCGCATGCAACTGGTAAAACGTCGTGTTAAGGAGGCTGATGTGGTTAAAAAAATATACCGCAGGGCCACCCCCGCCGATGTAGACAAGTGGAAAGCCGCCAAGGATATGGAATGGGAAACCATGCACAGCAGCCGTAAACTGGCACTGGCGCTTAACCTATCCATGAAAATAAGCGATGTGGATTACCAGGGCGATAAAACTAAAGCTACATTTTATTATACCGCCGAGGGCCGCGTTGACTTTAGGGAACTCATCAAAAAAATGGCCGAAACCTTCCGTATCCGTATTGAGATGCGGCAGATAGGTATGCGGCAGGAAGCAAGCCGACTGGGCGGCATTGGCTCATGCGGGCGCGAGCTTTGCTGCTCAACCTGGTTAACTGATTTTAAAACGGTATCAACCGCGGCGGCGCGTTATCAAAACCTTTCATTAAACACATTAAAATTGGCCGGGCAATGCGGCAAATTAAAATGTTGTTTAAATTATGAGTTAGATACTTACATGGATGCGCTTAAGCATATCCCCGATAATGTAAATTATTTAAAAACCGAAAAAGGCGAAGCCAAGCTGCAAAAAACCGACATATTTAAAAAACTGATGTGGTTTAGCTACCCAAGGGAAGAATCGTGGGTGCCGATCTCTATTGACCGGGTAAAGGAAATTCAAAGGATGAATAAGGAGGGCAAACTGCCCGAAGATTTGGGCCAGGTGGTTGAAATTGAAACCAAGCCGGTTAAAATATTAGATTACGAGAACGTAGTGGGTCAGGATAGCCTTACCCGACTGGATGAGCGCCGTAGTAAGAATAAGAACCGTAACAAAAACCGGAATAAAAATAAACCGGCGGGTCCGCAAGGCGCACCAAATGTACAACCACGGCAAGCCGCAGACCCTAATAATACCATGGGACCAAGATCAGAGGGTGGAACCCCGGCAAATAACCGTAACAGGAACAGGTCAAACAGAAACCGGCCGCGCCCGGATAATAATACGGAGGGTAAAAAAGAGTAACGGACTATGTTAAGCGGTATTAAAAAAATGTGTTGTATACTGACGGGGGCTGCATTTTTATTGGCAACCGGCTGCGCCGACCCTAATGCGGTACTTGATCAAAATACCTTGATCGTAAATAATAATTGGTCGTATGCCAACAAAATAGCCAATGCCGTTACTATTACCGACGAAACAGTACCATATAATTTATACCTCAACTTAAGGGTTACTGCCGACTATAAGTATTCAAACTTGTTTGTATTGATCAGGCAAATTAACCCCGATAAAAAGGTAGCTACGGTACGCTACGAATTTAAATTGGCCAATGCCGATGGCGAGTGGCTGGGCAGCGGCTCGGGTAATATTTACAGCTACCAGGTACCTTTTGTTAAAAACTATAAGTTCCCTGCCAAAGGCATGTATCGTTTTGAAATTGAACAAAACATGCGCGACAACCCGCTGCGCGAGGTTAGCGACGTTGGTTTAAGGGTTGAACGGGCACAATAATGTTTGTACAAACAACCGCAGGTGCCGTTACCTATGGGCGTGGTCGTAATTGATATCACCCCCCCATCACCATAAAAAAGCTAAATAATCGGTATAAGTATTTTATCCCGTTAACAATTTTCCTACCTTCGTTTTGCTAATATTTTTATCAAAATGTCCATAGTTGTTTTAGTTGTCTCCTTAATTATTCTTTTAATTGCTGTTTTTATTTTTTTAAAAAGACCGCAGTCTGCCAATGGTATTTCCATAGCGGATATTGAGCGTTTAAAAACAGAGAACAGCACCTTAAATATAACTTTAGCCAAAGCCGAGGAACGCGCGGTTGGCCTGGGTCTTGAAAGGGATAAGGCAGATAAACAATTACAGGAAGAGCGCTTGCGCTACGAAGCACAGGTTACCACATTAAACCAGGAGTTAGTATCCGAAAAAAACCGGATGGCAAAAGCTGAAGAACAATTCCTTGCGCAGCGTCAAAGGTTAGCCGATCAAGAAAAATCTATTAGTGAGATACAGCAAAAATTTCAGACGGAGTTTCAAAACGTGGCCGAAAAGCTGCTAAAGGAAAAATCAAAAGAGTTTGTTGATGTTAACCGTACCAACTTAGATACCATACTAAATCCGCTTAAAGAAAACCTGAAAGCGTTTGAAGAAAAGGTGGATAAGGTATATAAAGTGGAATCGGACGAGCGTAATTTATTACGCGGAGAGCTGACACAGTTAATGGCGTTAAATAAATTGATTAGCGAAGAAGCCAGTAGTTTAACCAAAGCCCTTAAAGGCGATAATAAAAAACAAGGCAACTGGGGCGAGGTTATTTTAGAGCGTGTACTGGAACGCTCGGGCTTGGTTAAGGACCGTGAGTATCGTATACAGGCAAGCCATAATAGTGAAGACGGCGGGCGATTTCATCCAGATGTGATTATTGATTTGCCGGATGAAAAGCACTTAATTATTGACTCAAAGGTATCGTTGGTTAATTATGAACGCTTAGTAAACTGTGAAACCGAAGAAGAGCGTAAGTTATATTCAAAAGGTCATGTTGATTCTATCCGTGGGCACGTTCAGGATCTATCCTCTAAGAACTATCATAGTTTAAATAAAATTAATTCGCCTGATTTTGTGCTATTATTTATTCCTATTGAATCATCATTCAGCTTTGCTGTACAACTGGATGCTGAGCTGTTTAGCTATGCATGGGATAATAGGGTGGTTATTGTAAGCCCATCAACCCTATTGGCTACCCTGCGTACCATTGCCAGTATGTGGAAGCAAGAGCGCCAAAACAAAAATGTGCTTGAAATCGCAAACCTTAGCGGACGGATGTATGATAAGTTTGTGGGTTTTGTGACAGATATGGAAAACATCGGCAAAAACATTAAGCAGAGCCAAACCGCTTATGATAATGCCATTAATAAACTAACAGAGGGCAACGGTAATTTAACCATTACAGCTGATAAGATAAAAAAACTGGGTGCCAAAGCCAACAAGCAGCTCGACCAGAAATATTTAGGCGACGATAACAATGACGATGATATTGTGCAAGTCCCGGAAAAAACTATCAATATAAACGAATAATGGAACCATCAAACGTAAAAGACAGCAACGGGAACATATTACAGGACGGCGATTCGGTAACACTGATAAAAAGCCTGAAAGTTAAAGGCTCGTCAACCACCTTAAAACAAGGCACACTGGTAAAAAAAATACGCCTTACCGATAACGACGAAGAGGTTGACTGTAAGGTTGACGGCATGAGCATTGTACTAAAAACCTGCTTTTTAAAGAAAAGATAAAGCCTTGCGATTTAATTTGCAAGACGTTATACGCGGCTGCTTTATCTAAATACAAAGCTAACTGTGCGATGCTTTGAGCCATTATGGCTATTTGCTGTCGGCTTCGGTCAAATACAATGGCTTACCTGTTTTAACTGTCATTATAACGCCGTTAATATAGGTTGCCGCAAACATTATTACTTTTACGGCTATTATAATTGTAAATATTCGCTATGGCCCAGGTTAAAGTTTTTGAGAACAATCCCTTCCAGGAAAACACCTATATTTTATATGACGAAACGGGCGAGTGCGCTATTATAGACCCCGGCATGTACACCGCTACCGAACAAAATGCGGTAATAAATTTTATTAGGACCAATAACTTAAAGCCGGTTTTGCTGCTAAATACACATTGCCATATTGACCATGTGTTGGGCAACAAATTGGTGTTTGATATGTATGGCCTAAAGCCCCAATTTAACAAAGGCGAACTGGAGGTGTTGGAGGCCGTAGTAGCCTATGCCCCTTCAATGGATATACGTTATGAAGCATCGCCGTTGCCGGATGTTTTTTTACCCGAAACAGGCAGTGTTACGTTTGGTAATACCACTTTAAAACTAATATTTGCCCCCGGCCACTCGCCGGCACACCTGTGTTTTTATGATGAAGCGGGTGGCTTGCTGATAGGCGGCGATGTTTTATTCAGTGGCAGCATTGGCCGTGCCGACCTGCCCGGCGGCGATTATTTTACGCTGATAAAGAATATTGAGGAAAAGCTATTTACACTGCCGGGTGGCTGCGTAGTATATCCCGGCCATGGCCCTGAAACTACCATCGCCTTTGAAAAACGTCATAACCCGTTTTTTAACTGATTTTGTTAAGGAGTACGTAATACGTTTTACGTAAATTTACCGGACGCGGTATACTATTTAAACAACAGCCTATTTGAACACGTCCATCTATATAGCTAAGCGTTACCTGTTTTCGGGTAAAAAAATGCATGCCATTAATATCATATCGGGCATATCAGTTACCGGGGTATTGTTTGGCAGTGCAGCGCTTATCATTTTGTTGTCGGTATTTAATGGCCTCGAAAAAGTTATCCTTTCTTTATACAGCAACTTTACCCCCGAAATAAAAATAGAAGCCAAACTGGGTAAAACGTTTAACCCCAATACCCCGTATTTTAATAACCTGCATCAAGATGCGAGACTGTTATCCTTCACTGAAGTTTTACAGGAAAAGGTATTTATTAAATATATGGACCGAACAGATATTGCAACCATAAAAGGTGTTAGCGATGAGTTTTTACGTAACCCCCGTTTGGACAGCACCATACAAACAGGTTCGTTCTTGTTAAAAAGCAATGGCAGGCAATACGCGGTAATGGGGTCAATAATACAGGCCGGGCTTGGTGTAAATCTAAATAGTGAATTTTCGCCGCTGCAAATCTACTCTGCGCGAAGGGGGGGCAGCAACTCGTTGAATCCGCTGTACGATTTTAATTTAAGAAACATTTATCCATCCGGTGTGTTTGCCATACAACAGGATTTTGATAATATAGTGGTAGTGCCCATTGAATTTACGCGCAGCCTGCTTGACCAGCCCGTTGAGGTTTCATCTATCGAATTAAACTATAAGGAAGGTACTAACCTTGCCGCTGCACAACAGAAAATACAAGATAAAGCAGGTGGGCAGTTTATAGTACGAAGCAGGGCACAGCAAGATACTGAATTATATAAAACCTTGAATTTTGAACGATGGGCAATATTTATGATACTAACCTTTGTGGTAATTATAGCAGCTTTTAATATTATAGGTACGTTAACCATGCTGGTTATTGATAAACGTAAAGATATTGCCATTTTAACCAGCCTTGGGGCCAATAAACAAATTATAAAAGGCATATTTTTTTGCGAAGGTATGATGATATCATTAGTAGGTTGTATAACCGGGTTGTTTTTAGGTTTGGTTTTTTGTATTTTACAGCAGCATTATGGTTTTATAAAAATAGGTGGAAGCATGAGCGTTATTGATGCTTACCCAATTGATATAAAGGCCAGAGATGTAGGTCTGGTGTTTTTAACGGTAACCATTATCTCGGCCATAGCATCAGGCATAAGCGCGCAGTTAAGTATTAAGGGTTTAGACGATATTAAACAGGATTTATAGCTTAAGATTATGGGTTCAAAATATAAGGGGTATTTAATATTGCTGTTAGCAACCGGTTTTTGTGCCTGTAAACATAAACCCGAAAAAGCGGAACCGGTTATGGTTACCTATAAAGGTATGTACAGCTTTGGTCCGGAAGAGAAATCATTTAAAGATTGTAAAGAAGGGCGCGAGTTTTGGGTGACCGATAGTTCGAACCAACTGGAGCTGCAATATTCGCAGCTGCATTTTGAAAAACCATACGTGCCTGTTTATATTGAGGTAGTGGGCGAAAAGGTGGTGTCGGAAAAGGATGATATCAGTTCTATTTTTGATAGTACGCTTGTTGTAAGAAAAGTGATAAAAATAACACGCGATATACCCGCCAGCTGTAATTAGCAATGGTATAATTATTATCTTTAAAAACTCAATTGCCGGTTAGGCGTTAATAAACTTATTATGGAATCAAAACGTCAACAAAAATTTGCCGGGGTAATTCAGGAAGATCTTGCAGCTATATTTCAGCGCGAAGGGATGAACTATTTACCCAATACCCTTTTAACCATAACCAAAGTAAGGGTAACGCCTGATTTGGCTATAGCCCGCATTTTTTTAAGTTTTTTTAATGCGGTGAACCCGGTGCATGCTTTGCAAACAATCAAGCTACATGCATCCGAGATCAGATATAAATTAGGCAGCCGCATAAAGGACCAGGTAAGGATAATACCCCAGCTTGAATTTTTTATTGATGATACCAGCGAATACGTTGAACGCATGGACAAAATATTTGATAAAATAAGCAGGGAAGAGCGGCAGCCCGATAGTGAATAATAATCACGAAATGAGGTGCTACAAATAACTTAACCACCATTGCTTATGATCCTTTTTATATTTCATGTACCACCTGCACGGGAAATATAATAACGATACCGCAAACAGCCATACCAAATACACGTAAGGTAGCCCCACACTAAGTTTATCGCCCAGTCCTGAAATGCTACCTGCTATGATGCTTAACAGGCGCAGCAGGTAAAGATGCAGTATATAATAAAATAGGGGCACACGGCCATATACCACAAAAATATTGGTTAGGGTATTTTGGGTGTTTTCTAATATAGCCAGTAATAGCATACCCGGCCCTAGGGTTATTAATAAATAATCAAGCGAGGGCGGGTATTTGGATACATCGATAAATGACAGTATAGTTCGGTGTAAATTGCCCTGTGTGGTCCATAAAGAGGCATCGCCATAAAAATTAAAATAACGGATAATTACAAACAGCCCTATTGCTGATAGGCCCAACGTAAGCAGCCATTTTTTGCGTACAGCAGCACCAAGGGTAAATAAGGTGCCAAAGCAGTACCCGGTTGCCATAACACCCACCCACGGTATAAGTGGATACAATACTAAAAAAGAGTTGCCCCATAAGGTAACAGGTTGTTGTACATGTAAAAATGCCCAGGCCAATTGTTCTGTTGGTGTAAATGAGGAAGTGTTGATATGATCGAACAGATCATGCCCAAATATGAGCAGCAAGCCAAATATCAAGATAACCGGTTTAGGCAAATAAATAAGCAAGGCCAGTACCATCATGCTGATGCCAATGGCCCATATCACTTGTAAAAATAGTTCTGCACCCCAGCCCCAATGTATTATAGTTAACTCCAGCAACACAAGCCATAACCCACGCGATAGTAAAAATTTAGCAGCTTGCGCTTTTGTTTTGCCGCGGCTTAAGTATAAAAAGGCGCTGGTACCGGCTAAAAAAACAAACGTTGCGGCGCAATAGTGGGTAATAAAACGGGTTAAAAACAGCGCGGTTGATGCTTTGGTCAGGTCGGTCGGGTCAAAATCAATAGGTTGAAAAAAATCGCGGGTATGGTCAAGCGCCATGATCACCATTACTATGCCCCGCAATATGTCGATAGAATCTATCCGCTTTTTTGATGTAATTGCGATACCGGTCATACTTAAATCAGTTAATTGACCACAACTTACACATTATAAATATATTATCCCAAAAAATGGATGTAAAATGCCATTTCGCCACTAAGTGTGGCGAAATGACGAGATGTTTTATTTGCTATGTGTCGACAGATCAAAAGGAACAACTACTTTAAAGCTTATATTTCGTCCCATATTAAAAATGCCACGTTGTACGCCTGGCGCAGTATTGGTATTGTCAAAATACTTTAACCTGCTCATGTTTGACTGATAGTTTACATTAGCCAGATTTGTACCTTCAATAAATAATTTCATTATAGTTTTGCCACCCGCATTTACAAGGTTGCCACCAAAACCGCCACTTAAAAGGTTATATCCGGCTGTATAGGTTTCTGTTCCATAGGCGGCGAAGAACTTATTTTGAGCGCTAAAATGATCAAATCCAATAAAAGCATATAAATTTTTGACCGAAGAAAAACCCTTGCTAAAGTTGGCCCGCAGCTCACTATGGGTATGTAACGGCGGTATAAATGGCAGGTACTTTAAACTATCGGCCACCGGGCCGCCGTTGCCCAGGTTGGTACCATAAGTTAGCGAAAGCGAATTTTCAAAATGTAACCAATTTACGGGGTGAACATCCAAACTTAATTCGCCTCCATTTATGCGGGCTTTACTTTGCACGTAGGTAAATACAGCATACAACGGAAACGCCGGATTAACTACCGGAGTGCCATCGGGGTTCTGCTCCTGTTTCTGAAATATATAATTTTCAATATTGTTATTAAATAACTCGACACTTGCCGATACATTTGGCAGGCTCAAAAATACACCTATATCTTCCTGCATACTAAATTCTGGTTTAAAATTACTATTACCTACATGGTAAATTTGCGAACCCGGGTCAGGCCCATTGGCAGATAATTCGGAAATACTGGGTGCTCTAAATCCCCGCGCTATATTTGCTTTAAGCAGAAACTCGTCTGAAAGATTATAGGTAGCTCCAGCACTTCCTGAAAAGCCGGAGAAATTTTTGTTTAAAGCTGCGAACTGTGCGTATACACCGGGCGCACTGCCGGGGTTGCTACCGGCGTACAACTGCGGATATTTACCAGTTAAAGTATCAATATAAGCCGCCTGCCCACTAAATGAACGGATGTCATACCGCGCACCTGCCGACAGGTCTAATTTTCCGAAAGTTTTTTTGATGATGAAAAACGGGCCCGCATCAAACTGGTGATAAGCCGGTATGGGAAAATCGGTAGCGTTGTCAATAGTATTGTTCTGATATTGACCGTTTACACCAAAAGTAGTTTCATAACCGCCAGAAGATATGTTATTATACTTTACATCGTATGTATAAGTGGTTAAATGCAGGTTTAATCCGGCAATTGAAGGATCTTCCGGATGGGTATATTCTCTGCGGTGGCTAAACTGGTAACCCAGGTTAACTACCAGGTTGCCGGTACCAATAGTAAAGTTGCTGTTACTGTAGATACGATAAAGCTGAACATGCTGGTGTAATACCGGGATATTATACGAGTTAAGCTCGGCAGGCAACACAATAGGACGGAACAAGTCGTCTTCTGTAACCTGCTTGGTAAACTTACGCGAGATGGAATCGCGACTACCGTCCGGTATAGCCTGCAGATCGTCAAACAAGGATGCATTGAGGTGGGAATACCCCCATGATTTATTGAGGCCAACCATTACGCGTGCATCTTTCTCATCATAGTTAGTAGCATATACGCGGCCATCGTGCGGGTTTTGATAATCTTTGGCTTGTTTGGCAGAAAGAACGGTTCCCCAAACTAACCCTTTGTTATTTCCCTGTAACCTAAACGAACTATTGAGCAGCCCGGCGTTTGTGCCGTAAATGCCTTGCACATCGCCGGCTATTGTTCCTTCCGGAACAACAGGCGGTGAGATCAGATTCACCACACCTCCTATAGCATCTGAACCATAAGACAAGCTCGCGGGACCTTTTATTACTTCTACCCGGTCGATGGAGTTTTGATCCACTTCAATACCATGTTCATCGCCCCATTGTTGGCCTTCCTGCCTTATGCCATCCATCAGGGTTATTACCCGGTTGTAGCCTAAGCCATGTATAAAAGGTTTTGAAACATTTGGCCCGGTAGTTACAGCGCTTATTCCTGGTAAATTGGCTATTTCATCAATCACATTGCCAGCTGCCGAGCGCTGATCAAGATAAGTTTTGCCTACGGCCACCATGGGCACAGGGCTCTTTTTTAATTCGGTGGCCCTGCTTACACCCGTAATAACCACTTCGCCGGTTTCGATAGAAGAGGTTTTTAATTGTACATCCAAGGTGCTTGATTTTGAAAAGTCAACCTGTTGCGAAACGGTTGAATAACCTAAAAAGCTAACTTGTACCAGATAGATGCCCTTAGGTACATGGTTTAATATATAATGGCCCTTGTCATCAGTAGCCGTACCAATCTTAAGATCGGGTATGGTTACGTTTGCGCCAATTATGGGAGTGCCGTCGGCTTTATCAGTAACCGTTCCGGTTAAGGTGCCTATTACAGCAATGGGGGTAACTTTGGCAGCGTATAATATAGAGTTTGGTAAAAATATAAATAACAGGATTATTAATCTTAATGTTGTTTTCATTGTGAGTGATATTAAAAGAACGAATCATTAATGACTTATCGTTTAACCGATAGCGAAAAATAATTCGATAAAACTAATGGTGATTAATTAATAAATGCGGGTAATGCCGTTACATCGGGCATCCTGAAAGATCAAGCAGCTAAGCTCTAATTAACAAACAATTGAAATTGGTGGTCCGCGTCCGGAAGCAAGTATGAGGGATATACTTATAAAGGCATGGTCGCCAACTTTATAAATATAAGGGATGGCTGTAATGGCCGAACAATAAATAGTGTTATTTAATATAGCGGCTGTGTGGTGTATAGTATCGCACAGGTAACATTTTTCTTGTACGGTAGTAACAGGGATGTGCTGGTGCTTGTTAATGCTATAGGTAATGCTGGTTTGTTTCAGCAGTTTGTGCTGGTGTACCATTGCCATGTACTGGCCGGCCATAAAGCATACCAATAATATCCAGGAGCCGATGATATTTAATTTATTTCTTTTCAACCGGGTAGGTATAATGCACAGCATAAAAGTATTGATTAAACGTTAAAATCAGGCATAAAGTGCTAAATGCTGTTTAAATAAAGTTGATTGTTACACTAACCTGTATATTTGTTGATATGACACCTGCAGAGATCAATAAAAAATGGAATGAATTGCTTGTACGCATAGCGAAGGAGTTTGATAGCGAGATACCTGATATTAAAGTGATGCTTTTTTTAATTGGGGTGCAGGAACTGGGTAAGGGCCCGCAAAAATTTACCAAGCGGCAAAAGGAAGAGTTGATGCATATTGCCAACTGCAAACTATTTAGCCTGATGGGCTTTTATGAGTTGGAGGGCCTGGACCAGGATGGCTGGCCACACTGGAAACTGGCAAAAACGCTGCCTAACTACACGTTGATGGAGCAGGAGATGGTATTAAAATCATTAATAATTGAATACTTTGAAACGGAGTTGCCGGCATAATGAAAAAGCTTTTATCCATAGCATTATTATTAATCACCTTATCGGCATTTGCTAAAAGGCCCAATTATTATGTGCGCATCAATACAGCTTATGGTAATTGTATAATTCGATTATATAACGAAACCCCGGGTCACCGCGACAATTTTATAAAGCTGGTTAAAAAGGGGTTTTATAACGGCACGTTGTTTCACCGGGTTATACAAAACTTTATGATACAGGGCGGCGACCCCGATTCAAAAACAGCCAAGCCCGGTGCCGAATTGGGTAATGGCGACGTAGGGTATACCATTCCGGCTGAATTTAGGGATAGCTTATTTCATAAACGCGGTGTTTTAGCCGCTGCGCGTGATGATATACCCAGCAAGGCATCAAGCGGATGCCAGTTTTATATAGTGGAAGGCAAACGTTTTACTGATGAAGAACTGGATAAACTGGAGCAAACCAAGTTGAAAGGAAGAAAGATACCACCATCCGAACGGGCTATTTATAAATCAGTCGGGGGTGCGCCGCATCTGGATCAAAATTATACGGTTTACGGCGAAGTAATAAGCGGCATTGATATGGTTGACCGTATTGCCGCCGTTAAAAAGGATGCTAAGGACCGTCCGCTAACAGATGTGCCGATGACCGTTGAACTATTGAAACGGAAAGACTGTAGGCATCTTGATAAAATATTAAGCCCCCCAGTCCATTAAAGGGAGAGAAATATCATTTTTCAGATTATATTTATCCGATAAAACTAAAACCAAAATTCCCCCTTTAGGGGGTTAGGGGGCATGAAGATCATTACTTATAACGTTAACGGAATCCGCTCGGCCATCAATAAAAACTGGCTGGCATGGTTACAGGCTACTGATGCCGATGTGGTTTGTCTGCAGGAAATTAAGGCTACGCCTGATGTATTGACCGACCTGCACCTGGTGGATGCTTTAGGCTATCAGCATTACTGGTTCCCTGCCGAAAAAAAGGGCTACAGCGGCACCGCGATATTTACCAAACGCACCCCCAACCATATTGAATATGGCTGCGGGATACCTGATTTTGACCGCGAGGGCCGCAACATCCGTGTTGATTTTGATGAGGTATCGGTAATGAGTG
>NZ_JBDTJZ010000004.1:0-7350 GCF_039935595.1 Mucilaginibacter sp. | reverse complement strand
TTTTTAAAAACGCAAAAAATTAATTGGAGATGCGTAATTTGGGAGGTAAAATGTAAAAACAACTTATACATTTGCAACAATAACCTCAAAATAAACCTCAAAATGAAATCAACATTCTTTAATACCCTATGTGTTTGTATCCTGCTATTTAGTAACAGCTTTGCACAGGGGCCCGCCACAACAGATGAATATAAAAAAGCTATTGTTAAGCTGGAAGGCGTACAAATGCGCTATTCGTTCGATGAGGTATCTAAACAATTATTAAAGCGACTGGAGGCCATCCCTAATTTTACGCAGCGCGAGTCGGCAGATATTAGGGAAGAATATGCTTCAGCTAAAGATACTATAAGGGGTACAGCCGTTTTAATTACCGATGGTAATAAAATGTATATGGTTACCGCCAAACACCTTATTGTATCTAAAGAAAAAACAGACGGCATAGAAGATATTAACCCCTTAATTATAGGTAAGGTTAATGTAAACGGCCAAATATCTAACGATATTAATATGATTGGCTTAACCTATTATTTCAGCAGACAACCAACCTTCGCGTTCTCATCAGATAAAGATGATGTGGCAGTAATATCATTCGCCTCAAAAAACTTTAAAAATTATGCCGATTATTTAAAAGGTATAGGTTGTGTACCTATCCCGGTACAAAATATTGCTACGGACGTAAATAATGGAGATGAATTGGTTGCAGTAGGGTATCCTGAAACATCTTTCCAGGAGCGCAGCACAGGTATCAGCACCGGCAAAGCTAAAGCAACTGATAAAGATCCGGCAAGCTTTACAGCAAATGTTTCGGTAACACCCGGCTACAGTGGCGGCCCGGTATTTAAAGGCAATAAACTGGTTGGTATAATTAGCTACCCTGATGATGTAACTTCAAATGCCGATGTAAGCAAAAAACCTTATAAAAAAGCATCATCAGCAACTGTAATTAAGGCATCGGTTATATTATCGGTTTTAAAAGATTTGCAGGGTAAAGAGGGGAAATAATATTCGGATTGATGCAGAAGGCACTCAAATAGCGAGATCAGTTTGCTATTTGAGTGCCTTTGTTTTTTAATCCTGCCATATAAGCTGCTATATCCTTCTCTGTTGAACCTGATTTAGTATTTAGTTCATCTATAATATTCTGCCGTTCCTGCTTAGTTTTATTTTGACTGAGCTTTTTCTTGCCCTGCACTTCGTCAACTATTATTTCAAAACCAACAATGCCTTTCATCATATTCAGCTTAAAATCTTCAGGTAGTGATTCCCATTGCTTTAAATAATCGGCTTCAAAAAACTGGATAGTTTGCTCTAATAATTGCGCCTTAGCTTCGGCGCTTTCAATTAATGTTGCCGTACCGTAAGCATGTACAGCAATGTAGTTCCAGGTGGGTACACTATTTACTTGCTCGTAGTGTTTGGGCGAGATATAAGCATGTGGCTCGGCAAATATTACCAATGGCTTTCCATTTAGTATTTCTGACGACTGCGGGTTTGCTTTAGCAAAATGTGAGGTCAGGATTATTTTATCATCGCACTGCGTTACTACAAAAGGCAGGTGAGTTGCCGAAGGTACACCATCATTAACCGTAACTATAGTAGCAAAACTATAACGCTGCATAAAGCTCAAGGCTTCCTGCTGGTCGGTTATCAGAAAGTGCTTTGGCGTGTACATATATTACAAGGTTTCCAGCATCTGCTTTAATACAGCTTGCGCCGCCCATACACGATTACCGGCTTCATGTACCACTATGGAGTTGGGCCCATCTAAAACCTCAGCAGATAGCTCTAAATTGCGTCTGACAGGCAGGCAATGCATTACCTTGGCATTATTGGTTGTCTTTAGCTTATCATTGGTAAGCATCCAATCTTCATTGCCTTCAAATATTTTTCCGTAAGGCTCAAAAGCAGACCAGTTTTTTACGTAGATGAAATCTGCATCAGCTAACGCTTCATCCTGGTTGGTAGTAATCGTAGCACCTTGTGTAAAATCGGTACTTAATTCATAACCGGCAGGGTGGGTAATGGTAAAATCAACATCAGCCTTGCACATCCATTCGGCAAAGGAGTTTGGTACAGCTTGCGGCAATGGTTTTATATGCGGCGCCCATGTTAATACCACTTTAGGGCGTGCTTTTGTTTTTAATTCCTCAATGGTTATCAAATCGGCCAAACTCTGCAGCGGGTGGCGGGTTGCTGATTCTAAACTTACTATAGGTATACCACAATATTCAACAAACTTGTTAAATATAACTTCGCTATAATCCTCATCGCGGTTGGTTAGACCCGGAAAGGATCGCACGCCAATGATATCCAAATATTCGCCCATCACGGCTGCCGCTTCGCGGATATGCTCAACGGTAGTACCGTTCATTACCACGTTATCGCGCAACTCTAAAGCCCAGCCTTCTTTATCAATATTTAGCACCATTACGTTCATGCCCAGGTTTAGCGCAGCTTTTTGGGTGCTCATGCGGGTACGCAGGCTTGGGTTTAAAAATACCAGGCCTAACGTTTTATTTTTACCCAAATGCTGGTGCGCATACGGATCATTCTTTAATGCTAAAGCTTCTGCAACTATGGCTTTTAAGTCGGTTACGTCGTTTACGGATGTAAATTTTTTCATGCTATACTATTATGATAAAACCGCAGATGGCTTTAATACATGGGTAAATGCTTCTAAAAATTGATCGGCATGCGCTTTGGTTAAGTTTAACGCAGGCAATAACCTGATCACATTTGGTTTAGCTTCGCCGGTGAAAATATGATGCTTAAATAAAAGATCTTTTTTTGCATGGGAAAACTCGGCAGGCAAATCAATACCTATCATTAAGCCCCGGCCCCTTACTTCATTAACCTCTTTAAACTTTTTAAGTTCGTCGATCAAATAACCGCCAACTTCGGCGGCATTTTGCATCAGGTTATCCTGCTCTATCACCTCTAAAACTGCTAATGCCGCGGCACAAGCCAAATGATTACCGCCAAAAGTAGTACCCAGCATGCCATAAGCCGGCTGAATTTTAGGCGATATACTGATGGCCCCGATAGGGAAGCCGTTACCCATACCTTTAGCCATGGTATATATATCGGCATTAACGCCCGCAAAATCGTGCGAGTAGAATTTGCCGGTACGCCCGTAACCGCATTGTACGCCATCGGCCACAAATACCGCGTTATGTTCGTCGCAAAGCGATCTTATTTTTTGCAGGAAGCTTTCAGGTGCAACTTGTATGCCGCCTACGCCTTGTATGCCTTCAATAATTACGGCTGATATTTCATTATCCGCGAAAGCCTGCTCTAAAGCCTCTTCGTCTTTCCATGTTACCCTTATAATATCATCAGTCTGATTAACAGGAGCTACAATTTTGGGGTTATCAGTAACCGATACGGCCAACGATGTACGCCCATGAAACGCGCCGGTAAAGGCGATAACCTTCTTTTTGCCATTATAAAACGATGCCAGTTTTAAAGCATTCTCAACCGCTTCGGCACCCGAATTGATCAAAAACAACTGGTAATCTTCTTTACCACTTACTTTACCCAGCTTTTCGGCCAATTCGGTTTGTAAGGGTATTTCAATAGAATTGGAGTAGAAGCCAATTTTATGTAATTGATCTTCTATTCGTTTTACATAATGGGGGTGGGTATGGCCTATGGATATTACGGCGTGCCCGCCGTATAGGTCTAAATATTCTGTTCCTTTATCATCGTAAACCAGGCTGCCTGCACCTTTTACAATATTGATATGGTTAATTGGATATACGTCAAATAATTTCATTTCGTTAAATTTTAAATACTTAAATAAATTGAGTTACGTCTGAGGTGGCTATAGGATCAAAATCCTGTCGCCTTAAGTCGTAATCCCGCGCGTTCATCAAG
The DNA here is from genome assembly GCF_039935595.1 of Mucilaginibacter sp. Lineage (GTDB taxonomy): Bacteria > Bacteroidota > Bacteroidia > Sphingobacteriales > Sphingobacteriaceae > Mucilaginibacter. Next base: position 3,474 of record NZ_JBDTJZ010000004.1, on the reverse strand, counting down.
GCCAAATAGCAGGTTCATATTCTGCACCGCCTGACCAGACGCGCCTTTAAGTAAATTATCTAATATACTGATAATAAATAGTTTATTATCGTGTTTTTTAACTTGTAAAAATACTTTATTGGTGTTTACTACTTGTTTCAAGTCGATGTTTCTGCTGGTAACATGTGTAAACGGATCACCGGCGTAATAATCTTCGTAAAGCTTTAAAGCTTCTTCTTCGGATAACTCGCTTTCGGTATATACCGATGCAAATATCCCGCGTGTAAAATCTCCGCGATAAGGAATAAAATTAAGCGTTTGGTTAAAGTCTGGCTGCAGCTGTTTTAACGACTGACCAATCTCATTTAAATGTTGATGGTTAAAAGCTTTATAAACCGAAAGGTTATCATTACGCCAGGTAAAATGCGAGGTAGGCGATAAACTTTGTCCTGCACCTGTTGAACCCGTAGTTGCCGAAATATGTACCTCATTATTTAACAAACCTTTTGCTGTTAATGGTAGCAGGGCTAACTGTATGGTAGTAGCAAAACAACCCGGGTTAGCTATATTTTGCGCTGATTTTATGGCATCCCTATTTACCTCAGGCAATCCATAAACAAAGCTTTTGCTACCAATACTTGAATTTTGACTTAACCTAAAATCCTGACTCAGGTCGATGATCTTAACCAAATCAGGTATAGCATTAGCTTCTAAAAACTTTTTAGCGTCGCCATGTCCAACACAAAGGAACAATACATCGATATCAGTTGATAGTTCGCCGGTAAATTTAAGGTCGGTATCGCCAAACAGATCGGTGTGTACTTCGTAAATATAATTGCCGGCGTTGCTGTTGCTATGTACAAAAGCAATATCTACATTAGGGTGGTTAACCAAAATACGCAGCATTTCTCCGCCGGTATAACCTGCACCGCCTATAATTCCTGCTTTGATTTTATTTGATATCGATTCTGTCATTTTTTGCTGATGGATAGGTGTATAAAATAAACTCCAGGTCGGTATTTTGATTGTTGGCTATAAAGTGTTGTTGCTTAGGATTGATTTGGATAGCCTGTTGCTCCCTTAACTCAACATCTTCACCATCAATAACAAATTTCGCTCTGCCTTTTAAAATAAAGAAGAACTGTGTAGCCTTTTCGTGATAATGTAGTTTTTCGGCAGTATCAGGCGGCATTAATTCTTGCTTAACAGATAAGGCTTCGGTATCAACAAAGGTCCATCCGTGGCAATCATCACCCCACGTGTAATGCTCTAAACACTGGCTTTTTGAAAATACGCCCCCCCCGCCCCCTGAAGAGGGAGCCTGAATATTTTTTATATTTTGATCATCAGCCATATATTATGAGCTTAATTAGCTCCCCCTTCAGGGGGCTGGGGGGTATTAACTTTATGATATATCATTACCTGGTTACCAAATATTTTTGAGAAGCCTTTAACATCTTCACCGCTCCATGAGTTGTTCATCTCCCCATAGCTGCCAAACTTGTTCGACATCAGGTCATGATCAGACTCAATACCTACTACCTGGAAACGATAAGGATTTAATTGTACAAATACTTTACCGCTTACGTTTTTCTGTGTATCGGTTAAAAATGCTTCCATATTGCGCATAATAGGGTCATGAAACTGTCCTTCATGCAGCCAATTGCCGTAAAACATAGAAAGCTGATCTTTCCAGGTTAACTGCCATTTGGTTAAGGTATGTTTCTCTAATGTATGGTGCGCTTTAATAATGATCATGGGTGCCGCGGCCTCAAAACCCACACGGCCTTTAATACCTATAATAGTATCGCCTACGTGAATGTCCCTGCCAACGCCGTAAGGCTGTGCAATAGCTTGTAAGGCTTGAATAGCTTGTGTTGGATGATCATACCTTTTACCGTTAAGCCCTACAAACTCGCCTTTTTCAAAAACAAGTTCAAGGTTTTTGGTTTCTGACTCGGTTACCTGTGTTGGCCATGCTTCTTCAGGTAAGCCCAGGTTTGATGTTAAGGTTTCTTTACCACCAACTGATGTACCCCAAATCCCTTTATTGATAGAGTATTTGGCTTTCTCAAAGTTCATTTCAACACCGTGCTTCTTTAGGTATTCAATTTCGGCCTCTCGGCTTAATTTCAAATCGCGGATAGGGGTGATGATACCAACCTCAGGGATAAGAATATTAAATATCATATCAAACCTTACCTGATCGTTACCGGCGCCGGTACTACCGTGGGCCACAAACTCGGCGCCAATCTCTTTAGCATAGTTAGCTATGGCAGTAGCCTGACTAACACGCTCAGCACTTACCGAAAGGGGATAGGTGTTGTTTTTTAATACATTACCATATATTAAATAACGTACACAGGTGTTATAAAAATTCTCGGTCTCGTCAACCACATGGTGTGATGTAACGCCCATTTCGTAAGCGTGTTTTTCAACTGTTTTTAGTTCTTCATCACTAAAACCACCTGTGTTAACTATTACAGAATGTACCTCGTAACCAAGATCTCTTGTTAAATATATGCAGCAGAACGATGTATCTAAACCGCCACTGTAAGCTAATACTACTTTCTTTTTCATAAGCTAAAAGCAGAAAGCAAAAAGACCAAAGCTTTTTACTCTCTTAGTTTTTTAATTAAGCCAATTAACATGGCTTTAACTTCGTTAATTAATTTGTTTGTGGTATTATGTAAATCCTCATCAAAGTAAGACAAATCCTTACTTAAAAGACAACAGTATTCTAATTCATGTGCAGAACCTAATGCCATATCTAAAAAATGAGCAAAGTCTTTCTCTGTAAATCTTCCGCTTCCTTCAACAATATTCATCGGTATAGAGTAAGTAACGCGTTTTGTTTGACTCAATAAATCGAATTGTTCACTTTTAGGAAATTTGGGCAATATGTTTTTGTACACAAACAAGGTCAATTCGTGCGATCTTTTCCATACCTCCAATTTCCTATAATCTCTCATTTATATATTAAAAGCTTTCTGCTTTAGTCTTTCAGCTTTAAGCTTCAATTAAAAAATTTTTAAATCCTGCCCAAAACTTTTAATAGCATTTTCTATTCGTTCGAACAGAGTGGCCTTATGAGTAATCTCTTTTAATTTTTCTTGTGTGTTTTTTTCTAAATCTTTCGCCTTTTCAGCCGGGTCAAACAGCATGGCGGTACACATGCAGTTCTTCCGTTCTTTCATGGTCAATATATCATAATTAACGCAGCTTTTGCAGCCTTTCCAAAAATCTTCGTCCTGCGTAAGCTCCGAATAGGTTACCGGTTCATAGCCCAATTCAGAGTTTATTTTCATTACAGCCAGTCCAGTAGTTAATCCAAACAGCTTAGCTTCGGGATATTTGGTGCGCGAAAGTTCGAATATTTTATGTTTGATGGCTTTAGCTAAACCTACTTTACGGTATTCGGGCGCTACTATCAGGCCCGAGTTAGCCACAAAATCACCATGGCTCCAGGTTTCAATATAACAAAACCCGGCCCAG
>NZ_JBDTJZ010000003.1:0-9644 GCF_039935595.1 Mucilaginibacter sp. | reverse complement strand
CAGCGCACGAGGTATTAGACAATTTATATGCTGATAAAAAGATAGTGCCTATGATAGTAGTGATGCCTAACGGACGTGCGCAAAAAGACGACCGTAATACAGGAAACGTTTACGGTGGTTCGGCTGCATTTGGCGCATTTGATAAAGATCTTTTAGGCAGTATTATACCTTACATGGAAGCTAACTATCCTGTAAAAGCAGATCGTGAGCACCGTGCTTTGGCAGGTCTTTCAATGGGCGGCGGCCAATCATTAAACTTTGGCCTGGCTAATACCAATACCTTTGCCTACGTAGGCGGTTTCTCATCGGCACCAAACACCCTGCCTCCAGATAAAATAGTACCGGATATTGAAGGTGCTAAAAAATTAAAATTGCTTTGGTTATCAGTAGGCGATCAGGATGGTTTAATAACCGTAAGCCGTGGCGTGCATAAATATTTAAAGGAGCATGATATTAAACACATCTGGCATATTGATTCGGGCAAGCACGAACCCAAAGTATGGAATAACGACCTGTATCTGTTTAGCCAGTTGTTATTTAGATAAGACAGAATAAAGCTTAAAACAGCCGGCAGGAGATACATCTTGCCGGCTGTTTTGATTATTACCAATATAACCACTAAATGAAAAGATTTTTTACTACCCTAAGTATTGCTATCGCGATACTTAGCGCACCGTTTGTGCTGAAAGCGCAAAAAGCCCAAAACCCCATTATATGGGCCGATGTACCTGATATGTCCATGATAAGGGTTGGTGATACGTATTACATGAGCAGTACCACCATGCACATGAACCCCGGGCTGCCCATCATGAAATCAAAGGACCTGGTGAACTGGGAACTGGTGAGCTATGCGTACAATACGCTTGATGATAATAATGATGAGCTTAACCTTATCAACGGCAAAAACGCTTATGGCAAAGGCTCGTGGGCCAGCAGTTTGCGTTACCATAATGGCACTTATTATGTAAGTACATTTTCAAGCACCACCGGTAAAACTTATATATACAGTACCAAAAGCATTGAAAAGGGCCCCTGGAAAGCAACTTCATTTAAACCCTCTTTTCATGACCACTCGTTGTTTTTTGATGATGACGGAAAGGTGTATATGATATTTGGCAGCAATCGCCTGATGATTGCTGAATTAAGCGATGACCTTACCGGCGTTAAACCAGGCACCACCCCGCAGGTACTTATACAAAATGCAGGCACACCATCCGGCGGAACAGGTTTGGCTGCCGAGGGCTCGCAGGTGTTTAAAATAAACGGCAAATATTACTTGTTTAATATTACCTGGCCTCGCGGTGGCGTGCGTACGGTGGTTTTGCACCGCGCCGATAAAATTACCGGTCCGTGGGATGAAGGTCGCGTAGCCTTTTCCAATCAAGGCATTGCGCAGGGCGGACTAATTAATACACCTAAAGGCGATTGGTTTGCCTACCTCTTCCGTGATTATGGATCAGTGGGCCGTGTGCCTTATATGGTGCCGGTTAAATGGGAGGATGGCTGGCCAATTATAGGTGTTGATGGTAAAGCACCTGATATGCTTGACCTGCCGGCAAGTAAAGGATATATTCCGGGTATTGTTAACTCGGATGAGTTTTCGCGCCGCAGCGCTGTTGCTACCCTGCCGCTGGTATGGCAATGGAACCATAACCCGGACAACGCGCTATGGTCATTAACCCAACGCCCCGGGTTTTTAAGGTTAACCACAGGCCGCATTGATACTACGGTTTTACAGGCCCGCAATACCCTAACCCAACGTACATTTGGCCCCGAAAGCGAAGGCGCTACCGCGCTGGATGTATCCAATATGAAGGATGGCGATTGTGCCGGACTTATCCTGCTGCAAAAAAAATATGGATTTGTTGGTGTAAAAGCCGGTGCTACAACCAAATCAATTGTAATGGTAAATGCCGACTCGGGTAACCCTATTGAAGTGGCTAATATCCCACTAAATCAAAAAATGATTTATCTTAAAGCGGGTTGCGATTTTAAGGACAAAACCGATAAAGGCTACTTTTATTACAGCCTTGACGGCAAAACCTGGACACCAATAGGCTCGGTATTAAAAATGGCTTATACGCTTCCTCATTTTATGGGCTACCGTTTTGGTTTGTTTAACTACTCCGCAAAAACCACTGGCGGCTACGCCGATTTTGATTTCTTTAGGATAGGCGCTAAAATAGCAGCAGTAAAATAAAGGAGCGACTTATAACATTTAAAATACCCGGCAAATAAAATGCCGGGTATTTTTTTGTCCTGATTTATTTGCCCGCCGGCTTTTCGGCTTCTATTGACGCGTTAAGTACGCTGCCTTTTTAATATCCAATACAAGCCCTTTATATCCGTTTCCCATTTGGGGATAATCAACACGAGGATGATCTCCTCTAATAAGTCGAGAATGGTAAGGACCGCAACAAAATAAAATAATGGATATACCGGCTCGGGCAACCAATAAAAAAGCACCAGAAATATCGCCTGGAAAACCGTAACAAACTTGGCCAGGTAGGTATGAAAACTACTGATCTTACCGTAACGGAACAGGGCAAAACCTATCTGCGTTATAAAAAACACTACCTGTATCACTATCCATACTATTTCCTTTTTTAAAAACCCGGGGTTTATCAGGGCAATACCAATAATTGCCACCGCAGTAGTAAGGTCATCTGAAACAGAATCAAGGATAGAACCAAACACACTGGTTACTTTGAACTTGCGGGCCAGGTACCCGTCTACCGCATCCGTTAGGAAGCTAACCGCCAAAAGCCATTTAAAAATAGCCAGCTCATGGTTAAAAAGTAAGGTTAAAAGGACGGGGGCTGCCAACAACCGGTAAAGGGTTATGGCATTTACCATATAGTAACTTGGTTTATGCATAGGCTGGATGTATATTGTTCAATTTATCAAATATCTCTATCTAAACCAATTATATAGGTAATAGTTGTCAGTTTTAATCATGATATTCATCACCATTCACAAGGTGGCTTGTTTGTTGTTAGATCGGTAGGTCACAGACTACAGGCAGCGGGGCAGCTTTTTTTGGTAAAATGGTTTACAAAGGTTTACACAATTAAATAAAAAATTATTTAGTCAATTGATAATCAAGTGTTTATAAAACAATGGGGTTTACATAAAACGCGCTTTATTGTAGGTTGACCCCGCCCCTCTGGCCTACGGTTTAGCGCCACTTAACTTGATTTGTATAATACAGTGATTTTCAGTTTAATATCATACTGCTTGAAGGCTCTGACTTCGGACAGTGTGAGACAGTGGTGGTTGAGTTGATAAACTATAGATGGTTCAATCCTTCTCCTTGCCGTTCCCTTCTTTCGCCGTGGATACCTTATTATTTCCAATTTCGTCGGCATGCCTTATTTTTCCGCCTAAATAGCCTGTTCTTGCAACCAATGCAAAACCAACAACAGATGCCGCCAGGGTCCACAGCGCTACCCGCCGGGTAAGCGAACTGTTTGCTTGCGTTACCAATACACCTATTAAGGCTATTGCACCAACAACCGCCAGGCCAATAATCGATACCAGGGCCGACTCCGCATGCTCTTCAATAACGCTTTTAGATACCCCCTGTAAATGTTCAACCGCCTCTTCGGCACCTTCACCGGTTATATAGGCAATACCCGCCCCAATGGCCGATAGGATCAAAATATTATAAGCAGCTATTAAAGTTGAATTGCTTTTTCTCCATATACCATGAATTAAAACCAATGCACCCAACATAGCACCAATAATGGGCAGGTGGGTAATAAGCAGGTGAATGTGTGTTTGATTCATAACTTTTTTTATCAAAAATAAAACTTTAGGAAAGCCGCTTATGTAATTGAGGTCAAACCAATTAATGATACTCATCACTTATTTTTATTGATATGCCGACTACGTCTAAAACGCTGTCCGAAGTCAGAGACTTTGGATAGCGAGGGGTAATTGAGGTGGATAGTTTGTTTTTGGGGCCCTGTAGTCTAAAGACTACGGGCATAGTCGTCCGAAGTCAGAGGCTTTAAGCAACGGATATTAGCTCTTTTTAAATAAAATATATACTCTATTTAAAACCATAAACATCGTAAGTAGAAAAAGTAACAGCAAGAAATAAATAATTGCGGTCAAAGCTCCATATAAAAGAATCTGCCACAAACATTTGTAAGCACCGTTCAAAAACGAATATATCAATAAACTCACAAGTAGAAACAGAGATAATAAAATATTGAATGAAATATTAATATGTACTTCTTTAACAAATACGGCTTTTAACGGATCACTTAATGAATCTTCCTTTAACTTGTCAATAAGACCATATATTATTGCCAAAAGATTAAACAAAAAACCACCTAAAATCGAGACAAAGGTTATTAAGTCGGTGACATGACTTGACAAACTAATTTTTAACGCTGCCAACAATATTCCTACGCTCAATGGAACTGCAATAAATAATATAAAATCCCATCCAGAAATCCCTTTAGAATCTGAATCTATTCGTCTAAGTGTTTTAAGATGATCAGAAATGATCTTAAGTATATCAATTCGTTGAAACATTTGGTGTTAGTGTTAACATATCACTAATTAGGCTATCTGCAACTTTTACTAAAGATTCAGTCGTCGGTTCGTTCCTGATAAAATCTAAATCATCAGACACTTCTACATCAGGCAAGGTCCGATTTTTTGCAAGAACATGAAAGGTCTTTTTTTTACCCTTCAGTTCAACTTCAAATTCAATTTCATCAAGATTGTCTAAATTTTCAAGGCCATCATTTAATTCAATAATATTTTCTTTATACTGCTTTTTGTAATACTGTTTTATAAAATCTTTCCAATATCCGCTAAGTGAAGTTGAGGACCGAATAGAAGTTGTTAAAACTCCTTTATCCTTTTTTAGGCCATTCAGATATAAATCGTCTAAAGTACTTGGTATTGATTTTTTTATAAAATCAATGTTCTTAAGATTGCCATTAGACATCATCTTATCAAACACTCTTCCATTAAGCATGTTATTAATAGTTGCGCGATAACCAGGATAGCCCTTTTCTTGAAAATATTTATTGAGGGCTTTTTGAATTGAGCCTTTGACGCCAAAATCTCTTTTCTTTTGTAAGATTAGATAGCCGAATTTTTGACCTATAGGTAATTGCAAATAAAAAAACAGATCTCGGTATGTGATATCACTATCAGGGTTCGATTCAAATTTAGTTTCTGTTTCTCCAGAATTTCTAACTTTATATCGATCGCCGCCAACACCACTAGAAATATATCCATAAAATACGCGTAAATCTTTATCGTGTTTTACAGGTTCGTCAAAGGCAAGATGTAATGTAGTGTTATCACTGTACCCGTGAGTCTTTCTTACATTTTTAAAAACATCGTCAGCAAAGTCTTTAAAAAAATCAAAAAAATCTTCATTGTTATTAAATAGGTTTAGCACAGTTTCTTCACGCCGGTCGAGCACCTTTATGTTAAATGTGGATAGATAAATTTTCTTCGCCATAGCAAAAGGTTTAGATTAATTATCTAATTTACAAATATTTATGCAAAATCGAGCTTTTCCTAATTGTTCCAAGGAAAAGGCCTCAACATCGAGCGACGGCGGGGGCTTCAGACAGCGGTGATAGTAAAATAATTAACAAATGATTATATTTATTTTTTATTAGACCAATCTTGTCCCTAACCATCCTAATTGTATGATTTACAACACGCCCACAATTACGCTTCCTTTTGAAGCCAAAGAAAATCTGGATAATATTGAAAAAATCATTGACGATTTAAATGAACGTAGAGACAAGGGGTTAAGCAAAGAGCTGTTAGATAATTTAAAGAAACAGTTGCTCATTAAACAAGTATATCATAGTAATGCAATAGAGGGGAATAAATTATCGCTGCGTGAAACAGAGTTGATTTTAAATGGAATGGTTATTAATGAGAGACCATTAAAAGATGAGATTGAGGCAAAATCTTTAGCAACAGCCACGGAGTATTTGTATCGCCTTATTGATGGAAGAGAAGCTATTACTAAACGAACGTTGCTTGAATTACACAGTCTCATAATGAAAAATATACCTGGGTTCTCTGCGGGAGAATTTCGAACGGAAGAAGTTCACATTAAGGGTTCTGACCACAAGCCTCCATATTTTCATGATGTCGAGTCACATATTGACGAAATGTTTCAATGGATGAATCGAAATTCACATAAACATCCGCCATTGATTATGGGAGCAATATTACATCATTGGTTAACATGGATACACCCTTTTAGTGATGGCAATGGAAGAGTTTCAAGAATGTTTCTTAACTTTTTTTTATTACAAAAAGGTTATCCTGAAGTTATAATAAAAATCTCGGATAGAGACGCGTATTATAAAGCTTTAATCGAGGGTGATAAAGGTAATTTAAACAATCTAATAGAATTACTGTCTGATAATATAAGAGAATCCATTTCAATATATGAAGAGTTAATAAATGAAGACCAGCGTCAAAAAGCGTGGCTTGAGCAATATAAAAGTATTTCCGTAGAAAAATATGAAGCTGCAAAATCAAAACACTCATATGATTATGAAGTTTGGAAAAATCAATTATCTGTATTTAAAACCCTTTTAAAGAGAAACCTCAAAGAAATAAATAACTATTTAGGTCACTTAGACATCAACTTTAAAGAATACGAAATTATTTCTTTCAGCCAATATTTAGATTTATTAGAAGATCGAAAAGTGTCAAACACTTGGTATTTAACTATTAGAATATTTGATACAAATAAAAAAGAAGGACTTACACTGATTTTTTATTTTGAGCGACTTTATCGTTCAAAAATTTTACATCTATTGGGCTCAGAACAAAAAATTGAGAGAGGGATGAAATTTAACAAACAAATCCCACCAACAATTAAATTGTACATTTCTGCCAGAAAGAATGGTTTAACTATAGACCTTGACAAAAGAATCGATTTGGTCAATATTGGGACCTATAAAGATCAATTATCTTTCGGGATAATAAACAGAAAAGAAATTAGAGAGCCTTGGCAAAAACCGAAATTAGAATCAAGGACTGATAGTCCAGGAATAGTATTGAGACATTTTATTGATCAAATATTAGAGCTATATTTTGAAATTCAAAAGAAAACAATTCCCGCTGTCCGAAGTCTCTGACTTCGGACCAATATGCCTGTAGTTTGTAACTACTGCACACCACCCGCCGCACCCTGCTTAAATATCCTACTCAACTGCTCATACAATTCCGGGTGTTTTTCCTGCAGCTTGTCGGGTTTTTCAAAAAAGTATTCGGCGGCTACGGCAAAAAACTCGGCCTCGTTGGTAAGGGCGTAGGGGTTAATATCCGAGTGGCCCTCTTTTATTTTGTGCATTTCGCGGTGCATCAGGCTTAACCAGGGTTGGGCATATTCGGGCGGTACTAACTGTTCGGGTACGCCATCGGTGGCACCATCGGCTTTATCCAGCAGGTGTACAAACTCGTGTATGGCCGCGTTCTCTTTTCCCGCGGCAGAGGAGAAGCCTTTGGTCAATGCCGCGCGCGATAGCAGCATCTGCCCGTTCATATAGCCGCTGCCTACCATCCCCATAATATCACGGTGCTCGCCCTCAAACTGGTAATCTTTATCAAAGGTATCGGGGTATAATATCACGTTGGTAAGGTTATTATACCGCCAGTCGCCAAAACCAAAAATGGGTATAATGGCACTGCTGGCTATCAGCACACGGTCCAGGTCGGTAACATCGGTGCCTACGCCTTCAATATGTACATAGCTTAAAAAATGGGTTACCTGCGCCTCAAAACGTTTGCGGGCGGTAGCATTAAGGTTGTGGTAAAAGTCGATGTGCGCATCAAGCAAGGGGCGGTAGGCGGTATTGATATCTACAGGGGCGACAGTAGACGTAATGGCGGCAGGTTTACCCGGCTTGCGCAATAAATACCAGGCTAATAAAATGATAAGTAAAGATCCTATAACAAAGTACATCGGGTTTTAATTGGTGTTACAATATAAGTTTAAAAAGGACGAATTGTTCTTAAAAATCCAATGTCATTTCGAACGAGGTACGAGGAGAAATCTTATACAAGCGAAAGGCATCGGATGTTGTCGTATAAGATTTCTCACTCCGTTTCGAAATGACAGGGGGCTAAAAAAAGGCCCGAAGAGAAATCTCCCCGGGCCTAATCCAATTGTTCTTTATGTAAAGTTCTTTATTCGCCGCTGCTGCCGTGCTCATGCACTTTTTCCTCGCGGAAAAGTTTGGCGCTGAAATAGTCGTTATTCATACGTGATATATTCAGCAGACTAATCTCTTTAGGGCATTCGGCCTCGCAGGCACCGGTGTTGGTACAGTTACCAAAACCTTCCTCGTCCATTTGGGCAACCATGGCCTGCACACGGCTCCAACGCTCGGGCTGGCCCTGCGGCAACATACCCAATTGCGATACCTTTGCCGATACAAACAGCATAGCCGACGCATTTTTACAAGCCGCAACGCAAGCGCCGCAACCAATACAGGTAGCCGAGTTAAATGCTTCGTCGGCAATTACCTTAGGGATAGGAATAACATTGGCATCAGGTACGCCTCCGGTATTTACCGATACGAAACCACCTGATTGCTGTATACGGTCAAATGCCGAACGATCTACCGCCAGATCCTTTATAACCGGGAATGCGCCAGCGCGCCAAGGCTCAATAGTAATGGTTTCGCCATCATGAAAGCTGCGCATGTGCAACTGGCAGGTAGTAATAGCGCGTTTAGGCCCATGCGGGCGACCATTGATATATAACGAACACATACCGCAAATACCTTCGCGGCAATCATGGTCAAAATGTATGGGCTCATCCCCTTTAAGGGTAAGGCTTTCATTCACCACGTCCAGCATTTCCAGGAAAGACATATCCGGCGAAATATTTTCAGCCGGGTAGGTTACCATTTTGCCGCTTGAATTGGCATCTTTTTGACGCCATACTTTAAGCGTCAGATTCATATTTCCACTCATTCTTTTATAGATTTGAGATGTGAGATTTGAGACATGAGATTAATTATTTAGCAAGGTTTTTTGAAATGCATAATTCATTTTTTGCAATTCATCAATCTGCTTTAATAAAGAATCTAATAACTCATCCCTCAATAAATTTAATTTATTCGATATTATTAATTGAGTTTGTAATTCATAAGACGAGCCGTTGGCTATACCCAAAAAATTTGCAAACTCCTTTTTTGAATTTCTGCCGGCCCCTTCAGCAATATTTGAAGGAATTGAAACGGCAGCTCTTCGTGACTGGCTAATTAAACCAAATCGCTCATCAGCAGGAAAGTCAGAAGTAGCCTGGTAAACCTCAACTGAAAGGTCTATTGCTTTATTCCAAATTTTTAATTCCTGCAGATTATGCATTGTTTTTTAGATATGAGATTTGAGATGTTAGATATGAGATAAGATATTAATCTCAATACTCATATCTAGTATCTCAAATCTCTATTTATAACTTCTTTGTGTTAAATGAACAAATTCAAAGTCCAGTTTTTCTTTATTCAGAACTTCGGGTTGGTTATCGCCTTTATATTCCCAGGCGGCTACGAAGGCGAAGTTGTCATCATCGCGCAATGCTTCGCCTTCAGGTGTTTGCGATTCCAAACGGAAATGTCCCCCGCATGATT
>NZ_JBDTJZ010000002.1:0-2945 GCF_039935595.1 Mucilaginibacter sp. | reverse complement strand
GTTTCGCCAATGTAGCGTATACCCAAACCAAACAATACCTTTTCAAAAGGCATTTTTTTTGAACTCTCAATCCCCTCCAGCATATTGTTGATAGATCTTTCGCCAAAACGTTCCATTTGTTTCAGCTCATCAACATGGTTCTTCAACCCATAAATATCGCTAATGGTGTGTATAAAGCCCTTCTGGTAAAAAGCGTCAATGGTTTCATCACCAAGGCCATCAATATTCATGGCCTTGCGGCCAATAAAATGCTGCATTTTACCAATTATTTGCGGCGGGCAGCCTGCATCATTAGGGCAATAAAAAGCAGCCTCGCCTTCCTGTCGTTGTAACAACGTATTACAAGCGGGGCAGTGGGTAATATAATGAATAGGCTTTGCACCGGGCTTGCGCTTATCCATATTTACGCTGATGATTTTTGGGATGATCTCGCCGCCTTTTTCAACAAATACCCAGTCGCCCTCGTGCAGCTTAAGGCGTATTTCAATTTCGTCGGCATTGTGCAGGGTAGCGCGTTTTACGGTTGTGCCTGCCAGTAATACAGGTTTTAAATTGGCTACCGGCGTAACTGCGCCCGTGCGGCCCACCTGGTAAGTTACCGCCAATAATTCGGTTTGTACCTGCTCGGCCTTAAACTTATAGGATATGGCCCATCGCGGAGATTTAGCTGTAAAGCCCAGTTCCTGCTGCTGGTTATAGTTGTTTACCTTTATTACTATACCATCAATATCATAACTCAGGTCAAAACGCTTTTTATCCCAGTAAGTAATAAACTCCAATACATCATTAATGTTATTGCATAAGCTGCTATGCTCATTTACATGAAAGCCCCAACCTTTCACAACTTCAAGGCTTTCCCAATGGGTTTTAAATAATGGCTTATCGGTATATAAAAAGTAAAGGAAGCAATCCAGCGGGCGCCGTGCCACCTCGGCAGAATCCTGCATTTTAACCGTGCCCGACGCAAAATTGCGCGGGTTGGCATAAGGTTGTTCGCCGTTATCTACTCGTTCTTTATTAAGGCGTTCAAATGCTTTAAGGTGCATAAATACCTCGCCGCGTATCTCAAACTCATCAGGGTAACCACCACCGGTTAACCTTTTAGGTATGCTGTTAATGGTGCGAATGTTGGTAGTAACATCATCGCCCTGCACCCCATCGCCCCGGGTAACCGCACGCAAAAGCTTGCCATTTTGGTAAGTTAAACTCATGGAGAGGCCATCAAACTTCAGCTCGCATACGTATTCAAAATTATCGCCAATGGCTTTGCGTACGCGCTGGTCAAAATCAAGCAGTTCCTGCTCGTTATAAGTGTTGCCCAGCGATAGCATGGGCCATTTATGTTTTACGGTAACAAACTCCTTGGTAATTTCGCCGCCTACCCTTTGTGTAGGCGAATCGGGGTCGGCAAATTCAGGATATTGCTTTTCCAGTTTATCTAGTTCTTCTAGTTTTTTATCAAACTCAAAATCAGCTATAGTGGGCATAGCCAGTACATAATAATTATAGCTATGCTGCCTCAATTCGGCTGTTAATTTCTGTATTTTCTGTTTGGCTTCCGCTGGCTGCATAGATTATCAGGAGTTTGTATTTTATTTTCTAAACTACAAATTTACTAATCTGCTTTGCTAAAAAATACTCCACAAAAATTTCAAAGAGCTATTTTATTTTTTTTGCTTACGCATTAAATTCGCAGCATTAAAACAAGTATTACAATGAAAAAAATCAGCTTAAAATTGATTTTAGTATTTGCAATATCACTGTTTGGTGTAGCAAATACTTACGCCCAGTATGTAAAAAGTATACCCCCAGCTCCCAAAACAACAATCCCCAGGCGGCCCAGTAAATACCATGTTTGGATATCCGAAGAGTGGATACTTAATGCTAAAAAACAATATATTTATCGCCCGGGTTTCTGGAGCTACCCACCCTCACCAAAAGATGTTTATAAGCCCGGGCGCTGGGTAAAATCAGCAAAGGGGTATACACGCGTTTTAGGTGGTTGGGTTACTCGAAAGTAAACTGGTAAATTTTTTAAACCCTTTTTTGGCTTTTTTGTCATAGTAAATAATCAATATTTAATACTATGAAAAATATTCGCAAAGTTTTAATGCTGTTAACCGCTATGCTATTGTTTGGCGTAGGCAATAGTAACGCTCAATTAGTTGTACGTTTCCGTCCTAACCGCCCCGGACCACGGGTGGTAATTCGTGAGGGTCGTCCGTCACCACGCCATGTTTGGGTTGATGAAGAATGGGTGCCACGTGGCCGCACTTATGTTTATCGGCGAGGCCATTGGGCCGAACCCGTTCGCTCGGACGCGGTATGGGTTGCCGGCCATTGGGATCATCGCCTGCGTGGCTACGTGTGGGTTGCCGGCCACTGGAGATAATATTTTAGACAGTATTATACTTCTCAATAAAAATCATAGCACCTGCGCAGGCCCTCAAATTTATGCTCGGTGTCTCGTGCCGGGAAAGCGGTTTGATAGCCTAAGCTTGCTTCTGTTGTGCCGCTTGTATTGCTATAATTTAGTCCTGATATGGGTACGTCATGGCTTACGCCAAAACGCATTTTTTCGCCACCCTCACGGTTAATTATCAAATCGAATATTAAAGAAATACCTACCGAACTCGGACCAAACTGACCGCCGCTATGGTACCATGCACCCGCGTTTAACACCCCGCGCTTATATTGTACACCCGCGCTTAATGATTGCGCGGTAGCCTGCCTGTTATATACTATTGAAGGCACTATATATGATTTTTCGTCATCATATAAATTTTCACCGGGGTTTAGGTCCCACCGGTAGCTGATATGACCAACACCGCGCATGGGCAGCCTGGCAGGTGTGCCCGTAAATGATTCATTAGGACTGTTGATATGTTGTATGGCACTACCTATGTTAAATTGGCCTATAACCAGGTTAAAGCCCGCGCCCGAGT
>NZ_JBDTJZ010000001.1:0-10862 GCF_039935595.1 Mucilaginibacter sp. | reverse complement strand
AATATAGTTTACCTTGACCACCCTAATGGATACACCACCGTTTATATGCACAACGAGCGTTTTAATGATGCCATTAGCAAAGCCGTGCGCGATTACCAGTACCAACACCAGCAATATGATGTTGATTTTAACCTCCCTCCCGGCCAGATTGAGGTTTGCCAGGGCGACGTTATTAGCATATCGGGCGCATCAGGCGCGGTTGAAGGGCCTCACCTGCATTTTGAGGTACGCGATACCAAAACCGAAGAGATAATTAACCCGCAGCTTTTTGGCATTACTATTCCGGATAAGGTGGCTCCGTCAATAAGCGCGGTGGGTATTTATCATTTAGATAATAAACCTTTTAGCGAAAATACCCCGCGTGAATTTTTATCGGTGACTGGCAGCGCGGGCAACTATCATTTAACACGCCCGGGCGTAATTAATGTAAGCGGCAACACCGGCTTTGGTATTACCGCTTACGATAAAAACAGCGCATCGGCAAGCCGTAATGGCGTTTACTCGATTGAGTTGCAGGTGGATGATAAAACCGTATATACCTACGCTATTGAACGTTTTGGCTTTGATCAAACCCATGCCATTAATGCATATATTGATTACCCTGCCCTAATAACAACCGGCAGATGGGTGCAAAAATGCTTTATACTGCCGGGCAGCAAAATCTCGCTTTACCCGCAATCCATAAACAGGGGAATTATAAATTTTAATGACGATGGCGACCATGAGGTTAAATATATTGTTAAGGATGTGGCGGGCAATACTTCAACTGTTTTGCTTCATGTAAAATCGCATACGCCCACGGCAATTGCTACCAGCCAGTTAAACGGCACCTTATTTCATTATGACAAAAAAAATGAATTTGTTAACGACAAGGTAAAAGTTACCATAATGCCCGGCAATTTATATGATGATGTAGATTTTACTTACTCAACATTACCCATGCGGCCCGAAGCGTTTTCGGTAACGCACCGTATTCATAACCGCTTTACACCTATACATGACCAATATGACCTTTGGATAAAACCCGACCGTGATTTGGGGCAATTAGCCAACAAAGCCGTTATTGTAAGTACTGCGGGCGGCTATGCAGGTGGCGTGTATGAAGACGGGTACGTAAAAGGTCAGCCAAAAACCTTTGGCGATTTTTATATCCGTATGGATGATGTACCGCCGCGTATTGTACCTGTAAACATAAGCAATAGCAAAAACATGGCTAAACTTAGCCGTATATCATTACGGATAAGCGATAATCTATCGGGCATAAAAAGCTATAACGGTAAAATTGACGGTAAATGGGTGTTAATGGAATGGGATTATAAAACAAGAGTGTTAAGTTATACCTTTGATAATATTGCCCACGGCAAACATAATTTTGAATTAACCGTTACGGATAATAAAGATAATAGCGCGGTATATACTGCGGATTTTTATAGATAGTTGATTGAGTGAGTGGTTTATTGGGAGAATAGTTATTTTAGTAACTGATTAACCACTCACTTAATCAACCTGATCAACCAATAAACCAAAAATGACAACACTTAAACAAGGCGACAAGGCCCCAAATTTTACAGCTAAGGACCAAAACGGCAAAACCGTTTCGCTGACAGATTTTAAAGGCAAAACCGTTATTTTATACTTTTATCCAAAAGATGATACGCCCGGCTGTACCGCCGAAGCATGCGATTTCAGGGATAATTATCAATCATTGTTAAGCAAGGGGTTTGAAGTAATTGGTGTTAGTACCGATGACGAAAAATCGCACAAAAAATTTGAGAGCAAATACAACCTGCCATTTCCGCTTATTGCTGATGAGGATAAGAAAATTGTAGAAGCCTACGGCGTGTGGGGCGAAAAAAACATGTATGGTAAAACTTATATGGGTACCATGCGTACTACGTTTATTATAAATGCCGATGGGTACATCCAAAAGGTAATTGATAAGGTTGATACCAAAGCATCATCACAACAAGTGTTGAATGTGTTGTAATTAAAATAGTATTTTAGCGGTTTGATGCACTAAAAACCGCATCACTTATATAAAAAAATATGCCGGCACAAGTTGTTGACGATGCTGAAATATTAAGCAAGTTTCAGGATGAAAGGACCCGTAATGAGGCTTTCAAAATTTTACTTAATAAATACCAGCAAAAAATTTACTGGCACGTTAGGCGTATGGTAATTGACCATGACGACGCTGACGATTTGGTACAGGATGTATTTATAAAGGTTTGGAAAAACCTGGCCGGTTTCAGGAACGATGCGCAGTTATATACCTGGATGTACCGTATAGCCACTAATGAGTGTATCACTTTTTTAAATAAAAAAAAGCAGAAAAATAATATATCGCTGGATGATGTAGATTATGAACTGGCAGATACGCTTAGCGAGTCTGACTATTTTACCGGCGACCAGATACAGAAAAAATTACAGCAGGCTTTATTAACTTTACCTGAGAAACAAAAGCTGGTATTTAACATGAAATACTACGATGATATGAAATATGAAGAAATATCAGAAGTATTAGGTACCAGTGTTGGCGCTTTAAAAGCGTCGTTTCACCTGGCCGTCAAAAAAATAGAAGCACACTTGCTCAAAGAGGATTAATTTTTTAATGAAATTTTGATGAAATTATTAAACCTTTGGGTTTTATTTATATCTATATGGTATTATGAAAAGTGATATAGGAAATAAAGAATGGCTAAATGACTACGGGCAGTTAAAAAAGGTTAACCCAAATAACCCTTTTACGGTACCCGAAGGCTACTTTAACGAGTTGAGTAGGCGAATTGTATCCGGTATCCGTTTAAATGATTTAAAGCAAAATGAGCAACAAGAGTTTTCTGTTCCTGAAAATTATTTTGATGATTTAAGCGGCAATATAATGAGCCGTATAAATATTGAGCAAACTTTAAACCAGCAAACGGGTTTTACGGTGCCTGATAATTATTTTGAACAATTAAACGCGCAAATACATAGCCGTGTAGTTGTTGAGGAGGTTTTGGTTACCACACCCCAAGCGTTAACCGTGCCCGAAGGTTATTTTGACCAATTAAATAAAAACATACTTAACCAAACGGTTAACCTGGATATGGTTAAACGTAAGGGTATAATAAGGCAGTTGTATAATGCCCCTGCCTTTAAATATGCCACAGCTGCCTGTTTTGTAGCCATAGTGGGTGCCGGATTATTTTTCAGGCCAACATCTGACATCACTGCACACAAATCTTCGTACCTGCATAAACAATTATCCGGTGTTTCTGACCAGGAAATGGAAAGCTATTTAAAATTATATGCAGATGGTAATGAAGCACAGCATATAATAAATGCCGAGGGCCTTACGGTTAATGACGCCCGGTTGCAAAGTGATTTAAACGATTACGTAGATTCGCAATAATGATAACAATGAATAAGTTTAGCAAACCTATTTTTGTTGCTCTATTAATAATGGGTATAGGTTACAGCAGTTTTGCACAGCGGACGCAAAACAATATCACACCTGCTAATGATAATTTGCCGCGCGAGTCGCAAACCAGGAAGGTACAAATAATTAAAGAAAACTTTATTGTTCGTGAACTGGCTTTATCACCTGCCGATGCAACTAAGTTTTTACACATTTATCGAAGCTATCAAAATGCACTTAGCGAGATAAGGCGGTTAAAACGCCTAAATAACTCCTCATCGCAAACTAACGGAAATGCTCAACTGGATAAGGACCTGAGCTATGACCGGAAACTTATTGATACCAAAGAATATTACCAGAATGAGTTTTTAAAAATAATGTCGCCCGAAAAAGTGAGCAAGATGTACAAAAGCGAGCAAACGTTTAAGGACGAAATTTTCCGTAACCTCAACGAACGGCAGAATTAAAAACATTTAACATATATATATAAAGGCTTACCGCATAAAGTGGTAAGCCTTTAGTATTTTTGCGCTATGCTAACCCTTCGCCAGCTTTTTTTAGCCAACAACGCGCAAACCACCAATTTCCCCCTGCTATTGGAATTTGAACGTGCCGAAGGCATTTATATGTATGATAAGAATGGCAAGGCTTATATTGACCTTATATCAGGCATAGGCGTAAGTAACCTGGGGCATAGCAATCCATACGTAATTAACGCCGTTAAAAACCAATTAGATAAATACATGCACCTGATGGTGTATGGCGAATACGTGCAAACCCCGCAAGTACTTTTTGCCGAAAAACTAATATCATTACTGCCTGATAACCTGCAATCCGTTTATTTTACCAACTCGGGCACCGAAGCGGTTGAGGGCGCTTTAAAGTTGGCTAAAAGATATACAGGCAGGCAGGAGATCATTGCTTTCAACCACTCATACCATGGCAGCACACACGGTGCTTTAAGCGTTATGGGTAATGAGGATTACAAACAAGCCTACCGCCCGCTGTTACCGGGCGTAAAATTTATCCGCTTTAACCATATTGATGACCTCCAAAACATAACCACCCAAACCGCTTGCGTTATTATGGAAACCATACAGGGCGAAGCCGGCATACACGTACCCAACATAGCATACATGCAAGCCCTGCGTCAACGCTGCACCCAAACCGGAACTTTATTGATACTGGACGAGATACAAGCCGCCTTTGGCCGCACCGGTAAACTATTCGCGTTTCAACATTTTGATATTGTACCTGATATTTTATTACTGGCAAAGGCATTAGGCGGCGGCATGCCTGTAGGCGCTTTTATAGCCTCAAATCAGGTTATGAGCGCATTAAAAGAAAACCCGATACTTGGTCATATTACCACATTTGGCGGCCACCCGGTATGCTGTGCTGCAGGCCTTGCCGCTTTAGAGGTATTGCTTACCGAAAAGCTTACAGACCAGGTTGAAGAAAAGGAAATACTGATAAAACAATTACTGGTACACCCCGCCATAAAACAAATACGCGGCAAGGGCTTGATGCTGGCCATTGAAATGGAGAGCTTTGACCTCAATAAAAAAATAATTGACCGTTGTATAGAACATGGCGTAATTACCGATTGGTTTTTACACTGCTCAAACGCTATGCGTATTGCCCCCCCGCTTATCATCACACCCGATGAACTCAAAAAAGCCTGTTCAGTAATTGTGGAGGCCATTGAATATTATAGTTAACTTGCTTAACATCTCAATACTATTGTCTGTTTCGAAGCAAATTGCTAACCCTTAACTATTTTAAGGAAAGTAACTGAGACGAAAAATTTTTGGTACGGTTTATGCAAAACTAAAGGCACTATACAAAAAAAGTGCCTTTTAAGCCTGTATGCTAATTTTCAGGAGTATTTCTGCACTATTTTTTAGTCATTCTAATAATAATGACGCACATGTTTTGACCTTAACACATTAGTTATAAATATTTATGAAAATAGCTTATATATCCACTTATCCGCCCCGCGAATGCGGAATAGCTACGTTTAACCAAAATTTGGTTCGCGCCGTTGCGACCAATTTTCCGGAAAGAGAAACGCTGCTTAAGGGTGACTTTGTGGTAGCACTTACCGACTCGGAAAACATGCATGAGTATGAATATCCGGAGGAAGTGAAATATGTGGTGCGTCAAAACCACCAAAAAGATTATATACGGGCTGCAAATTATGTAAATACCAGCAGCGCCGATGTTTGTATAATGGAGCACGAATTTGGTATTTATGGCGGCGAAAGCGGTATATATATCCTTCCGTTTATTAACCGTTTAGAAAAACCGCTGATATCTATTTTACATACTATTTTAAAAGAGCCCAGCTATGTGCAGCGCATTATTATACGCGAGATAGCCGAGCAATCATCAAAAATAATTGTGATGAGTAACCGGGCTGTTGAGTTTTTAACCACTATTTATGATATACCTGCCGAGAAAATACAAATAATTGAACATGGCGTACCCGATGTTGAGGCCCCTGAGGTAAACCCGGTAAAAAGCCTTAGCCAATTTAAAAACCATAAAGTACTACTAACATTCGGCTTGATAAGCCGCAATAAAGGGCTGGAAACTGTGGTAAATGCGCTACCTAAAATTGTTGCCAAACACCCTGACGTTATGTACGTAATATTAGGTAATACACACCCGGGAGTGTTAAAAAATTCGGGCGAGGAGTACCGGGACCACCTAAAAACTTTGGCCGCCCAATTAAATGTATCGCAAAACCTTTCATTCATAAACAAATTTGTAACCGAAGAAGAGTTGATACACTACTTATCAGCTGCCGAAGTTTATGTTACCCCATATTTAAACGAAGCACAAATAACCAGCGGGACATTATCATACGCGGTTGGTGCGGGTTCGGCAGTAGTTTCAACACCGTACTGGCACGCTACCGAATTATTGGACCATAACCGTGGCCGTTTATTTGATTTCAAAAATTCTGAACAGTTAGCTGATATTGTTTTAGAGTTGCTGGATAACCCCGCAACCCTGAATGATTTAAAACAAAATGCTTACGACTATGGGCTGCACCTGCGCTGGCCGGCCACCGGATCAGAATTTATAAAGGTTGCCCAGGAAGCTATTTATGAGCATGATTTTAGGGATAAAATATTAAAAAACAGCATAGTTGACCCTGAAATAATGCCCAAATTTAGTCTGGCGCACGTAATACGCCTAACTGATGATACAGGTATAGTACAACATGCCAAATATGGCATACCCAATTTAAAAGAAGGGTATTGTTTGGATGATAATGCGCGCGCGCTTATAATGGCGCTCATGGCTTATGAACGTAATAACAGCAAGGAGGCTTATGACCTGCTGCCTATATACCTAAGCTACATCCACTATATGCAAACCGAGGATGGTAATTTCCGTAATTTTTTGAGTTTTAGCAGGCACTATCTGGATGAAGTGGGATCAGAAGATTCATTTGGCCGTACCATTTGGGCACTTGGGCATTTAATTGGCTGCACATCGCGCAACTCATACCGTGAATTTGCCACCGAAATATTTCACCGTTCATTTCCGCATTTTTCAAAACTGCATCATTTAAGAGGAGTTGCCAACACCATGATAGGTGTAAGTCTTTATTTAGCCGTATACCCTACTGATGAGGGCATGGTAAATGAATTGGTAAGGCTTACTGATATGCTAATGGCGGCATATAAAAATGCCCAAACTGATGACTGGCATTGGTTTGAAGATGGGCTGACTTATGATAATGCCATATTACCGCTGGCACTGCTGCATTCATGCGAAATAACCGGCAACGAAAAGGTTAAAAAAATAGCCTTAAAAACCATGGCGTTTTTAGATGAACTTACTTTATCAAATGGCTATTTAAGCCCCGTTGGTAATGATGGGTGGTATTATAAAGGTAAAACCTTCCCGGTGTTTGACCAGCAGGCCATTGAAACCATGGCCATGGTGCTGTTGCACTTTCAAGCCTATAAAACTTTCCGTAAGCCGGAGTATATTGAAAAAATGTTTTTATGCTACAGGTGGTTTTTGGGCGAAAACACGTTGCGTGCGCCGTTGTATGACCACGAAACCAAGGGCTGCTGTGATGGCTTATTGCCAACAGGTATTAACCGCAACCAGGGTGCCGAAAGCACATTGGCTTACCTGATATCGCACTTAACGGTATTAAAGGCTTTTGAGCTTGAATACGAGTATAACAAGTTTACACAAAAACTGCATTCGGCTAAATGAGGGTAGCAGTGTTATCGCCTGTGGCCTGGCGCACACCGCCCAGGCATTACGGCCCGTGGGAGCAAATAGCATCAAACATTGCCGAAGGTTTAATAAAACTGGGTGTTGATGTTACCCTTTTTGCCACTGGCTACTCCATTACCGCCGGTAAACTTGACGCTATATGCGCACAGGGGTATGAGGAAGACCGCTGTCAGGACGCTAAAGTATTGGAGTGCCTGCATATTAGTAACCTGATGGAAAAAGCAGGAAATTTTGACATCATTCATAACAACTTTGATTTTTTGCCGCTTACTTATTCAGCCCTTATAAAAACACCGATGTTAACTACCATACACGGATTTTCGTCGCCCAGAATAATACCGGTTTATAAAAAATATAATGAAACTAATCATTATGTATCCATAAGCAATGCCGACAGAAACCATGAGCTTAGTTACCTTGCTACTGTTTATAACGGCTTGGATACTACTAATTTTAAATTTAGCCATACCCCTGAAGATTACCTACTATACTTTGGCCGCATACACCCTGATAAGGGCACTGCCGAAGCCATCGCGATAGCAAAAAAAAGTAAGCGCAAATTATTAATTGCCGGCATTGTGCAGGATGAAACCTATTTTAAAGAAAAAATTGAACCCGAACTTAATGATGATATTAAATTTTTAGGAAGCGCAGGGCCTGAAAAACGAAGCGAACTACTGGGCATGGTAGCAGCACTTTTACACCCTATAAATTTTAATGAACCCTTTGGCTTAAGTGTAGCCGAAGCCATGCTTTGCGGCACGCCGGTTATAGCTTTTAACCGCGGATCTATGCCCGAGTTGATCAAACACCAGGAAACCGGTTTTTTAGTAAGTAGCGTTGATGAAGCTGTAGAAGCAGTAAATAACCTGCCATTAATAAACAGGCAGTATTGTTGTGACTGGGCCACTTCAAAATTCTCAGTTGATAAAATGGCAGGAGATTATTTGGAATTATATAAGCGAATTTTAGGATAAACACGCTTCTCTTTTATTTATTTTCTACTTTTTTCTCCTTCAACTTTGCTATCAACTCATTCAGATCAACTTCGGCAAATGATGTTGAGTAATCTGAAAGGCCGTAAGGTATTATAAGTTTATTGTTATTGATAATAGATCCGCATGAATAAATAACATTGGGTACGTAGCCTTCGCGTTCATCGCTATTAGGGGTAAGTAAGGGCTCGTTTAGTCGGCCTATTTCTATAGCAGGGTCGTCAAGTTTAAGCAAACTTGCACCCAGTACATACTTACGCATAGGGCCAACACCGTGAGTAATCATTATCCACCCATGTTCTGTTTCAATAGGCGACCCGCAATTACCTATCTGTACAAACTCCCAGGTAAATTTGGGTTGCTGCAATAGTATAGGCTTTTCCCATATATTTATTTTATCAGAGTACATGATGTAGTTATTGCAGCCATCAATACGCGATATCATTACATATTTACCATTTATTTTACGCGGAAACAGCGCCAGGTTTTTATTTTGCGCCCCTGCCCCGTATAAAGGCATAATTTTAAAATTATAAAAATCAGTTGTTTGCAGCAGCTTAGGCATTATTAATGAGCCATCATAAGCGGTATAAGTAGCATAATATACCGAGCTGTTATCATCATTTTTAAACTCTACAAAGCGTGCATCTTCAATACCCTTACGTTCGTATTCGGATATAGGGAATATTACCCTGTCGGATATATCGGTGTCCATAGAGAATACGATCTCATAATACGAATCGGCCAGCCACAATACTTTGTCATATTCCAGCCTTTTCATATCATTTTCCTGTAGCTTTTGCGAATCAGCTATGATACGCCGCAACGTGGAATATTCAAAATGGTGGTCAAGCCTTCCCTCCAGTTCGCGCAGCACATCAATATTTATCTGGGTGACAGTGGCTTTATCAAAAAACAGCTTTTTGTTATATACAGCATTGCGCACAATTTCGGCCTCATCAACGTAATTACCGGCGGGCATTACGGTAATATTGTTGTTTTTATCAAAAAGTGCCCTGCGAAAAGTTATTGAAGAAATATGCCCCTCGCCCACGGCCCTAAAGCTCATTATTACCCTGCGCTCGCCTTCCCGCAACTCGGTTTGGTCGGGGTCCTGTATTATTGAAGGGTTAAAAAATGCGGCCGACTCGATAGAGTATTCATGCGTAAAATACGAACCGATAAGCAGCTTGCGGTAAACCGATAACGTATCAAAATCAATTTCCAACTCAGCCAGCAGGGGCTTTAACTTGCTGCAATGCCGGTTTAAAACCCGGGTTATATTACGGTGACGCTTTGAATATTCCTGCAAAAGTGGTGATATAATGCCGAAAGCGGTTTCTTCGCTTATGCTCATCACTCGTTCTATTACTTCTTTTGCCCTATCATTACCATTAAAAAAGAACCTTGCTATTACTCGTTTTGAATCTGGGTTAACTCTTACAGGCTTTCGCTCAACGGATAGTCTCATACTTGTTTTTATACGTTACTCTATAACATCAACTTTGGTAAATTGATTTGAGTAATTTGTTTTTTGTTGGTTGTGAAGAGTTGCAAATATTGTAGAAGTTATATGTTTTAACTTTTACAACCTCTACAACCCTTTTAACTTAAATCATATTATTCCTTTTAATAAGATATGATTTGAGGATATTTTGAAAACCATCATGTATGTTGGCGTCAACCATATCAATTTTATATTGGGCACACTTTAACTCCAGTTCATGCCTGAACCGGGTAAGCGAGGCGTGGTAGCTATCGCGTATTTTGTTAGGGTGTACCTTAACCTCATCGCCGCTTTCAATATCAATAAAATGATGCGGGCGGTTATCAAAACTAAAGTCAATTTCTTTTTGCTTATCGTTCACATTAAAAATAACCACTTCGTGTTTATTATATTTTAAGTGTTGTATAGCTGCAAAAAGGGCCTGCAGCTTATCGTCGCTCATATTATTTTCAAGCATATCGCTAAAAATAATGATCATTGACCGCTGGTGAACTTCTTGTGCGATATGGTGCAATACATCAGCTATATTGGTTACCGTGTTTACTTTAGGCTCATTATAAGCTTTTTCTAACTGGGCGTACAAATAAAACAAGTGTGTTGAGGTTGATTTAACCCCGCTTATCCAATCAATCTTATCCGAAAAAAGGCCCAGGCTAAATGCATCGCGCTGCTTTTTAAACAGGTACATTAA